>NZ_CP009129.1:2876850-3196500 GCF_000785555.1 Planococcus sp. PAMC 21323 | reverse complement strand
AAAAAAAGCCGTTACCGGAATCGGTAACGACTTTCTTGAATTGCCCAGCGACGTCTTACTCTCACAGGGGGAAACCCCCAACTACCATCGGCGCAAAAGAGCTTAACTGCCGTGTTCGGGATGGGAACGGGTGTGGCCTCTTTGCCATCATCACTGGACTATTTGGTTGAGTGCTTGTTCACTCAAAACTGGATAAACGACATTGGAACGTGCAAGATTTTCGCCTACAATTTGTTGGTTAAGTCCTCGATCGATTAGTATTCGTCAGCTGCACGTGTCGCCACGCTTCCACCTCGAACCTATCTACCTCATCGTCTTTGAGGGATCTTACTTGCTTGCGCAATGGGAAATCTCATCTTGAGGGGGGCTTCGTGCTTAGATGCTTTCAGCACTTATCCCGGCCACACATAGCTACCCAGCGATGCCCTTGGCAGAACAACTGGTACACCAGCGGTGTGTCCATCCCGGTCCTCTCGTACTAAGGACAGCTCCTCTCAAATTTCCTGCGCCCGCGACGGATAGGGACCGAACTGTCTCACGACGTTCTGAACCCAGCTCGCGTACCGCTTTAATGGGCGAACAGCCCAACCCTTGGGACCGACTACAGCCCCAGGATGCGATGAGCCGACATCGAGGTGCCAAACCTCCCCGTCGATGTGGACTCTTGGGGGAGATAAGCCTGTTATCCCCGGGGTAGCTTTTATCCGTTGAGCGATGGCCCTTCCATGCGGAACCACCGGATCACTAAGCCCGTCTTTCGACCCTGCTCGACATGTACGTCTCGCAGTCAAGCTCCCTTCTGCCTTTACACTCTACGAATGATTTCCAACCATTCTGAGGGAACCTTTGGGCGCCTCCGTTACTCTTTAGGAGGCGACCGCCCCAGTCAAACTGCCCGCCTGACACTGTCTCCCAAGCCGATCAGGCTTGTGGGTTAGAATTTCAATACAACCAGGGTAGTATCCCACTGACGCCTCCTCCGAAGCTGGCGCTCCGGAATCTCAGGCTCCTACCTATCCTGTACAAGTTGCACCAAAATTCAATATCAGGCTACAGTAAAGCTCCACGGGGTCTTTCCGTCCTGTCGCGGGTAACCTGCATCTTCACAGGTACTATAATTTCACCGAGTCTCTCGTTGAGACAGTGCCCAGATCGTTACGCCTTTCGTGCGGGTCGGAACTTACCCGACAAGGAATTTCGCTACCTTAGGACCGTTATAGTTACGGCCGCCGTTTACTGGGGCTTCAATTCGCACCTTCGCTTGCGCTAAGCACTCCTCTTAACCTTCCAGCACCGGGCAGGCGTCAGCCCCTATACGTCACCTTACGGTTTTGCAGAGACCTGTGTTTTTGCTAAACAGTCGCCTGGGCCTATTCACTGCGGCTCTCTCGGGCTATTCACCCTACCAGAGCACCCCTTCTCCCGAAGTTACGGGGTCATTTTGCCGAGTTCCTTAACGAGAGTTCACTCGCTCACCTTAGAATTCTCTTCTCGCCTACCTGTGTCGGTTTGCGGTACGGGCACCTCCCGCCTCGCTAGAGGCTTTTCTTGGCAGTGTGAAATCAGGGACTCTAAGGGTAAACCCTCTTGCCATCACAGCTCAACGTATCAGGAATGGGATTTGCCTCATTCCACGCCTCACTGCTTGGACGTGCACAACCAACGGCACGCTCTCCTTATCCTTCTGCGTCCCCCCATTGCTCAAACGGCGGGGAGGTGGTACAGGAATATCAACCTGTTGTCCATCGTCTACGCCTATCGGCCTCGACTTAGGTCCCGACTAACCCTGAGCGGACGAGCCTTCCTCAGGAAACCTTAGGCATTCGGTGGACGGGATTCTCACCCGTCTTTCGTTACTCATACCGGCATTCTCACTTCTAAGCGCTCCACCAGTCCTTCCGGTCTGACTTCTACGCCCTTAGAACGCTCTCCTACCACGGATCTCTTACGAGATCCATCCACAGCTTCGGTAATCCGTTTAGCCCCGGTACATTTTCGGCGCAGTGTCACTCGACCAGTGAGCTATTACGCACTCTTTAAATGATGGCTGCTTCTAAGCCAACATCCTGGTTGTCTAAGCAACGCCACATCCTTTTCCACTTAACGGATATTTGGGGACCTTAGCTGGTGGTCTGGGCTGTTTCCCTCTTGACTACGGATCTTATCACTCGCAGTCTGACTCCCAAGCATAAATCACTGGCATTCGGAGTTTGTCTGAATTCGGTAACCCGGGATGGGCCCCTAGTCCAAACAGTGCTCTACCTCCAGGATTCTCTATCTTGAGGCTAGCCCTAAAGCTATTTCGGAGAGAACCAGCTATCTCCAGGTTCGATTGGAATTTCTCCGCTACCCACACCTCATCCCCGCACTTTTCAACGTGCGTGGGTTCGGGCCTCCAGTAAGTGTTACCTTACCTTCACCCTGGACATGGGTAGATCACCTGGTTTCGGGTCTACAACTACATACTCTGGCGCCCTATTCAGACTCGCTTTCGCTGCGGCTCCGCCTTCTCAGCTTAACCTTGCATGTAATCGTAACTCGCCGGTTCATTCTACAAAAGGCACGCCATCACCCATTAACGGGCTTTGACTACTTGTAGGCACACGGTTTCAGGATCTATTTCACTCCCCTTCCGGGGTGCTTTTCACCTTTCCCTCACGGTACTGGTTCACTATCGGTCACTAGGAAGTATTTAGCCTTGGGAGATGGTCCTCCCAGATTCCGACGGAATTTCACGTGTTCCGCCGTACTCAGGATCCACTCTGGAGGGGTAGGGTTTTCGGCTACGGGGCTGTTACCCGCTGTGGCGGACCGTTCCAGGTCGCTTCGCCTAATCCTACCTTTTGTAACTCCGTATAGAGTGTCCTACAACCCCAAGAGGCAAGCCTCTTGGTTTGGGCTGATCCCGTTTCGCTCGCCGCTACTCAGGGAATCGCATTTGCTTTCTCTTCCTCCAGGTACTTAGATGTTTCAGTTCCCTGGGTCTGCCTTCTCATGTGCTATAGATTCACACATGGATACTACCCGATTAAAGGTAGTGGGTTCCCCCATTCGGAAATCTCCGGATCATCGCTCACTTACAGCTCCCCGAAGCATATCGGTGTTAGTGCCGTCCTTCTTCGGCTCCTAGTGCCAAGGCATCCACCGTGCGCCCTTTCTAACTTAACCAATGGTTAATTAAAAAGTTGTGACCAATGGTCACGCGTACTTGAATTTCTTGCATTTGTTTCAATGTCGTTTTATCCAGTTTTCAAAGAACAAGTTTGAAAGTCACAAAAAAAGGCGTTGCCGCCTGAAGGTGAACCTTCAAAACTGAACGCAAAACGTCAACCCCGAGAAAACTCGGTTCCGAATTTATCCTTAGAAAGGAGGTGATCCAGCCGCACCTTCCGATACGGCTACCTTGTTACGACTTCACCCCAATCATCTGTCCCACCTTCGGCGGCTGGCTCCACAAGGGTTACCTCACCGACTTCGGGTGTTACAAACTCTCGTGGTGTGACGGGCGGTGTGTACAAGGCCCGGGAACGTATTCACCGTGGCATGCTGATCCACGATTACTAGCGATTCCGGCTTCATGCAGGCGAGTTGCAGCCTACAATCCGAACTGAGAACGGTTTTATGGGATTGGCTCCCCCTCGCGGGTTGGCAACCCTTTGTACCGTCCATTGTAGCACGTGTGTAGCCCAGGTCATAAGGGGCATGATGATTTGACGTCATCCCCACCTTCCTCCGGTTTGTCACCGGCAGTCACCTTAGAGTGCCCAACTGAATGCTGGCAACTAAGATCAAGGGTTGCGCTCGTTGCGGGACTTAACCCAACATCTCACGACACGAGCTGACGACAACCATGCACCACCTGTCACCACTGTCCCCGAAGGGAAAAGTGTATCTCTACACCGGGCAGTGGGATGTCAAGACCTGGTAAGGTTCTTCGCGTTGCTTCGAATTAAACCACATGCTCCACCGCTTGTGCGGGCCCCCGTCAATTCCTTTGAGTTTCAGCCTTGCGGCCGTACTCCCCAGGCGGAGTGCTTAATGCGTTAGCTGCAGCACTAAGGGGCGGAAACCCCCTAACACTTAGCACTCATCGTTTACGGCGTGGACTACCAGGGTATCTAATCCTGTTTGCTCCCCACGCTTTCGCGCCTCAGCGTCAGTTACAGACCAGAAAGTCGCCTTCGCCACTGGTGTTCCTCCACATCTCTACGCATTTCACCGCTACACATGGAATTCCACTTTCCTCTTCTGCACTCAAGTTCTCCAGTTTCCAATGACCCTCCACGGTTGAGCCGTGGGCTTTCACATCAGACTTAAAGAACCGCCTGCGCGCGCTTTACGCCCAATAATTCCGGACAACGCTTGCCACCTACGTATTACCGCGGCTGCTGGCACGTAGTTAGCCGTGGCTTTCTGGTGAGGTACCGTCAAGGTACCAGTAGTTACTTGGTACTTGTTCTTCCCTCACAACAGAGTTTTACGATCCGAAAACCTTCGTCACTCACGCGGCGTTGCTCCGTCAGACTTTCGTCCATTGCGGAAGATTCCCTACTGCTGCCTCCCGTAGGAGTCTGGGCCGTGTCTCAGTCCCAGTGTGGCCGATCACCCTCTCAGGTCGGCTACGCATCGTCGCCTTGGTAGGCCATTACCCCACCAACTAGCTAATGCGCCGCGGGCCCATCCTGCAGTGACAGCCGAAACCGTCTTTCCGTGCAGCCTCAGGAGAGGCCGCAAACTATTCGGTATTAGCACCGGTTTCCCGGAGTTATCCCGATCTGCAGGGCAGGTTGCCCACGTGTTACTCACCCGTCCGCCGCTAAACAATGGGAGCAAGCTCCCAAAGTTCCGCTCGACTTGCATGTATTAGGCACGCCGCCAGCGTTCGTCCTGAGCCAGGATCAAACTCTCCATTATAGAGTAGTGTTGATTGCTCAATACTGCTGGCGTATCGCCGTCCGAAGACGCACGATTCGCTTTGATCTGCGTAAGGCTGATCAGTAAGTTTTGCGCGGGCCGTTTTGCGCGACCGTTGCTATTTGTTGACGTTTTGCTGTTCAGTTTTCAAGGTTCAAATCGTTTACCGCTTAATGTCACGGCGACTTTTCAATATTACCAACTTCTTTTTAGGAAGTCAACTACTTTCCACTTTTTGTTTCTTCGTGTTTTTTATTATGAAAAACGCGACAAGAAGTAGTATAGCACCATTAAAAAAATGACACAAGTATTTTTTTAAAAAAATACCGATTCAACGATCTTGGACCGTTAAATCAGCATTCTTTTTTACCCACTTATTCTTTTGGACGCATTTGCGGGAACAACAAAACATCTCTAATAGATGAGGAATTAGTTAACAACATAATTAATCGGTCGATACCAATTCCTAATCCACCTGTTGGTGGCAATCCATATTCCAAAGCTTCAATGAAATCTTCATCCATTTCATGAGCTTCATCGTTGCCTTCAGCTTTTTCAACCAACTGTGCTTCAAAGCGCTGACGTTGATCAATTGGATCGTTTAACTCTGTAAATGCATTTGCATGCTCACGGCGCACGATAAACAATTCGAAACGATCAGTAAAGCGTTCATCTTCTGGATTCTTCTTAGCTAAAGGTGAAATTTCAACCGGGTGGCCGAAAATAAAAGTTGGTTGAACTAGTTGCTCTTCTACCTTTTGCTCAAAGAACTCATTCAAGATATGCCCGACTTCCATTGTAGATTTAATTTCAATACCGTGTTCTTTCGCTAATGTTTGAGCTTCTTCTTTAGTCATACGCTCCCAGAAGTCTACACCTGTGTATTCTTTAACAGCATCAGCCATATGCAGTCGTTTCCACCCTACAGCCAAGTCAATTTGATCTTCTCCATATTGTACTGTAGTAGTTCCTAGAACTTCTTGTGCAATATGAGCGACTAAGTTTTCCGTAAGTGCCATGATGTCATTATAATCTGCATAAGCTTCATATAATTCTAACATCGTGAATTCAGGGTTATGCCGAGTCGAGATTCCTTCATTTCGGAAGACACGCCCAATTTCGTAAACCTTCTCTAAGCCGCCTACGATTAATCGTTTTAAGTGCAACTCAATCGCAATTCGGATATATAACTCCATATCCAAAGCATTGTGGTGTGTAATGAACGGTTTTGCAGCCGCTCCTCCCGCAATTGAATGAAGCATTGGAGTTTCGACTTCCAAGAATCCTTCATTATCCAAATAACGACGCATCGATTGGATAATTCGGCTACGTAGAATAAATGTCTCTTTGCTTTCGTCACTTGTAAGCAAGTCTAAATAACGCTGACGGTAACGTTGCTCTACGTCTTTTAGGCCATGGAATTTTTCCGGTAACGGACGTAATGCTTTTGTAAGGAATTCTACTTCTTTTGCTTTAATAGATAATTCCCCTACATTTGTTTTAAAAACAGTTCCTTTAATCCCTAAAATATCTCCTAGGTCGACTGTATTATAAAATTCGTAAGCATCATCGCCAATTGCATCTTTACGAACATAAATTTGAATTTGACCTTTTAAGTCTTGAACATGCGCGAATCCAGCTTTCCCTTTCCCACGCTTCGTCATTACTCGTCCAGCAATAACTACTTCATGAGATGCTTCTTCAAGCTCTTCTTTAGAAAGTTCTCCGTATTGCTCAATGATTTCTTGAGACAAGTGAGTCCGCTCGAAGCGACCACCAAACGGATCCATTCCGTTATCTCGGAAGTTTTGCATTTTTTGGCGCCTAACTAATAACTGATCATTTAATTCTTCTGACATACCCTACACTCCTTTATCTGTTTAACACTCAATCTCATTCATGTATTTCTCTATTGTACACAATTTCTTACCATACTACATAAAAAAGCTGCCACGAATTTGTGGCAGCTTTACGTTCCACTAATTAATAACGCGTTAACTTCAATTACAAATCCGTTTGTACGCCCTGCAAAAACGCTTCAACATCATTATAAGTTTTCCATAAACGAACACCTTCTGCCTCAAAGTTGTCCACTGCTTTAAATTCCGGATTTACTTCGAGTAACGGCACAACTACAAAGGCTCTCTCATCCATTCGCGGATGCGGCACAATAAGCCTGTCGTTTTGAATGTTATCTCGGTTATACAATAAAATATCAAGGTCTATTGTCCTCGGGCCCCACCTAACGAGACGTTTACGATTTAAGTTTTGCTCAATTTCTTGGCACACATCCAATAAAGCAAATGCATCTAATTTTGTTTCAAGTTGAACGACCATGTTTAGAAAGGGATCCTGCTCTGTAAATCCTACTGGATCTGTTTCGTAGAGAGAGGAAATACGTGTAACTATAATAGATGGAGATTTTGAGAGTTGTGATACAGCTTGTTTTAACATCTCGAGGCGATTCCCCATATTAGAACCTAGTGACAAGTAACTTTGGTTCATACGAACTTTCCTCGCGTTAAGTCAATTGCTACAGATTTGTAGTGACCAGGAATTGGTGGATCCGGTTTGATTAGCTGCACGCGAATGCCCTTTACTAAAGGAAATTCAGCTAGAATTCGGTTGGCTACACTTTCCGCTACAGCTTCCACTAATTTCTTCGGTGCTCCTTCGACGATTGAACGGCAAGCTTCATAGACTTCTCCGTAATGCACTGTATGTTCTAAAGCGTCCGTCTCTCCAGCTTGCTGAAGGTCCACTGCCAATGAAACCGTCATGCGGAATCGTTGACCTAATTTTGTTTCTTCAGGGAATACACCGTGATATCCATAAAACTCCATATCGTTTACGTGAATAAAATCCATTATTTCTCCTCCTTGTATGGGCGCTTGCCCGTTAACGCGTCCATCATTCGGACTGTGCGTACCGTTTCTTTCACATCATGAACGCGGACGATATTGCAACCTTGGTTAATGCCGTAACAAATTGTTGCGAGTGAACCTTCTAGTCGCTCTTCTACGGTTGTATTTAAAATTTTGCCAATGAACGACTTTCTAGAGGTACCAAGAAGTACCGGATATCCCAACTCAGTTATTCGCTCAATCAACTGGATTGCTTGAAGGTTTTGCTCTACCGATTTAGCAAACCCAACCCCAGGGTCTAGCCAAATGTTTTCTTGTGGTACTCCAGCAGAAAGAGCGATTTCAATACTTTCCGTAAGATCTTTCAATACATCCTCTTGAAAATTCGAATAAGCTGTATTGTTTCGGTTATGCATTAAGATGATCGGCACATTCCATTTCACTGCGACATTCGCAATCTCCGAATCATATTTAGCTCCCCAAATATCATTGATTATGTGAGCTCCTGCGGCAATTGCTGCTTCTGCAACACGTGATTTATAAGTATCAACAGAAATTAATACATCGAACTTTTGGCGCAAAGCCTTGATGACAGGAACAATCCGTTCGATTTCTTCTTTATCTGAAATTTGCACGTGGCCAGGACGTGTGGATTCGCCACCTACATCGATAATGTCCACACCGTTGGCAATCATTTGCTCAGCATGTATCAGCGCTTGTTGCACTCCGCTATACTTGCCGCCATCAGAAAAAGAATCAGGCGTAACATTTAATATGCCCATAACGAGCGTTTTATCTTTAAAGTTGATTTCCATAGAATTCACCGTCCAACCATTCGAATATGTATCATTAAGCCGCCTTTATCTTACCTTATTTAAACTGGTAGTTTCCATAAAAAAAGAGCAGGCGTGATGCCCGCTCTTTTTAATCGCTCAATCAGATTCGTCAAATTGGTATAGTGGCGTACTCAAGTAACGCTCCCCGTTAGACGGAATGATCGCTAATACTTTTTTACCTTTGCCTAAACGTTTAGCGACTTGAAGCGCTGCATAAATAGCTGCTCCCGAAGAAACGCCTCCTAGAATACCTTCTTCACGAGCCACTTGACGCGCTGTATCATACGACTGATCGCTCGTTACTTGAATAATTTCATCATACACTTTGGTGTCGAGTACAGCAGGTATAAAGCCAGCTCCAATTCCTTGGATTTTGTGAGGTCCTGGCTTACAACCTGATAATATTGCTGAATCAGCAGGCTCTACTGCGACGATGCTAATTTCAGGATATTTTTCTTTCAATACTTGGCCAGCCCCTGTAATCGTTCCACCTGTACCAATTCCCGAAACAAATGCATCTAATTGATCACCCATTGTTTCAATGATTTCTGGACCAGTTGTTAACCGATGAATTTCAGGATTTGCTTCGTTATTAAACTGTTGCGGCATAAACCAACCATGTTCCGCTGCATTTTTCTCAGCAGTTTTAATAGCCCCATTCGGACCGTTAATGCCTTCTGAACCTGGAGTTAAAATCAATTCAGCTCCATAAGCACGCAATAATTGGCGACGTTCCATACTCATTGTATCTGGCATAACTAAAACAGATTTATAGCCTTTTGCTGCCGCAATCATTGCCAAACCAATTCCTGTGTTACCACTCGTCGGCTCGATAATTGTATCGCCTTCTTTTAAATCTCCAGACTTTTCAGCCGCTTCAATCATCGATAATGCAATTCTATCTTTCACGCTACTGCCCGGATTGAAGTACTCTAATTTCAAATAAACGTCTGCATCTTCAGGACCTGTTAACCGATTTAATTTCACAATTGGTGTTTGCCCTATTAAATCGGTGATCGAATTACCTACACGCGCCATTTTCACCACTCCTAATCCCTAGTATTTTTGTCGACTTTAATGAAGCTAATGTTATCAATATCGCGGACCTTTTGTCAAATTGCATGAATTCATAAAAAATAGACGTTTCATAGCGAAACGCCTAAGAGTTGTTTATTCTCCGTAAAACCACTCAGCGTCAAACTCTTGCCAGAAAGCTTCAGGAGTAACAGCTTGTGGTAATTGTTCAAGTGCTAGCTCGCGGTTAATATGACCGGCTACATCTTCATAAGAAAATGTTTGGCCATCTACTTTTTCTGTAACGGAAATAATGGCAGTTTTGCCGTTTTCCAGTGGCAATGGCGAAGACCATCCACCAACTTCTACTTTTGAAACAGCTTTAGCAATGTTTGCATCTACACCTGGCTCGCCATTAGATATATAACCAATATCTCCGCCAAGATTACCTGTCGCACTGTCAATGGATCGTTCACGAGCAGTTGCTTCGAACGAAGAACCTTTTTCAAGTTCTTTGATGGTTTCTTCTGCTTCTGCTGATGAATTTAGAACAATGATACGTGTCCGGTATGAATCTTTAACGTCATATAGCGATTCGTTATCGTCATAAAATGCTTTAATCTCTTCTTTTTCAACGACAATATCTTTAGTTAGTACTTTTTCTAAAATTAATTGAGCTTTTATTTTTTCGCGTTGACGTGCATCGTCTACAGCATATAATGCCGCTTCCGTACCATCTCGCGATGAACGCAGGAGCGCTAACTCTAAATCAATTTCTTTGTCACTGACTTCAATTCCATAATCTTTAGCTGCCGTGGCCATTACTTTTTCATTGACTAACTCTAATAATGCTTCGCGGCCGTGCTGCTCTTCCATAGAAGCTAACCACTCTTCTCGCGTGATTGCTTCACCGCTGACAGAAGCCACTTTTTCCGCTTTGCCCGTATCATTTGGTATTAACCAAGCAATAAACCACAAAATATTAATTAATAACAATACCCCAATGACTATTAGCACCGGTTTGGTTTTTAAATGTCGTTTAGGCTTGACTGTACCTGCCGGTGGCACAGGTCGCCGATTATTATAACTGGAGCTCATTGATAAACGTCTCGAGTTCCTCTTTAGAATAATGATACGTTTCCAAACAGAAATGACATTGCGCTTCCGCCATTCCATCTTCATCGATCATGTCTTGAATTTCTTTTTTTCCAAGTCCAAGAATAGCCGTCGCAAAACGATCTTTAGAACAATTGCAGTCAAAATGTACCGGCATTTTATCAAGAATTTGAATATTTTCTTTTCCAAGTACTGCTTCAAGAATTTCTTCTGGTGTTAATCCACGCTGAATCATATGAGAAACAGGTTCAATACCAGAAAGACGTTCTTCAATTTTCGTAATGGTTTCGTCGTCCGTATTTGGCATCAATTGAATGACAAAACCACCAGCCGCCAAAATTGAGTTGTCTGTATCCACTAAAACACCAAGCCCTACTGATGAAGGTACTTGTTCTGAAGTCGCAAAATAATAAGTGAAATCTTCCGCAATTTCTCCTGAAACAATCGGTGTTTGACCTGTAAAATTATCGCGCATCCCTAAATCTTTAACAACTGACATCATGCCGTTTGTCCCAACTGCCCGACTAACATCTAGTTTGCCTTGTGCGTTTAAGTCAAAATGAGTTTGCGGATTAGAAACATAACCGCGTACGCCACCTTTAGCATTGCTATCCACTAGCAATGCACCAATAGGTCCGCCACCTTCAAACTTAACTGTTACTTTATCATCGCCTTTTAGCATAGCGCCAAGCATTACGCCACCTGTCATCGCTCGTCCTAATGCGGCTGACGCAGTTGGCCACATCATATGACGACGTTGCGCTTCTCCTACTGCTTTTGTGCTATCTACTGCAAATGCACGAACACTCCCATTAAAACCGAGGCCGCGAACTAAATAATCTGACACATCTATCGTTCCTTTCTTTACGCTTGATTGCGTTTGTAAATTAAATACAGTCCTTTTAACGTTAATAAAGGATCTACATAATCAATAATGGTTGTTTCATTAGCAATCAAAGAAGCCATACCGCCAGTTGCAATAACTGTCGGTTTTTCTTTACTGTCTTTTTTCATGCGCCCAACAATTCCTTCTACTTGACCAACGTAACCATATACAATACCAGCTTGCATAGCGGAAACCGTGTTTTTACCAACCACATGTTCTGGTGTGGTGATTTCAATGCGCGGAAGTTTAGCAGCACGAGCGTACAACGCCTCTGTTGAAATGTTAATACCGGGAGCAATGGCGCCTCCCATGTATTGTTGCTTTTCATTAATATAACAGAAAGTATTGGCAGTGCCAAAATCCACAATGATTAATGGACTTCCGTATTCATGAATGGCTGCAACCGTGTTGACGATTCTGTCAGCACCCACTTCACGAGGATTATCATACTTAATATTTAAACCCGTTTTAACACCTGGACCGACAATCAAAGGATTTACTTTAAAATACTTTTGGCACATCCGCTCTAATATAGAAACAATCGGCGGAACAACAGACGACATAATAATCCCTGTTACCGACGAAAAACTTAAATCAACATCTTGAAGAAATGATTTAATTTGTATTCCGTACTCGTCTTCTGTTTTATGGCGAAGCGTTTCCATACGCCAATGGTGCATTAATTGGTCCTGGTCATATACACCAAGGACAATACTTGTATTTCCAGCGTCCATTACTAAAATCATCATTTAGCCTCACTTATTGACGAATTTCCAAAACATCATACCACAATTAAGAGAAAGCAAAAAGCTGATCGCCTTCCCCTTTGAAAGGGAATGGGCAACCAGCTCGTTACTCTTATTATTTACGCTTTTCGTCGATCGAATCTCCTACTGAGTCCGTTTGAGCGTCTTCTGTCGGCAAGTCTCCTGCTGAAGGATCAGCTGGAGCACCTACTGCTTCTGAAGCGTCACTGTCTTTTTTCAGATCTGGTTTGCTTTCGTCTCCGAAATCACCATTTAATGTTTCGTAATCTCTTACAGGAAGCGTACCATGATCTTTCAAATGCATAATTTGACCTGCATCTAATGTTTCCACTTCAAGCAATGTAGTCGCGATCAATTCAAGAAGTTCTTTCTTCTCAGTCAGAATTTCTTTCGTGCGAATATACTGCTCTTTAATAATACGTTGCATTTCCTGATCAATTTCAAAAGCAATAGCATCTGAATAATTTTGTTCAGAGTTAAAGTCACGTCCTAAGAATACGTTACCGCCTTGTGCCGTACCGAATTGAACAGGACCGATTTTGTCACTCATGCCGTATTCCGTTACCATGCTGCGGGCAATTGCCGTTGCACGTTGGAAATCGTTATGAGCGCCCGTTGATACTTCGCCGAACATGATGTCTTCTGCTACACGTCCGCCTAGTAATCCGGAAATCTTATCAAGTAATTCAGGTTTTGTCATAAAGTAACGATCTTCTTTTGGTAGCATAACCGCATAGCCGCCAGCTTGTCCGCGAGGAACGATTGTTACTTTGTGAACTGTTTCAGCATCATCAAGCGTTAACCCGATAACTGTATGACCCGCTTCGTGGAATGCCACGATATTGCGCTCTTTTTTCGAGATGACACGATTTTTCTTAGCAGGACCTGCAATAACACGGTCAGACGCTTCGTCAAGATCGGACATATCAATTTTGAGTTTGCTACGACGAGCTGCGACAAGAGCTGCTTCGTTTAGCAAGTTCTCTAAATCAGCTCCTGAGAATCCAGGCGTACGCTGAGCAATGGCTTTTAAATCAACATTTTCGTCTAATGGCTTGTTGCGCGCGTGAACCTTCAGAACTTCTTCACGGCCTTTAACATCTGGACGACCTACAGTAATCTGACGGTCAAAACGTCCTGGACGAAGCAAAGCCGGATCCAGAATGTCCGGACGGTTAGTTGCGGCAATAATAATAACGCCTTCGTTTGCACCAAAGCCATCCATTTCAACCAATAGTTGGTTTAATGTTTGCTCACGTTCATCGTGTCCACCGCCGAGACCAGCGCCACGTTGGCGTCCGACCGCGTCAATTTCATCAATGAAAATGATACAAGGTGCGTTTTTCTTAGCGTTTTCGAACAAATCACGAACTCGTGAAGCCCCGACACCAACAAACATCTCAACAAAGTCCGAACCACTAATAGAGAAGAAAGGAACGCCTGCTTCTCCAGCAACAGCACGAGCTAGTAAAGTTTTACCAGTACCCGGAGGTCCAACAAGTAAAATACCTTTTGGAATACGAGCGCCAATGTCTGCGAATCTACGCGGATCTTTCAAGAAATCAACAACTTCTACAAGTTCTTGTTTCTCTTCATCTGCTCCAGCTACATCATTAAAGCGAACTTTTTGTTTTTGATCATCATATAACTTCGCTTTACTTTTACCAAAGTTCATCACACGGCCGCCTCCGCCGCCTTGTGATTGATTAAGTAAGAAGAAGAAAAGGATGAAAATAATGATGAACGGAATGATTCCTGTGAAAAATGAAACCCAACCACTTGTTTGTGGAGCTTTCAAATATTCAACTTCAACACCATTTTGTGCTTTTGCAACGGCTTGAATTTCAGCAGTTAATGCATCGTTTTCTAATGGAATGTTCGTTACAAAAGATTGACCGTCTTCATATCCAGTCATTTTCCCTGTCACTTCATAAACCATTGCATCCGGTTGGATCGTTACTTCTTCAATCTTGCCTTCTTCAAGTGCAGTTAAAAAATCATTATATCCTATATTTTCAGTCGGCTGGTTACTATTGTTAAAGGTACCCAGAATCCCGATAATAACTAGGAAAATCAGTAAATAAAATATGGTGTATCGAAATATCCGATTCATCCCGCGCCTCCTCATAAAGTTTCCCTAAAACTAAACTAAATACTACCATAGGTACATTTCAGCATACAACGAAAAGGCCTTATTTTCGCTGTTAAATTGATAGACTGTGAACGATCGTTGTCTATTCTTCTTCCCCACTATAAATCGCAGGCTTCAAAATTCCGATATACGGTAAATTCCGATATCTTTCTGCGTAATCCAAACCGTATCCAACAACAAATGCATCCGGTACTTCAAAGCCAACGTAATCGGCTTTCAAGTCTACTTTTCGCCCTGTCGGTTTATCCAATAATGTGACAATCTTAATTGAATTTGCTTTGCGGTACTTGAACAGGTCCACTAAATAGCTAAGTGTCATCCCACTATCAATGATATCTTCAATGATTAGTAGATCGCGTCCTTCGACACTTGCATTCAAATCTTTTACAATTTTAACTTCTCCAGAAGAAACAGTTGCATTGCCATAACTTGAAACATCCATGAAATCCATTTCAACAAACCCATCAATACGTTTCATCAAATCTCCCATGAATGGCATTGCACCTTTTAAAACGCCGATAGCCAGTGGATATTTACCTTTATAATCCTCTGTTAACGTCGCTCCTAGTTCACGTGCTTTGTCCTGCAATTGTTCTTCGCTAATTAATATTTCTTTAATGTCATTTTGTAGCATGGTGGACCTCCTAGTATTCCTTGTTTTCATTTTATAAATTTTGTTCAATTAGTACCCAATTGTCTCCATCGCGCTTTTGGCGGCTAACGAGGGCGGATGCTCGTATGCCTGGCACTAATAAAAGTTCGTTTTCGTCAGTCGTGATGACAGGCCAACTTTCTCTCTTAGGCACAGGAATTTTTTCATCAATCATTAAACGCGACAGTTTTTTTGGATGGTTCATCCCAGCGAGCAGAATCCGGTCACCCGGTTTTCGGCTTCGCAAAAAGAAACTGGCGTTTTCAGGTGCTTGAAAATACCATGTGGCAGCATTTTCTATTTGTTCTTGTCGAGCAGTTGGCATCACTTTATACTGGCGTCCCTGATAAATAGGCGTCCAGTTTTCGGTAATGATACTAGATGTCGGTTCAGTCACTGTTTCTTGCGATTGACGACTGAGCAAAACCTCGTCGTATTGGCGAATCGCTATATAATTTTGCGGCAAATGTAAAAAAACAGTGCCCGATGAACTTTGCAGCATTTCTTGCATTTGTTCAACCAGCTGTCTCGTTAACGGAACTTGCTTCGGATTATATAGATAGTTTAATAGTAGTAGAACCATTCTTTTTTGTAAAGCGTGCGCTTCAACTCTGAAACTTTTGGCAGATAAAATAATTTCTTCATTTTCCACCTTAATGATTCGCGCTACTTTTTGTTCGGCTAATTCTTGTAAAAACTGTTGATCTTGTTGCATGTCTTCTGCAAGTTCCACGAAATTTTGAGAAACACGATCATTCTCTTCTTTTAAAAGCGGTAAAACATGTTGCCGCAAACGATTCCGTGTATATGCAGCTTCTGCATTGCTCGAGTCTTCTCGGTATAGAATGTCCTGCACTTTTGCATATGCCGCAATTTGATCTTTCACTACCGCCAACTGCGGACGAATTAAATAACCTCTTCCAAAAGGGCGAATTGTTCGCATGCCAAATGATCCGTCTTGCAAACTGCCTCTTAGCCCTGACATCAGGATGGTTTCGAGCTGATCGTCTGCGTGATGGGCCGTCGCAAATTTAGTGGCACCGGTTTGATCCATCACTTCTAGAAAATAAGCGTAGCGTTCAGTTCGACATAGTTGTTGCTTATTGCCGCCTTTTTTTTCTAAAATCTCCGGAATGGGAATCGCTCGACTAAAGCATTTAATCCCCCATTGTTTTGCTTTTTCTTCCGTGAACAGACGATCTTCACGGGATTCTTCGCCCCTTAACATATGATCTACATGAACGGCTGCGACTGAAATACCCAGTTCGTTCTTTATAGAATTCAGAAAATAGAGCAAGACCATCGAGTCAATTCCTCCTGAACAACCAACGAGTACGTTGTCTCCAGCTTCCAACAGTTTGTGCTCCTTGATATACTGCATCATTAATGTTTGAAAATTCTCCATTACTCTCTCACCTGCTTACTCTCTATATTGAAATTCTGTTGAAATTTTTTTGAATTGCAATTGACAGACGCATTTATCAATAGTATGCTATTAAATGTTCGTTTAAACAAGGCGGCGTAGCTCAGCTGGCTAGAGCGTACGGTTCATACCCGTGAGGTCGGGGGTTCGATCCCCTCTGCCGCCATTATAGTTCCACAAAAGCAGCGTCCTTTAAGGGCACTGCTTTTTTTATTGCGGAAAATAAATACTCAAAAAAAACGCTTCTCAAATTGAGAAGCGTTTCATTTATAAATTTCAAGCTGTAGTGAAGCATTTCCCTATACTATTAAAACAGCTAGCAAGTTAGCCTCTTTTTGCCCCTCGGCCGCCACGTTTTGATTCAGTCGCGCGCTTTAAGGTCGTCATGTTTTCTTCGCTGTCTTTCAAGAACTTCGCCATTTTTGTTTCAAAGTTCTCTTTTGGAGCGCGATCAAATGAACGATTGTTGCTTGGGCGTGGTCGTTGTGGTCGTTCTGTGCCGCCTTCTGGTTGTGGCTTCGCTTTACGAATTGAAAGCCCAATCTTTCCGTCTGCTTCTACATTCATGACTTTCACTTCTACCATTTCGCCAACTTTAAGATGATCGTTAATATCCTTAACGTAGTTGTCGGCTACTTCACTTATATGCACGAGGCCTGTTGCACCAGTTGGAAGCTGAACAAATGCTCCAAAGTTTGTAATACCTGTGACTTTACCTTCTAACTTGCTGCCTACTTCAATCGACATAAAAAAAATGCTCCTCCTTAAAATTAAAGGTGACTCTAAATGATATTAGGTCACGCTGTCATTTTGCGGGACTTGTCCCACTTTTTATTATAACCATCAAAAAAAGAGTGTCAACTGACTACTCTTTTTCTGATGGCTTTTCTTTATCTTTTTTTTCATCATGTGGCGTAGTAAAAATGATTTCTCCTTCTTCTGATAAGAAATAATCTTTGCGCGCTAATTTAGCCAAATATTCTTCATCATTCAGTAGCAAAATTTGTTCTTCTAGCTGATTTTGTTGCTTTTCCACTTTTTCAAGCTCTAACAGCGCTTCTTCACGAAGCTGCGCTTTTTCAGAAATGGTTTGTGTTTGCGCATAAATAGTTGACCCAATCCAAATAGTTGCCATCAAAACCACGAACCCAAATACTGCCAACCTTCTCATTAATCGTACTTTATGAGCAGATTTACGCTTTTCTTCGATTTCAACCGAACGGACATAGTCATTGCGAATTGAGGTGACTTCGCGCTTATCAGCTTTGTTATCTCTCTTCAAACTCATGACCCGCTCTCCCTTCATACTAACTTTGTCATTATTATACATGAAAAGCTTTGAGAAGATAAGCGTTTTCAATAATTTTCCCTTTTTTCACTTCTTTCTTCAATAAGGACTTATTACCTTTATTCATTTTATCATAAAAATACAGTTGACTTAATTTTTATACAGACATATAATACTAATCATTATCTTTCTACTTACAAAACATAGGATTTATCGGATAAATAAAAATAACCAACTTATAAATATGCATTATAAATGAATAAAGTAAGGGGTGGGAAAATGTCAGGAGTCATCACACTATCAAATGGAAAAACATTTAAAGGTCAGTGGCACGGTAAAGCTTCTGCTATTCAAGGAGAAATTGTCTTTTTCACAGGCATGACCGGTTATGAAGAAGTTTTAACAGATCCATCGTATAAAGGACAAATCGTCGTGTTTTCCTATCCTTTAATTGGACAATATGGAATCGAATCGCTTTATGCACAATCAGATCTTATTCAAGCGGCTGGAATTATAGTTGCGAACTTATATGAAGGACCTCTTTGCAAAGATGCCATTTCACTCGCTGAGTTTGCCGATACCCACCACATACCAATTTTAAGCGGTGTTGATACGCGCTCTATTATCCAAAGCATTCGCGATTCCGGTACGATGCAATCGCAATTGCTACACAACACTTTGTCCGAACTAGCTTGGGAATCCGTGCAAACACATTTTTTCCTTGCTACTCAATCAGATCAAGAACTCCAAACCATCGGAACTGGTATGACACATATTGGCTTGATTGATTTTCATTATAAGTCGTCCATTTTAAAACAATTGTTATTACTCGATTGCAAAGTAACCATTATTCCTTATGCAACTTCGACAGAACAGCTGGATCGCTTCGAGCTTGATGGCCTATTATTTTCAAATGGTCCTGGAGACCCCGCAGCTCTCCAATCACTGTTTCCAATCTACCGCGACTGGGCAGAGCGCTATCCGAGTTTCGGTATTTGTCTCGGCCACCAAGTACTGGCTTCTGCGTTTGGTGCGAAAACCGCAAAACTCGCTTATGGCCACCGCGGAGCCAATCACCCTGTAATGAATATGCAGACAAAACGTGTCAGCATGAGTTCACAAAATCATAGCTATGTCGTCGAAAACGATAGCCTTACACAAACACCTTTTTCGGCTCTTTATAAAAACGTCAACGATGACAGTATCGAAGGACTTATTCACGACACTTTACCGATTACCACCGTTCAATTTCATCCAGAAGCAGCACCAGGTCCAACTGACCACCTTGAATTATTCCAACACTTTCTAAACGTAGCCAAGCAGCAAGAAGGAGTGAAAGTCCATGCCTAAGCAACAACAGATAAAAAAAGTATTGGTCATTGGCTCTGGCGCTATTGTCATCGGACAAGCAGCGGAGTTCGATTACTCTGGCACGCAAGCTTGTGTCGCGTTAAAAGAAGAAGGCGTGGAAGTCATCTTAATTAACAATAACCCTGCAACGATTATGACCGATAAATCGATTTCCGATACAGTCTATTTCGAACCACTAACTTTGGATAGCGTCACGGCCATTATCGAAAAAGAACGACCGGATGGATTGCTTGCAACTGTTGGCGGACAAACTGCTTTAAACTTAGCGATGTCTTTATCTGATTCAGGTATTTTAACGAAATATGACGTTACGTTACTTGGTACCGATATGAAAGCCATCAAACAAGCGGAAGATCGTGAACAATTCCGCTCTTTGATGAATCAGCTAGGCGAGCCTGTTCCTGATAGTGATATTATTTATTCAATTGAAGGTGCTTTGGAATTTGCGAATTCTGCGGGCTATCCCCTCATCGTGCGCCCAGCTTATACGCTTGGCGGCTTTGGGGGTGGGATTGCTCAAGATGAAAAAACGTATATCGACTTAGTAAAACAAGGGTTGAGTGCTAGTCCTATTAAGCAATGCTTAGTTGAAATTAGTATCGCGGGCTATAAAGAAATCGAGTACGAGGTAATGCGTGACGCAGACGGCACTTGTATTACGATTTGCAATATGGAAAACTTCGATCCTGTCGGGGTGCATACGGGTGACTCGATTGTCGTGGCGCCTAGTCAAACCTTAAACGATCAAGATTTCCATATGTTACGTAGCTCCTCGATTCATATCATTAAAGCGCTTGGCATTATCGGTGCGTGTAATGTGCAGTTCGCCTTGCACCCTGAAACTTCGGCTTATTATTTAATCGAAGTTAACCCGCGCGTCAGTCGCTCTTCTGCTCTCGCTTCAAAAGCAACTGGTTATCCGATTGCTAAAATTGCGGCGAAGTTGGCACTTGGCTATCAATTAGCCGAATTAAAAAACCCAGTGACGGGTACAACATTTGCTAGTTTTGAACCAGCGCTTGATTATGTAGCAGTGAAAATTCCGCGTTGGCCGTTTGATCAATTCCCGCAAATCGAGCGAAAGCTTGGCACACAAATGAAAGCTACTGGTGAAGTGATGGCGATTGAACGCAGCATGGAAGCGGCAATGCAAAAAGCGATTCGTTCACTCGAGTTACCAATTGATGGCTTCCGCTTACCCGCTCTTAACCAGTTATCGACAGAAAGTTTATGCGAATTAGCTATCGAAGCAGATGATCGCCGCCTATTCGTACTTTTCGAGTTATTGGTTCGTGGCAAGTCGATTGATTTTTTACACGGCCTCACTGGCATTACCCCCTACTTCTTATGGGTGATGAACAATATCGTTGAAGAATGGCAGAAACTTCAACAAACCGATTGGAACAATATGACACGCGCACGTTTACTTCAGGCGAAGACTTTAGGTTTTAGCGATCAGCAATTAGCGGATTTATGGAATGTCTCTTGCTCTGAAGTTTGGGGACAACGCAGGCTTTGGCAAGTAACTCCTGCATATCGCATGATCGATACGTGCGCTGCTGAGTTTTCGTCAAATACCAATTATTTTTATTCGAGTTGGCAAGGTGCTTCAGATCTTATTCGACCTCATCACAAGAAAAAAGTAGCGGTCATTGGATCGGGGCCAATTCGTATTGGTCAAGGTATCGAATTTGATTATTGTTGCGTTCATAGTGTTTTAGCCGCTCAAAAATTGGGCTATGAAGCGATTATGATCAATAACAATCCTGAAACTGTTAGTACTGATTATGAAATAGCAGACGCGCTGTATTTTGAGCCAATTACACCAGAAGATATTTTGAATGTCTTGGACTTTGAAGGCATCAATCAAGTTATTCTCCAATTTGGCGGACAAACTTCACTAAATGTAGCGGCTGCTTTGGAAAGCGCAGGCATTACAGTTCTCGGCTCAACAGTTGATTTACTAGATCAAATGGAAGACCGTGATCGTTTTTACGCATTTTTGGAATCTATCGGCTTACCAACCATTCCAGGTAAAACAGCACTTAATGCCGCTGACGTGATGCCAGCAGCTCACTCACTCGGCTTCCCGGTGTTATTGCGCCCTTCTTATGTCATCGGTGGGCGCGGCATGCTTGTGTTAGCAAATGAGAAAGAATTAACTGACTGGTTGCAACAAACGACAATGGCATTCCCTGTATTGGTTGATCATTTTGTTACTGGTAAGGAAGTTGAAGCGGACATTTTGACAGATGGTGAAAATGTTTGGGTATCAGCTATTTTCGAACACGTTGAAGGAACTGGTGTTCATTCGGGTGATAGCATCTCGATTACCCCACCGGTCTCATTATCAGAACGCGCGTTGCAAGAACTAACTGAAACAGCGAAACACATTGCCAAAAACATGGACTATACAGGCTTATTTAATATCCAATTTGTTTACGAAGGCGACCAATTATTCGTCATGGAAATCAACCCGCGGGCTTCACGTACCGCTCCAATCAGCTCAAAAATAACGGATGTACCACTTGTGAAACACGCTACAGCTTTATTATTAGGTGTACCGTTCGAAGAACTTGCCATTGAAGAAAGTTTCAACGGACAACCTGAATATACCGTAAAAGCTCCGGTTTTCTCGCATATTAAATTGCCAGGCTTGTCTCCTGTACTGTCACCCGAAATGATGTCGACAGGTGAAGTGATTGGATCTAGTTCAGATTTAGATTTGGCGTTAGCAAAAGCGCTAGTCGGTGCTTCTGTTCAATTGGCTGACCTAACGACAGGCGGAACATTGTTTGTCGCAGAATCATCAATTGATCAAGTCGACAGCGCTTTATGGAAAACGCTTGGACACGAGCTTGTCACTAGAAGCACTCAGTCTTTTGACGACTGGTTACAAACAGAAAATAAAAAAGCATATATCGATTTTTCTCCTGACCCGGACAGTACAAATGCTAAGCAGGCCGCAATCCACCGTCTTCACGTGTGGACACGCTTTGAAACGATGGCTGCGTTTAACGGCGGCTTTACATCTACCTTATTCCCGAAAGGAGTGCTTGCAAAATGACGATGACGATTCCATTTGCCCCATCGATTGTTCAAGAAGACTTTTTGTCGCTAAAAGATTACAGCACAACTGAATTGATGGATTTACTGAATCTAGCGATTGAATTGAAAAAACCAGAAAACAAACAGTTGCCATTGTTAAAAGGAAAAGTACTCGGAATGATTTTCGAAAAATCTTCTACTCGTACGCGCGTTTCATTTGAAGCGGGAATGCTTCAGCTTGGAGGTCACGCTATGTTTTTGAGTTCGCAAGATACGCAACTCGGACGCGGTGAAACCATTGCCGATACGGGACGGGTTTTATCCGGTTATTTGGACGGGTTGATGATTCGTACATATCACCAATCAACAGTTCAAGAACTAGCAGATTCTAGCTCTATTCCGGTCATCAATGGCTTAACAGACGATTATCACCCATGCCAAGTGATGGCTGATTTAATGACGATGCTCGAGCATTTCGGCACCTTAAAAGGTAAGAAAATGGCCTATATTGGAGACGGCAATAATATGGCCAATTCGTTAATGATTGGCGCAGCTAAAGTTGGCATGGACATTAGCATTGCTTCACCTGCCGCCTATGCCCCGACACCAGAAATGGTTGCTTTAGCAAAAGATATTGCACAATACACAGGTTCGACTATTGAAATTACGGATAGTCCGGAAAAAGCGGTAATGGGCAGTGATGCTGTTTATACAGACGTTTGGGCGAGCATGGGGCAAGAACAAGAAACCATTGAGCGCCTCGAACATTTCCAAGGATTTCAAGTAAACGAAGAACTCATTAAACATGCCAATCCTGACTTTATCTTTATGCATTGTCTGCCTGCTCATCGCGAGGAAGAAGTGACTACCGCTATTTTAGAAGGCTCTCATTCGGTCATTTTCCAGCAATCTGAAAACCGTTTGCACGCACAAAAAGCTGTGCTTGTGGCATTAATGGGAGATAAATAAAACAGAAAAAAGCCTTAGGAATTTTGATTCCTAAGGCTTTTGCTGTTTATTTGCCAGCAACATTCACGTATTCTTCTAAAGTCTTGCCACTATTTTTCACTTTAGGCGCCAATTCAGATCCTATATAACGGTAATGCCAAGGTTCATACATATAACCGGTAATTTTTTCTTTGCCTTTAGGGTACCGCAGAATAAATCCGTACTGATGAGCATTCGCTGCAAGCCATTTCCCTTCTTTTGTTGCAGCAAACGATTCTTTCAGCCATTGCGATTGATTGCTGCCACCCAAATCGAATGCTAAGCCCGTTTGATGTTCACTATAACCAGGCTTTGCACTAAAGCGATTGGCTTCTGCTACTCCGTTCTTACGTACGTAATTATTATAAAGTTCTTTTTGACGATTATACGACCGAAACGTACTAAAAGCAGTCAACCCAACCTCTTGCTTTTTCGCCTCAAGAACCATAGCATCTATGGCCTTTTGCGCCAGTTTGTTGACGCCTGGATTATAATTAGACGGTAGACCATATTGTTTATTTACAATTAAGATGCCCGCTGCATAAGTTCCGGG
This sequence comes from Planococcus sp. PAMC 21323, assembly GCF_000785555.1. Classification (NCBI taxonomy): domain Bacteria; kingdom Bacillati; phylum Bacillota; class Bacilli; order Caryophanales; family Caryophanaceae; genus Planococcus; species Planococcus sp. PAMC 21323. Next base: position 3,172,629 of record NZ_CP009129.1, on the reverse strand, counting down.
TGTCTTATTTGATGGTGCTGGGTAAGCTGTTTTGAGACTTGATGAATTGCTCAAATAAGCTGAATTGACCCACCCCGCCTTGCTGCCATATTTCACTTTATACCAAGTGCCTTCTTTGCTCATGTATTCAACTTTTCCCCCTTTAGGGATCGAGCCAATAATCAAACCGCTGACACTTGGTTTTGAACGCATATTTAATTGATCAATGGTTACATAAGTTACCTGCTTCTCAGGTGTCTTTGGAGCCACCGGGAATTTTTCAGGAGCTAAAAGACGCGCCATAAATGCCGCGAAATGCTGGCGTTGCAAAGATTCGTTTGGTTTGAATGTTCCACCAGGATATCCGTTCGTCACACCTGCTGTTGCTAAACGGCTAATATAAGCATTAGCCCAATAAGAAGAGTGGACATCGATAAAAGAAATTTTCTTATCCTCTTTTAATTGGTAGGCTAGCGTTAAAATCTTTGCCATTTCTGCACGAGTTAATTGACCTTTTGGATCAAAATATTTTACGCCTTCTGTCGTTTCTTTTCCTTCGATAAAACCTAATTTCACCGCTTTGGCCACTTCGTCATATCCCGGTGTATCAGGTGTTACGTCTGCAAAACCAGGGTCTCTGCCTACAGTATCTTTATCATCTAATTCACGCAAAATCATACGGACAGCGTCTAAACGTGTAATCGCAGCTGCTGGCTTAAAACTACCATCCGGAAACCCTTTGATGATGCCTAACCCTGATAGAAAATCGACTTCTTCTTTAAAGCTTGTCACGTCTTTAAAAGAGCTTGTAGCATTGCTTGACCCAGGCATTAGCGTTAAAGCCAATAATAATGTGGCAACTACTAACCCAATCTTCTTGTTTAGTGATTTTTTCAGCAATCTCATCATTTCCTCTCAGTAAACCTCTTATCGGATCTTACTTATTGCCATTATAATCTAAAAAAACCTGCTCAAGGCAGGTTTTTACGCTTCATCATCAATAAATTCAGGTTCTACTTTTTCTAGTTTTTCTTCACTCAAAATCGTGTACATGTTAACTGTATCTTCTTTTTTCGCGACTTCTTTCAACATATCAACGCGGACTGTAACAACTTTTTGACCAAAGCGAATTTGCAGCTCATCATTTTCTTTTATCACTGAACTTGCTTTTGCTTTATTGCCGTTTACCGTAATACGTCCTTGGTCCGCTACTTGCTTAGCTAAAGTTCGACGCTTAATCAAGCGCGATACTTTTAGAAATTTATCGAGTCTCATTTTAGTCTTCCTTTCTTGCCAATAATTTGGCTTGGTTCCAAAATGCATCTAACTGCTCTAACGAATAATCACTAAAATCACCGGTTCCTTGCTTTACTTGCTGTTCGACATAATAAAAACGACTTTGGAATTTACGATTCGCTTGCATCATAGCTTCTTCGGGTGACAAATCAAAGAACCTCGCAAGATTCACTAATGTAAACAGTAAATCGCCCAATTCATCTAATTGGCGAGCTTTAGAACCATTCGCTATTTCTTCTTGGAACTCCTGCAATTCTTCATGGAATTTATCCCAAGCAGATGCAGCGTCCCGCCAAGTAAAACCAACTTTCGCCGCCTTTTTTTGATAATTAAACGAGGTTGTCAATGAAGAGCTAAATCGTTCTTGTCCTTCTAACAATGAATCTTTTAGCGGTTTTTCCTGCGCTTTAATTTCTTGCCAATTGGCGATCACTTGCTCGGAATCTTCAACTGATACCTCCCCGAACACGTGAGGATGACGACGAATCATTTTTGCGTTAATGGATTCAAGTACATCTTCTATTTGGAAATAGCCGTTATCTTGACCAATTTGGGCGTGTAAAAATACTTGCAATAAGACATCGCCCAACTCCTCGACAATGGCTTCATCATTTTCTTCTTGAATCGCTTGAAGCAATTCGTGTGCTTCTTCGATTAAATGTGGACTCAACGACTCATGCGTCTGCTCACGGTCCCACGGACAACCTTCAGGGCTTCGTAGCTTCGCGATAACGCTGCGGAACGTTTGCCACTCTTTTAGTCGCTCGGTTTGTTCTGCTGCTGGTGGCACATAAATTGTCGTTAAATTAGTAACTTCCGCCACGCGATCCAATTCATGAAGCGGTACGGTACGTAATACTTCGTTTGCTGACCCCGCTGCCGTAACGATTGTCACCGGGTAGTCGTCTGGATACTTTTCCATAAGCGTTAGCTTTACTTCAGATGCACTAAAGCTATCGTATACTTGAGCAATTAGTAAATGCTGCGTCATATTTACTTGATCGCTCGTCATCTCAGTGCCATCCATTAATTGAAACCCTTCGATTGGATCGATGCGAAGTGCGCCGAACAAAGAATCCAAAAAGCTATGCCCGCCTTCAATCGACAAGTGGCAGCGTCCTTGTTTTTCAGCTGCTATCAAATTTTGTACCGTTTGTTCTGCCACTAACGGGTGACCTGGCACAGCATAAATGACCGATTTTCCAACAGACAAGTAGATTAAAGTTTCGGCAATTTCTGCATACACTGGGCTAAAGCTGTCGTGTTTTTCATACACACTGTCAAAACTTGTAAACGTTACGCCTTCTTCTGCTAACTCTGTTAACACCGGATGGTCCTCTGTCCGCACATATAAATTTGTTGAGGCCTTTAGTTTTTTATAAACGCCGAGCGGCAATTGATCTAGATCTCCGGCTCCAAGACCGATTATGTGAATAGTATTCATCGCTTTTCACCTTTTTTCTTTGAGTTTATTGCTAATTGGAATTTGGCCAGCTTGCGACCAAATGGAATGATGTACCATTCTTTCTCTGTAATGATTCGGCTTTTTCCGATGATGATCATAAATAGGAATGCGCCGAGTGGAATGGCTGTCATGGTGGTAAATGCAGCGCTGGAGCGGCTCGATAAGCCATCAAATAAATAGCCTTCAGCTATTAGCGACCACCCTAACACTACAGCAGACATTGCCAGTGCAGCTCCCGTAAGCCAACAATAGTAAGAAAGAGATGCAAATTGAAGTGACCATACTTTTTTAAAATAGATGAGTAAACCGCAAACGATTACGGCCAGACCGATATTTCCGGCAACAGCAGCTCCCGCTACTCCCCAAACTGGCAATAACAACAAGTTGCAAATAACTTTTACCACTAACCCCAATATGAGCAATACAGCTGGAACTCTCACCTTTCCAAGTCCATGAAGCATCGCTGTCATAATAAGAAGTAAAGACATCCATACAATTTGCCAACTAAAAATGATTAACGTCCATGACTGTTCGCGCGTTTGAAATAAGGTTTCATTGACATATGGCATAACGAAAGTGAGTCCAACCGCAGCAGCAAACGCAAATAAAAACGACACGCGAAAGGCTAAACGGGCATACATGTCGGCCGACCTACCAGTTGTATTCCGAGAGGTCCGCGCCACTAACGGAACAATCGCTAAAGTAAGCGAAGTGGCGATCAAAATACCAAATTGCACCAACGGCTGACCACGATCATATATTCCTTTCTGTTCCATGGCCGTCATTCGAGCAAAGCCACTTTCTTCTAGCAATCGAAATACCGTAAACGAATCTACTAACTGAAAGAGCACCAAAATTAACGAACTCATGCTGACACTCAAACTAATTGCGGTCATTTCTTTAATCACTGACCAAGTTTGAACTGATGAATGCTGTTTGAAAAAACTAGAATGACGACGAAAATACAGCAATAACAACATCACTGCTCCAAAACCACCCGCAACAGCACCGAGCATGGCCATTTGACCTGCTGCATACAGAGAAAAGCCCCGCGAGATCACAATCCACGTTCCAATCAATATAACCGAGACGCGTAAGCCTTGCTCGATTACTTGAGCATAGGCAACGGGTGCCATATCATTGCGTGATTGAAAAAAGCCTTTTAATATCGCGAGCGGTGCCATCAATAAAACCGCAAATGCCCCGACTTTAAGTAAGCTATCTAATTTCGCATCACCCATCCAACTGGCGAGCATCTCAGCACCGAAAAACAATAAAACAAATACTGTAATAGAAATAGCTGCTACATAAATAAATGCAATGCGTAAAATTGCCCGGTGCGCCGACTGATGGTTGTCTGCTAATAATTTGGAAATCGCCACGGCAAAACCGTAAGAAGTCCATATGCCGAAAATGGCGACAAACGGATACACTTGCTGATAAATATAAAAGCCTTGGTCTCCGACAAGGTTTTGAAAAGGCACTCGGTAAATAGCACTGAGCAATTTAACGATAAATCCCGCAATCGTTAGCAAGACTGCACCTTTCATAAACGACTTCATTGTGCCTTCATTGTTCAAAGGACCCACTCATCTCTTTCTGACATTAAGGTTATCGTTCGTTTCTATACATCGCTCTGGCGCTTTGGGCATAGCTCTCGCAAGAAACTAGGAAAACATTCCCTCAATTTACAAAGCTGACTTTTCTTCACGCAACGATTCTGGCAGTAATTTCATCATACCTTCAAGAACATCAAACGGGTGCTGCTTTTTGGTTTTATTTTCATCAATGGTCATGACCAATTGCTGACCAGACATACTAAATCCAACAGCACGGCCATAAGCGGCAGATTCTTCGACCACTTTTCCGCCGTTAATACTCGCTGTGCCTTTTTCGCTTAAGCGAACAGAAACCATTTTGCCATTTTGTTTAATCGATTCTACCCCGACTTCGCGCGCCCACACTTTCATACGCGCAATGCGCAATAAACTATCCGTTTCAGTCGGCATATCTCCGAAACGATCGATCAATTCATCTTGCAATTCACGCATTTCTTCTTCTGTTTCAACGCCTTTAACGCGCTTGTACATTTGAATCTTTTGGTAACCGTCACTAATATAGGCATCTGGAATATAAGCATCTACATCGAGTGAAATTTCAATTTCCGGTATTACTTCTTTTTTAACGCCAGTTTGACGTTCATCAATTGCTTCTTGCAGCATTTGCGAATACAAATCAAAACCGACTGAATCAATAAAGCCATGTTGTTGTGACCCGAGTAAATTACCCGCTCCGCGTATGGTTAAATCGCGCATAGCAATTTTAAAACCAGAACCAAGCTCTGTGAATTCTTTGATCGCCATCAATCGTTTTTCGGCAACGTCGGTTAACACTTTGTCACGCTGGTACATAAAGTATGCATACGCCACACGACTCGAACGTCCAACACGCCCACGCAATTGATACAGCTGTGACAATCCCATGCGATCGGCATTATAGACAATCAATGTATTTACGTTTGGAATATCAATGCCGGTTTCGATAATTGTCGTTGTCACTAAAACATCGTAATCGCCATCAAGAAAACTCAAGATAACTGATTCCAATTCCGTTTCACTCATTTGCCCATGAGCATAACCAACGCGTGCTTCAGGAACCAATTGTTGAATTTCTTCTACTTTCCGCGTCATATCATCCACACGGTTATACAAATAAAAGACTTGTCCACCTCGCGCCATTTCACGTTCAATGGCTTCGCGAACGAGCGCACCGTTATGTTCCATCACGTAGCTTTGGACAGGAAAACGGTTTGCTGGTGGTGTTTCGATTACGGACAAATCGCGCACACCAATCATCGACATATGAAGCGTACGGGGGATTGGCGTCGCTGTTAACGTCAAGACATCTACGTTTGTCTTCATCTGTTTGATTTTTTCTTTATGAGTAACACCAAAGCGCTGTTCTTCATCGATAATTAATAATCCTAGATCCTTGTATTGCATATCCTTCGATAAAATACGATGCGTGCCGATGACAACATCAACCGAGCCATTTTTCAACCCTTTAACGGTTTCTGTTTGCTGCTTTTTAGAGCGGAAGCGACTCATTAATCCGACCGTTATTGGGTAATCTTTAAATCGTTCACTCATGGTTTCAAAGTGTTGCTGCGCCAAAATTGTGGTTGGTACAAGAAATGCTACTTGTTTGCCGTCGAGTACTGCTTTAAATGCTGCACGAATGGCAACTTCTGTTTTCCCATAGCCAACATCTCCGCATATAAGGCGGTCCATCGGTCGTTCATTTTCCATGTCGCGCTTTACTTCGTTAATCGAGCGCAATTGATCGGTTGTTTCTTCATATGGAAACTCGGCTTCAAATTGTCGTTGCATATCTTGCTCTTCGGAAAAGGCAAAGCCTCTCAATGCTTCGCGTTCGGCATATAGCTTGATCAAATCATCTGCAATGTCTTGGACCGCTGCAGAAACTTTTGTACGTGTTTTCTTCCATTCTGCGCCGCCCATTTTATGCAGTTTTGGTTCTTTTTCTTCAGAGGCAATGTACTTTTGTATCAAATCAATTTTATCGACCGGTACAAATAATTTATCGTCAGCTTTATAAACGATATGCAAATAATCTTTATGAACGCCTCCGCTTTCAAGCGTTTCAATGCCTATAAAGCGACCAATCCCGTGGTGGATATGTACAATGTAATCCCCTGGCTTAATCTCTGAGTAGCTCTTAATACGCTCAGCATTTGTTAGTTTTTGTGCACGTGTTTTCTTTTTTGGCTGTTGCTTAAACAATTCAGAGTCTGTAATGACGGCTAGTCGCTGCAACGGCATTTCAAAGCCCGTTGACAATTCCCCATCAAGCAAATAAATTTGCCCGCCTTGTATTTCAGTTGAAGGGGTGGCAATCACAGCCTCCATATCGTAATCTGCTAACACTGAACGAACTTTTTCTAGACGCTCATCTCCCTGTGCAACGATAAAAATTTGCGACTTCCCTGACGTCCAGCGCTCCATTTCAGCTTTTAGTAAATGCATTTGCCCATGAAAAGATTGCATCGGCTTGCAGGAAAAAGCCAATGACTTTTTGATAGATACCATGGGGAACGTCCGAACGAATAGGGATAAAAAAGTGACTTTATGCTGCAACTTCGACATCATTTCGCGGAACGTATACGTTAACGGCACATCGTGAACAAATTTCCCCTCTTCAAGAAGTGAAACAATCCAATCGCCTTCTTCACGTTCCAGAGTATCCGTCATTTCTTGAATTCGTCCGAGCTCATCAAAAAAGACCAGTCCATTCCCCGGGAAATAATCACCCAAAAATGCTGATTGTGTATCAATTAATGAAGCGTACTTCGCTAATTGTTCAGGAGTTTCTCCTTGCTTCAATAAATCGATGTCATGCTGAATATGTTGAAGCATTAAGGCTTTCGTATCGTCAGCTTTGATTTTTTTCAAACTAGAAGCCAATTGAACTTCCAGCTTTTCCGCCAATTGAGTTCGTTGATCCGGGGACAGTACCAATTCACTGGCTGGCAAAATACAGAGCGATTGGACTTTTTCGAGTGAACGTTGATCTTCCGCTGAAAACAAGCGCAACGAATCCACTTCCGTATCGAATAATTCGATGCGCACGGGATGTTCAAAATTCAGTGGATAAATATCTAAAATGCCTCCACGAAGCGCAAATTCACCGGGTGTGGTGACCATTGGCGTACGCGAGTATCCCATTGCTACCAATTTTAACAGCCATTCATTTGTATCAAGTTCTTCGCCTTCTGCAATTCGCAAATTAGCATAATCCCATTGCTCTTTTGTTGGCAATAACTTGCGCATGCCTGCAACTGGTGTAATGTAAATACCTTTACCGACACTCTTCATATGATCAAGGGTGTCAATGCGGTGAGCCCTTAATTCTGGACCGGAAAACGATACCTCTGCTGCGATTAGTTCTTCTGCGGGATAAAGGTGAACTTGTTCTTCTCCTACTAGACGAACCAAATCATCGTACACACGCTGTGCATGCAATAAATTGGGTGTCACAATCAATAAAGGTTCTTCTAATTCGGTCCAAATCGTTTGATAGAAAATTGGTCTTGCGCTGCCGGATAAACCGGAAATCAACTGATGGTCGTTTCCTTTTTTTAAATCGTCCATAAATCGTTGTGTCTGTGTATCCTCCGAAAAAATCTGTAAAATATGATTCATCCAACTTCCTCCTTTCAAAAAAATACATGAAACAGAAAAAAGCCCTGAACGCCAAATGCGTCAAAGCGGTTAAACTCCATTAAACTCATTCATAACTTCTACATAAGGTTTAGATAGCCATGTTTCACAAGCAGCTGCACTTTTTTTAATCGCCGCAGTCATTTCTGGGATTTCTTCTTTCGAAAATCGCTGCAATACATAATCCGGTACTTTCATACCTGTTGGGGGACGGCTAATCCCAATGCGCAAACGGTTAAATTCCTGATTTCCTACATGCTGAATTAACGATTTAATGCCATTATGACCACCTGCACTGCCTTTTTGACGTAATCTTAGTTGCCCTGTCGGCAAATCCAAGTCATCGTAAATAACGAGTATATCTTTTAAATCAATATTATAGTAATCCATTAATGCTCCTACGCTCTCACCGGATAAATTCATGTATGTTAATGGCTTTAACAACATCACTTTGCCTTCAGGTCGGTGACTCACAGAATACATGCCTTTAAACTTAGATTGTGTTAGCGGTGCATTCCATTGGCTCGCCAAGTAATCGATTACTTTAAAGCCGATATTATGACGCGTATCTTCATATGCTTTGCCCGGATTGCCCAGGCCGATAATCAATTTCATATCCATCTTCCTTTGCTTTATCACTGTTTTTTATTTTATCATAATTAGTTTGTAAAAAAAGCATATGCGACTTTTCATACAACGTAAAAATAGGGACTGTCTCTCGACAGTCCCTATTTTCCATTCAAATTTATGCTTCTTTATCTTCTTCTTTAGAATCTTCGCTACCAACCACTTCTGGTTCTGCATTTTCTTCTGTTCCAGACTCAAGTTCGTCCATTTCATCTTGTGTACGAGGTGCAGTTGCAGAAACAAGGATAAAGTCATCTTCGTCAAGGATTTCATAAGATACCGTTTCACGAATATCACCAACCGTGATCGTTTCGCCGATTTCCAATTTCGAGATGTCTACTTCTAGTGCATCTGGAATATCAGATGGTTTCACACGAATATTTACTTCGCGGTTCGGCTGAGTAACAAATCCGCCTTCTTTTTCACCAACTGATTCGCCAGTTAAGTGAACAGCTGCAGCTACTTCTAGCTCATCTGACATATTGATTGCTAAAAAGTCGACATGCTTAAAGCTACCTTTTAACGCATCCATTTGATAGTCGCTTAATACGACGTTTTTAGTCGTACCGTCAATTTCCAATTTGATAACGCCATTACGTCCAGATTCACGTAACGTTTTAATCAAATCAATTTCAGTTACTGTCACTGGTGTTGTCTCTGTTTTAAAACCATAAACTACGCCCGGCACATTGCCTTGTCCACGAAGTTCCGTTAATGCAGAATTTTTATTGCTGCTTTCTCTTTTTTGTGCAGTCATTTTTACCATTGATTTCAGCCTCCAGTTATATTAAAAGTACGTGTTCACTATAAGTACATACTTAGTACATACCCGTGTTTTGTCTTAATGAAACATAGAGCATAGATAGATGTTACAAATGATCAATCAAATAAAGTGCTGACAGATTTTTGTTCGTGAACACGAACAATTGTCTCAGCTAGCAAACGAGCTACAGATAACTGCTTGATCTTAGGAGATTTCTTTTCTTCAGGCAATGCAATCGAATTGGTAATGATCAATTCCTTGATAACCGAATCATTAATACGTTGCACAGCTGGACCAGAAAGGACTGGGTGTGTACAGCATGCAAAAACTTCTTTCGCACCGCTTTCGATTAATGCACTCGCAGCAATGGAAATTGTACCTGCTGTATCAATAATATCATCGATAATGATGGCTGTTTTGCCTTCTACATTCCCTACAATGTTCATGACTTCAGCAACATTTGGTTTTGGACGACGTTTATCAATAATGGCGATTGGTGCTTTCAAACGATCCGCCATTTTACGAGCGCGTGTAACCCCGCCGTGGTCTGGTGAAACGATGATGACATTTTCAAGGTCAACGCCACTTTCATTCAAGAAATAATCAGAAAGCAATGGTACGGCTACCAAGTGGTCAATCAAAATATCGAAGAACCCTTGAATTTGAGGAGCATGCAAATCAAGTACGATGACACGAGTTGCTCCTGCAGTTTCCAATAAGTTCGCTACTAATTTCGCTGTAATCGGTTCACGTGAACGGGCTTTACGGTCTTGTCGCGCATAACCATAGTAAGGCATTACAACATTGACTGTGCGGGCAGAAGCACGTTTAACAGCATCAATCATAATTAATAATTCCATCAAGTTTTCGTTGACCGGCTGAGAAGTCGATTGCACGATAAATACGTCGTAGCCACGAATACTTTCTTCAATATTAATTTGGATTTCACCATCGCTGAAATGTGTTACTGAACTTTTTCCAAGTGGAATACCTGCATGTTCAGAAATTTCTTCCGCTAGCTCCTGGTTCGAATTCAATGAAAAGATTTTCAATTTCGAGTTTGCATTTTGATAGCCCATTAGGTGTGAACCCTCCTATTTTTTCTTGTTTAATCTACTTGCATAGCCTTCTTTATTTTCTTGGCGTGAACGTGCAATCGCCAATGAATCCTCAGGTACATTTTTGGAAATCGTAGATCCTGCGGCAACGTATGATCCTTTGCCTACAGTAACCGGTGCAATCAGATTTGAATTACAACCGATGAATGTGTCATCTTCAATAATGGTTTGGAATTTATTTTTGCCATCATAATTTACAGTGATGGTTCCACAGCCGATATTCACACCTGTTCCGACAGTAGCATCGCCAATATAGCTCAAATGAGAAACCTTACTATCGTTACCGATTTCTGCTTTTTTCACTTCGACAAAGTTACCGATTTTCACATCGTTGCCTAAAACTGATTGTGGACGAACGTGCGCAAATGGCCCTACAGCTGTATCTGTACCAATGCTGCTATCGTAAATTTCTGAACTACGAATTGTTGTACGGTCACCGATCACGCTGTTAACGATTTGGCTGTTTGAAGAAATAATGCAGTCTTCGCCAATTTTTGTGTCGCCTGCAATTGTTACATTCGGATGAATAATCGTATCTGCTCCGATTTCGGCTTGTGCACTAATATAAGCAGTTGCCGGATCAATAATCGAAACGCCCGCTCTCATATGCTTTTCAGCAATTCGTTTGCGCATAGTGCTCTCAGCTTGGCTTAACGCAACGCGGTCATTGACTCCCAATGTTTCATCAAAGCTATCTGTTGCATAAGCAGCAACGATTTCACCTTGCTTTTGAAGAATTTCAATAACATCCGGCAAATAATATTCACCTTGAACATTATCATTAGAAACCAATTGTAACGCTTCAAATAACGCTTCATTATCAAAGCAATATGTTCCTGTATTGATTTCTTTTACTTGTTGCTCTTCTGGAGAAGCATCTTTTTGCTCAACGATTTTTTCAACAATGCCGTCGCTATTGCGAAGAATTCGACCGTAACCTGTCGGATTTTCTGCAATTGCTGTTAAAATTGTTGCTTTTGCTCTAGTTTCAGCATGCTGGTCAAGTAAGGCTTGCATCGTTTCTGGACGAATTAATGGTGTGTCGCCACAAACAACCAAAGTTGTGCCCGCTAAACCTTCGATCAATGAAGCTGTTTGCTGTACCGCATGAGCCGTTCCAAGCTGCTCAGCTTGCAAAGCGTATTCACTTTTTTCCCCTAGTTGCTGTTGAACTTTCTCAGCACCGTGGCCGACAACTGTAACGATTTTCTCAACACCGAGTTGCTCAACATTATTTGTTACATGTTCAACCATTGGCATACCACAGACCGGATGAAGTACTTTGTACAACTTCGACTTCATGCGCGTTCCTTGACCCGCTGCTAAAATTACTGCATATGTATTTGCCATCTGTTATCCCTCCACTCCCAATTTGATCAGAACCCTTTTGTTAGTTCTACCCATGTATTTATTCTATCAATTGATTAGTCAAGTGTTACCCTAGACATGTCAATCAAAAAATTCGCTTTTCCTTATTGACTATAGCGGAAAAACCTTGATTTTTCAAGGTTCTTAAGCATGACAATCCCATGACAAAAAAGGCAAATAAAAAAAGAGCCTATTTTACAATAGAAGGCTCCTTGTTTCAGCTTCATTAAACGCCGGCATTTTCTAAGACCGATTCGCTTTCACTTTGCTCATATGCAGTTAAGACGGCTTCTTGCAATTTCGTGCGTGCGCTCGAGTTGATCGGATGGGCAATATCTCGAAATTCTCCATCTGGCGTTCTTTTGCTCGGCATCGCTACAAACAAGCCATCGTTTCCATCAATTACACGAATGTCATGAATCACAAATTCGTTATCCAGCGTGATGGAGGCGATTGCTCTCATTCGACCGTCGGTTTGTACACGTCGTAGTCTCACATCTGTTACTTCCATTCTCTTGTTCCCCCTCCTCTCAGCTGCTGTTTTAAACCCTAATTATGGTTATTCGCTACAAAGGACTATTCTCCTTCACAAATAACAAAACTTATTAGAAAATTTACTCAATAAAGAGAAGAAGAGGATAATGGACGAACAAAAAAGCAGGTCACCTCACAAATTTGTGGGTTGACCTGCTTTTTTACTTAGTTTATTAATTTTACTCGCTCACTTTTGCGATAACTTCGATTTCTACTTTTACGTCTTTTGGCAACCGCGCCACTTCAACTGTCGAACGCGCTGGTTTATGATCGCCAAAATAACTTGCATAAATTTCGTTTAAGGCAACGAAATCATTCATATCTTTAATAAAAACTGTGGTTTTAATAACATCATTAAGAGATGAACCTGCTTCTGCAAGGACTGCTTTTAGATTTGAAAATACTTGATGAGTTTGGTCGGCGATAGAGCCATCAACCAATTCACCGGTTGCTGTTAATGGAATTTGACCTGAGCTATACAAAAGTCCTCCTGAAACTACACCTTGTGAATATGGTCCGATTGCAGCTGCTGCTTTGTTTGTCGCTACGAAATTCATTTAAATTCCCCCGTTTTCAAAGTAATTTCCTTCTTCTAATGCAATGGTCCGTTCTTTTTCACTAACTTCATGCAATTTAACGAGAGATAAATACTTCTCGACAAGACGTTCATCTGAATGCTCTGCTTCAACGAGTACAGCGACGCCCGCTAACGTGCATTCAAACTCTTCAAGCAAGTTTTTCATACCATTCATCGTTCCGCCGACTTTCATAAAGTCATCGGTAATTAAGACACGCTGTCCGCTCTTCATGCTACGTTTTGACAACACCATTGTCTGTATGCGTCTAGATGAACCCGATACATAATTAATGCTGACTGTAGACCCTTCAGTAACTTTGCTGTCTCTACGGACAATTACCACTGGCACATTTAAGTGACGCGCAATGGCGTGGGCAATTGGAATGCCTTTTGTTGCTACCGTCATGATGACATCAATTTTCTCTTTTGCAAATGCTGTCGCAAATACTTTACCAACTCGGTTCATCATTTCTGGATTGCCAAGTACATCGGTCATATACAAATAGCCACCTGGCAACAGTCGATCCGAATGGCTTAACTCTTCCATCAAGTCTGCTATCACGGTTTTGATTTCACCAGCTTGAAGCTTCGGAACATATTTAACGCCGCCAGCTGCTCCCGGTACAGTCATCAACAAACCAATCCCTTTTTCTTCAAACGTTTCTTTAACAATCCCTAAATCTTCACTAATAGATGACTTAGCTGATTGATACAGCTCCGAGAAATAAGATAGCGAAATCAATTTATGTGGATGTTCTAATAAAAAATGTGTCATATCAACAAGCCGTTCACTGCGCTTCCACTTCAAAACTACCCTCTCCTAAACACGAATGATTTATAGAAAACTTACCATAAATGTCCGTATTTAAGCAAGGGGCTCTCGTTCACCAATCAACCGTACTGCGTATACTTCCGAACAAAAGCCACGCAAGCCATTATATATACGCGGAATACGCGCTTCTTGGTAGACCAACCCAAAAACTGTCGGGCCACTCCCACTCATTAATACGGCATCTGCACCAAACTTTTTCATCTGCTCTTTAATTTGTTCTACTTCTGGATATAGCTTCAACGTAACGCTCTCAAGTGCATTGCCAAGGTTGGCACACATCGCATCGTAATCGCCATCCTCGAGCGCTTGGATCATTGCTTGTGTATTTGGATGCTGCGCTGTTGTAACATCAAATGCGCCATATACATCGGCTGTAGAAACGCCTATGGTTGGTTTCGCTAAAATGACCCAGCAATTTGGTGGAGTCGGTAATTGTTGGATTATTTCTCCACGTCCTTTTGCAAGAGCGGTGCCACCGTAAACACAAAAAGATACATCCGAACCGATTTTTGCACCTAGTTCAGCTAGTTCATCAAGCGACAAGTTTAATTGCCAAAGCTTGTTTAATCCTTTTAATGTAGCAGCAGCATCGCTACTTCCTCCGGCTAAACCTGCGGCAACCGGAATTTTTTTATCCAACGAAATGATAACACCGGTTTTAATATTAAATGTATCTTTAATCAGTTGTGCTGCCTGATAAGCAAGGTTGCGGGAATCATTTGGCACGAAGCGATCTGCAGACTGAATATGTATGCCTTTTGCCGTCCCCATCAAGCCTATGCGATCCGACAAATCCACCGTGGTCATAATCATTTCAATCTCATGATAGTTATCTGGACGTTTATGTAAAACATCTAATGTTAAGTTAATCTTGGCAGGCGCTTTCACGTAGAGCATCCCACTGCCTCCTTTTATATTCTGATGAAGACTATTTTAACACACCGCGGGCTAATGGAAAGCAAAGTAGCGACAGAAACAAAAAAACTCGCAATCCGCTTAATCAGCAGGAGCAAGTTTTTGGAGTATCTTATAAATGTAGTTCGATTATTTCACAACAAGTGCATCTTCAGTTCCTTCGTACACAGTAATTTCTACTGCTTCAGTTAAGATGTCTGCGTAGCTGTAAGACACGCGTTCAAATGCATGCTCTTCTTGATCTAACTCAATCACGAACACGGAGTGATATGTTTCGCGCAGGATTCCGGCACGTTCAACCGTTTTCTTGCGACCTCCGTTTGCCTTCAAAAGCAATCGTTTTCCTAAATGTAGGTCTAACGACTTTTTAATATCCGCCAAAGTTTTGGGCATTTTGTCTACACCTCACTATGGATAAAATTCTACCATAATTTGATGGAATAGTCAAGCAAATTTATAATTTTATCAGCGACACTCTGTTGCTGTCAATATTTATTTATTCGAAATTTCTTTGACTCGAAACAAATTGTGTAGATTTTGTAACAGAACGGCGTTATTACTGGAAATATGCGTACAATTTATCCGATAATAAACCAAATTCTTTGATGGTTAATGTTTCGCCACGTCTTGTTGGATCAATTTCAGCTTCTTCTAGCGCTTTTAAAATGAGATCTTTTTTCTCTTTTCCTGAAGGCATTGCCACTTGAAGGTTGTTTAATATAGTTTTTCTTCGTTGAACGAACGATCCTCTTGTAACTGTAAAGAAAAAGTCTTCGTCAATTACTACAACTTCCGGCACTTCACGCTTTGTCATACGAATAACCGCAGAATCTACATTGGGTTGAGGTAAGAATACGGATTTTGGAACAGTTAACGCCATTTCAGCCTGTGTGTAGTACTGAATAGCGATTGATAACGATCCGTAGGCTTTTGTTCCAGGTTTAGCTGTAATACGCTCAGCTACCTCTTTTTGCAGCATAACGACCATGCTACGAATTGGCAGCTTTTCAAGCAATAACTTCAAGATAATCGGAGTTGTCACGTAATAAGGTAGATTTGCCACTACGACAATATCATCATAGTCTGCTAATTCACGATCAATCGCCTCTTGTACATTTGTTTTTAAAATATCAGCATGAACAATCGAAATATTGTCATACGGAGATAAAGTGTCTGCTAAGACTGGCAATAAACGCTGATCGATTTCAAAAGCTAGCACTTTCCCCGCTTCTCTTGCCAAGTGTTCAGTTAGTGCGCCGATACCAGGACCAATTTCTATTGCTGCCGATTTTTTTGTCAAGTTGGCTTGCCCAACAATTTTGCGCAAAATATTCGGATCGATTAAAAAGTTTTGTCCTAAGCTTTTCTTTACTTTTAAATTATATTTCGTCATGATTTGTTGCGTACGAATAGGTGTTGCAATATCTTTAGTCATTAATTTTCCTCCTGAGTTAACGCTTGTACTGCTTTGATAAACAGGTCTCTCGAAATGCCGAACATGTAGAGTCGCTTTTGTAATTGCTTGCCGTTGGTGTAGCCAATTTGCAATGCGTTACCAATTGCAATGCGTCGCTGTTTCGCTTGTGGGTGGGCAACAAGGCCAGCATCTATTAAGTCTTCCATCGTAATCTCAACAGCACGATCTTGCTCTAACGGTGTATACACCGCTTTTAGCGCTTCGCGAATGTCTTCATCGCGAGCATGTTCTATCCCAAGCCCTTTGCCATTTTTAGCAATTGTCTTTTCTTTTGCTAGAAATGCATGTTTTGCCTGTGGCACATGTTCTTCAATAATAGCACGGATGCGTCTTCCAGGATAATCCGGATCCGTAAAAACAATGACTCCCCGCTTTTCTTGTGCATGAGCGATTCGCGCGAGCGTTTCTGTATTAATAGCTGAACCGTTTGTTTCAATGGTGTCTGCGTGGACTGCGCGTTTAATAGCTACTGTATCGTCTTTTCCTTCAACTACAATAATTTCAGTTATCTTCATTTAGTAAACCCCTCTTTTCTAGCTTGTTATTTATTTTACAGGTTTGCAGATAGACATGTAAAAAGCTTTCCCGGGAAATATCCCAGGAAAGCTTTTGGTTGGATTAAAATTAGATTAGTTTAAGATTCTAACTTTCACTTGTTTCCGTCCAAATGACAAAGCATCTGATTTGTTCGCCATGAATAAATCAATTTTATTTCCTTTGATTGCTCCACCTGTATCGCCTGCAATCGCATTACCATATCCTTCAACCCATACTTTAGAGCCTAATGGAATAACGCTAGGATCTACTGCAATTACTTTAAGACCCGGGTTTGTTTTCAAGTTAATGCCTGTAGCAGTAATTCCTGAACAGCCTGTGCAGCTTGCTGTGTATGCTGTTGCCGATACATAAAATTCTTTTCCACCAGTTGGTTCCGCTGCTGCAGGTTCCGCTTTAACTGGTGTTGCTTTTGGTTGCTCTTTCGATGCTGTCTTTGGTGCTGCTTTTGGTGTTGCTTGAGTAGTTGTTACTGCTGCTTTCTCTTTTGTAGCAGTTTTAACAGTCGCTTTTTGAGTACCACGAGATACACTAGCTACAACCGTTTTTGTACCAACTGCTGTTACTTGTTTTGTTGGTGCTTTAACAACTTTTTCATTTTTAAGATCTCGTTTTACTTCTTTACCATTTTCTTTTACAATTTCGTATGTTTTTTCAACTAAACCATTTTGACCTTTTTGAACTACTTTTTCACTACCTTTAAGAAGTGTGTCGTCTTTTTTAGTTTCAACTGCATACTTTACAGAATCCTCAACGACATCAGTAAGCTTTTCAACACGTACTACTTTGACTTCAGAATTCGGTAAAACCAATTCGTCCATTTCACTTTCAACGCGATCTAGTTTACCTAAAGTGATTTTGTTTTCTTTTAAGAAATCAGCAACTGTTGTTGAAGTAGACCATACTTTCTTTTCTTCAAGACCGTCTTGAATCGTCACTTCATATGCTTTTTCAACTGAGATTTTTGTGTCCTCATTTACTTGTTCATCTAATGCTGGTGTTACTTTATCATGTTTCGTTAGTTCAATATTCGCTGTTGCCAGAATTTCTGATACCGTATTTTTAGTGGTCCAAGCTGAAGTTGCTTCGCCATCAACTGTTACTGCGTATTGTTCTGCAGCATCCCACTCTAATTTCATATCTTCGTTAATCGGTGTTTCCGTTGAATGGCTCACAAAATCATGTTCTCCAGGTTTGATGTCTTGTTCTTCTAAAAAAGCACCTACTGTTTCTGCATGCGTTCTTACCTGCTCTTGTTCCCCATTAGCCGTTACCGTAACTGTGTTTTTTGTTCCTTCGTATATAGCAAAAGTTAAAACCGCTGCGAACAACAATACCGTAGCAATTGTTACCGCCAACGATTTACCTTTAAATGACTTTGTCGAATTGGTACTATTTGTTTGATTTGTCAAAAATATTTCCTCCTCTTTCACTTGAGTGATTATATGGGCTCATGTTCGCCCTGTCAACGAATGCGAATTTCTTAATTTCACTTTTTTTGAGAAAACTTATAAAACCTCTCAGCGTTCTCTGTCGTTGCTTTTGCAACAGTTTCTATTGAAATGCCTTTTAACCGCGCGATTTCTTGTGCTACTAGCGGTACATAAGATGGTTCATTTCGTTTGCCACGATACGGGTGCGGCGCTAAATATGGAGCATCTGTTTCAATCATTAAGTAATCAAGTGCAATCGCCTCAGCAACTTCTTTTGGCTTTTTGGCATTTTTGAATGTTACGGGCCCACCAAGTGAAATCATGAAGTTCATGTCTATACTTTGATGCGCTGTTTCTAAACTGCCACTAAAGCAATGCATAACCCCGCCAACTTCTTTTGCATTTTCTTCTTTAAGAATTTCTAAGACATCTGCAGTTGCTTCTCGGTTATGGATGATAATTGGCAGTTTCACTTTTTTAGCCAATCGGATTTGCTTACGGAAGATTTCCTGTTGAACCTCTTTTGGTGATTTGTCCCAATGGTAGTCTAAACCGGTTTCTCCGATTCCTACTACTTTCGGGTGCGCTGCTAGTTCTTCAATCCATTGTAAATCTTCTTCAGTACAATCTATGGCATCTACTGGATGCCATCCAACGACTGCGAAAATAAATTCATAGCTTTCAGCCAACTCTATGGCTCGTTCGATCGTTTTTCGGTCGAAGCCGATGACTACCATTTTCTCCACATGGTTTTCTCGTGCGCGCTCAATGACTTCTACTAAGTCCTCATCGTATTGATCTGCATTTAAATGTACATGGGTATCGATAAACATCAATCATTCTCCTCACATTAAGCTTTATTCTAATGGTTCTACCTGTATCTTTCTTCACAGCAACATTACAATTCGGTAACAAAACATGTTAATTCCGCGTCATTTTCGGTTATTTCCATGTAATATTGGGCAATCTATCCTAGAAAAACAAAAAAAGACCCACTAATGAAAGTGGGTCAAAACAGTTCTTATTCAGTGTTTTTATTTGATTTTTGAGCCGTTTGGAAGCTTCTCAGCGACAGATGCTAACGTTAAGTATCCATCTTTTTCACCAGCTAAGATCATTCCTTCGGATAATTCTCCACGCAACTTCACTGGTTTTAAGTTTGCAACAACAACAACTTTTTTGCCAACTAAGTCAGCCGGCTTGTAATGTTCGGCGATTCCTGAGATTACTTGTCGTTTTTCATATCCCATATCTAATTGCAGCTTTAATAGCTTTGACGTCTTTGGTACTGCTTCGCATTCGATCACGGTTGCTACACGCAGATCCACTTTCGCAAAATCTTCTATCTCAATTTCTGGCACATCCGGAACTTCCATAACTTCTGGCTCTTCCTCGATAGGCGCTACAGATCCACGCATTTGATCACGTATATACGCTACTTCTGGTTCTACTTCAAGGCGCGGGAAAATTGGCGTTCCTTTCGATACGACTCGAGTGCCAGCAGGAATTTTGGCGAAGTCTTGTAATGTATTCCAAGCTAAAAACTCTTCTGTTAAACCAAGTTGTTCAATTATTTGTTTTGGTGCATTTGGTAAGAACGGCTGCAGCATAACCGCAGTCATTCGCAGACTTTCCGCTAAATGAGCCATAACAGAATCTAGTTTCTCTTTTTCATTTTCATCTTTTGCTAGTACCCATGGCTGCGTTTCATCAATGTATTTATTCGTTCGGGAAATCAATGTCCAAACTTCACTTAATACAATACTAAATTGCATTTTTTCCATGTACTGTTCGTACGCTTTTACTGTTTTCGCAGCTACTTGTTGTAGAGGTTCGTCAAACTCAGTTTGGATGCCATTGATTTGTGGCACCATTCCCTCGCAGTATTTATTAATCATGGATACCGTACGATTCAATAAATTCCCAAGGTCATTTGCTAAATCATAATTTGTTCGCTCGATAAACGATTCTGGTGAAAAAACACCATCTGAACCAAATGGCAATTCACGCAATAAGAAATAACGCGTTGCATCAAGACCATAACGCTCAACAAGCATTTCTGGATACACAACGTTGCCTTTGGATTTCGACATTTTGCCATCTTTCATCATAATAAAGCCATGTGCAAAAACTTTTTTCGGTAATGGTAAGTCTAAAGCCATTAAGAAAATTGGCCAATAAATCGTATGGAAACGAACGATATCTTTACCGACTACATGAACATCTGCTGGCCAGTATTTATTAAATAAACTGTCATCATCTGAACCGTAGCCAAGTGACGTAATATAATTCGACAATGCATCTACCCAAACGTAAATTACGTGCTTTGGATCCCCAGGAACTGGAATTCCCCAATCAAAAGAAGTTCGTGAAACCGATAAATCTTCTAGTCCTGGTTTAATGAAATTATTGATCATTTCATTCTTACGCGATTCTGGTTCAATAAATTCGACATTATTTTCGTAGTATTCCAGAAGACGTGCTGCATATTTTTTCATATTGAAGAAATACGACTCTTCTTTTACTTTTTGAACTGGGCGTCCACAGTCTGGACAATTGCCATTTTCCAATTGATTTTCAGTGAAAAATGATTCACAAGGTGTACAATACCAACCCTCATATTGACCTTTATAAATATCACCATTATCAAGAAAAGTTTTGAAGATCCGCTCGACACCCTCTTTATGGCGCTCTTCTGTCGTTCGGATAAAGTCATCATAAGTAATATCCATAACCGACCACACTTGTTTTGCAGCTGCAGCCATATCGTCTACAAATTCTTGTGGCGCTTTTTCTGCTTCAATTGCTTTTTCCTCGATTTTCTGGCCGTGTTCGTCCATTCCAGTTAAAAACCGGACATCGAATCCGCGTAAGCGCTTATAGCGGGCCATTGAATCAGAAGCGACCGTTGTATAAGCTGTTCCAATATGGAATTTTCCGCTTGGGTAGTAAATCGGTGTAGTTATATAAAATGTATTATTGTTAGCAGTCACGAAAAATTCCTCCAGTTTTTTTGTATAGTCCTTATTTTAACCAAGTCCCCAATTTTGTACAATCTTTCAATTCCAACAAACCCGTTAATTAGGTATTATAGCTTGCTGTTTACAGCAATGATGTTATCAGTCCATTCGACAATTTGTCGAATTTATGACATCTCATGGGCAAAAACCCAATAAATTGACACCTTATATTAAATTTTATTATATTTTCGATAGTTTTTTATTGACCTAATTGACAGTACTTGGTATGATTTATTACAGGAAGTGGAAAATGTCGAATTTTGACGAATACATCCGATAAACTTAAAGGAGGACTATAATTATGAAATCAACAGGTATTGTTCGTAAAGTAGATGAGCTAGGACGAGTGGTAATTCCAATCGAATTACGTCGTACTCTAGGAATCGCTGAGAAAGACGCATTGGAAATTTATGTGGATGACGATAAAATCATCTTGAAGAAATATTTACCAAACATGACATGTGCAGTTACAGGTGAAGTATCAGACGAAAACATGCAATTAGTTGGCGGTAAACTGATCTTAAGCTCTGAAGGCGCAGAAATGTTAGTAAAAGAAATTCAAAACAACTTAAATAAATAAGTTAAAAAACCGGATGCCTTGTGCATCCGGTTTTTTTTATGCTTATCTATCTTTTACTTACACGGGTGCTTGCGCTTTTCTTTGTCTAGCTACAGCACCCAGATCTTTGGATCGTAAGCCATTCCGGCTGTGTGGCTGAAAATACGCCACTTTGCCAGACCGTCTTACGCCCGGCAGAGCTATATGGGTGCTTGCGCTTTTCTTTGTCTAGACTCCAGCACCCAGCTCTTTGGATCGTAAGCCATTCCGGCTGTGTGGCTGAAAATACGCCACTTTGCCAGACCGTCTTACGCCCGGCAGAGCTACACGGGTGCTTGCGCTTTTCTTAAGTATGATATGCCTGATATATTTCTCTTTTCGACAATTGCCGTTCAATTGCGGCTTCTTTAATGGCTTCTTTTGACGTTAGATTTTTGGTTTCTACTAATTGATCGACATGCTCTTCAATAGATAGCGTCTCCCACCACTTCACGTTTTCTATTGGTTCAGGATCTGCATTTCCTTCTAGAACGATGCAAAATTCTCCACGAATTTCATTTTCGTCAGCCCATTCGACAGCTTCTTCTACTGTTCCTCTAATAAACTCTTCAAATTTCTTGGTTACTTCGCGCGCTAACACAATTTTCCGGTCATCGCCTACTGCTTTTTGCATACTTTTCAAGCTTTCTTTTAATCGATGAGGCGCTTCGTAAAAAATCAGCGTTTCTTCTTTCTGACCCAATACTTCGAGCTCAGCTAATCGTTCTTTTTTATTGCGCGATAGAAACCCGTAAAACAAAAAAGGTTGTGGTGCTATTCCAGAAGCAATTAATGCACTAAGTGCAGCATTAGCTCCAGGAATTGGTACTACAGGAAAGTCTTCTGCTACAGCTCGTTTCACAATATCTTCGCCCGGATCCGAAATACACGGCATGCCTGCATCACTAACTAATGCAACCGACTTGCCTTGTTCCAAATACGACAAAATTTTAAAACCGCCACTTTCTTGATTGTGCTCGTGGTAGCTAACCAATTTGGTTTGTATATCAAAATAATTACACAGGTTTTTAGTGTTGCGTGTATCTTCGGCTGCAATAATATCAACTTCTTTTAAAATGCGCAGCGCACGAATTGTCATATCTTCTAAGTTGCCAATGGGGGTTGCTACTAAATACAAAGTAGCTCTTTTGTGCTGAAAACTTTTTTGAGATTTCATTTGCCGCTCTCCTTTTCTTCAGCAATATAACGAATTTTTTGAGGCTTAGTTAATTGCTTAAAAGCATATTCCGCCTTCATAGCTTCTTGCTTTGTCTCAAAACATTCATGATAAATTAATTTAGACGGCCCTTTAGCCCGAGTATATTTTGCGCCTTTTCCTGCATTGTGTGCAGCTAACCGTTTTTCAAGGTCATTGGTGTACCCTGCATAATAAGATTGATCGGCGCATTCCAATACATAAAAATAATGACTAGTTATTTCCATATAATAACTCGCGTACTTCTTCTGTATATTCTCCATCTTCTCCGTAAACAATCAGCGGGGGCAATATTTTCAGATCCGGTTTGCCGTCTTTAATGCCTTCGATCAATAACGTATTTGCTTCTTTTCCGGCTTTTGGATAAACAAGACGAATCCGTTTTGGTTCTAAACGATTTGCTCGCATTGCCGCCATCAAATCAATCAAGCGACCTGAGCGATGAACAAATGCCGCTTTTCCGCCTTGCTTAAGCAATTGACTAGCAGCTCGTACCGCTTCATCTAATGTTAAATGCAATTCATGACGTGCAATCGCCATATGCTCACTAATGTTTTTATCACTCATTTCATGTGCCGGGAAATAAGGTGGGTTGCAAGTAACGACATCGTATTTTTCAAACCCTAATTGTTTAGGCATGTCTTTAACATCGCCTTCAATAATTTCGATCTGCTTTTCGAGCTCATTATAAGCTATACTCCGCCGTGCCATGTGAGCAAGTCTTTCTTGCAACTCTACTCCGATAATACGAGATTCCGTCCGTGCACTTAGAAACAACGGAATTGCTCCGTTGCCTGTACATAAATCCACTATGGTTCCTCGTTTTAATGGCACATATGCAAAGCGCGCCAATAAAACAGCATCTAAAGAAAACGAAAACACCGATGGACTTTGAATAATCCGTAAATCTTCCGCTAATAAATAATCCAATCTTTCGTCATCCACTAACATTTCTTCAACTCCTAGCATAACAAAAGGCTGCCGCCACACGAAGTGTCGGAAGCCTTTCTCTTTATCAGTCTTCATCTTTACTTTTTAGTTTTGTTTATTCAGGAATGACAAACAAAACAGACAATCATCGCCTTTTCGGGAACTTCCGAAATGGACGTTGCAGACATGATAACCTTCATGATATAAGCGCGCTAAGTTATCGTAGCCTTCACCAATATCCATAACAGCTTTTTTCAATTTCACCGGATCTACCGCTGCCACTTCTGGCACTGCCTTATGAAATTCATCCAATCGTGAACGTAAATGATGATTTTCTAACTGCAACGCATGGTGTTCTTCCATCGTTCGAGCAACAACGGCTTTTAACTCGCTAAATTGCTCTTGCATTGATTGGAGTTGCTGTTCAAATTCCATGACTGTATCTAAAAAGTTTTTTTCCTTCACTTAAACCACCTCACGCTCTCGTTCCTTGGCCCATTATCTCATCTAATGTATATTCAAGTGTTTGTTCTTGCTCAGTTAAACGAATTTTTAAAATTCGTTCTAAAATGTTCATGCCAACAACACGACCATCGCCGTCTGGCGTCGTTACTCGTGTTCCAACATCTGGCATTTCTTTTTTCGCTGTTTCATACTCATCGTTCTCATATTTTAAGCAGCACATTAAGCGGCCACATAAGCCTGAGATTTTCGAAGGGTTTAACGATAAATTTTGATCTTTCGCCATTTTAATGGATACTGGTTCAAAATCCCCTAAAAATGTAGAACAGCACAACATACGCCCACAGGGACCTATGCCACCAAGCATTTTTGCTTCATCACGAACACCGATTTGGCGAAGTTCAATGCGTGTACGGAAAATGGAAGCCAAGTCTTTGACCAAGTTCCGGAAATCCACACGACCTTCTGCCGTAAAGTAAAAAATAACTTTGTTGCGATCAAACGTGTATTCGACATCAACTAGCTTCATATCCAGTCGATGTTCTTCAATTTTTTCAGTACCCATCTCAAAGGCACGACTTGCTTCTAGTCGATTTTCCTCTACTTGTTGGCGATCACGTTCTGTTGCTATTCTCACCACTTGTTTTAAAGGCAAAACCACATCGTTTTCTCCAACTGTTTTCGTTGGCACAACTACTTTTCCATATTCTATGCCTCTTGCTGTTTCTACGATGACATAGTCGTCTTTTTCGATGCCTAATTCAGCTGGATCGAAATAATATATTTTACCCGCTTTCTTGAAGCGAACTCCTATCACATTATACAATTGCTACCCCTCCTGCAGATTCAGCATTAACTGCTCCATCAACAGCGTCCGGTTCATATTGCGTGGCAATTGCTGTTTGGCTTGTAATATAGCCTGCAACTGCTTGGACAATACCGTAAAGGAGCGTTGGAGAGCCATCTGCTTCCAAGTTTCTTCCATGTCTGGATATGTTCGTGCAGTCTCAAGACCTGCTTTTACCGAAGCGATGTCCCGATATGCAAATAATAACATGTCTAGACCTCTTTCGGCATCTTCTTTTTCTTTAAATAATGGCAGCCAGTCGGATTGAAGCATTAAAAGTGCTTCATGAACATTGCTACTCGCCACTTCTACCATTTTTAAAACGGTTTTTCTTGCTTGTGAAAACTGTTCGTCTTGACTTAATGCAATAGCTTCATCTTCGCTTTGTGTTAACATGCTCACGGTTGCTGCCATAGATTCAGTCATACCATCCGCTATCAACTTCCCCATCAACTTTGAACGTGATAATGGACGAAATGATACCAATTGGCAACGAGAACGAATTGTACTCATTATCGCATTCAGACGTTCTGTTAACAAGATAGCCGTAACATTAAACTCCGGCTCTTCTAAAAACTTCAATAGCGCATTAGCAGAAGAATTATTCATCCGGTCTGCCTGCTCAATTACGTATATTTTACGGCCTGTATTTAAGCCCGTTTTATTCAATTTAAAAATTAACTCGCGGATTTGGTCGATTTTAATGTTTTGACCATCCGGTTCGATGAAAATGACATTTGTGTGATTTCCGGAATTATACAATTGACAGCTCCGACATGTTTCACATGGAACATTTTCAATAGGTGATTCGCATAGCAAGAGCTTCACAAAAAAATGAGTGATTTCTTTTTTTCCTGATCCTGCAGGCCCTTCAAATAGATAAGCATGCGCGAGACGCTCTTTTCCATAAGCTCCTTGCAGTCGCTTCATAACTACCGGTTGCATCTCCAAAAATTCATCAGTTGTTTTTTGCATCAACTTCACCTTCAGACTTTGTAAAAAATCCCGTGTTCCGATTGGATCACGGGTATTGTTTATGTTACTTGCTGGACGATACCCGTGTTAGTTATCACAGGAAACTTACTTGTCC
This sequence comes from Planococcus sp. PAMC 21323, assembly GCF_000785555.1. Classification (NCBI taxonomy): domain Bacteria; kingdom Bacillati; phylum Bacillota; class Bacilli; order Caryophanales; family Caryophanaceae; genus Planococcus; species Planococcus sp. PAMC 21323. The sequence continues at coordinate 3,146,287 of NZ_CP009129.1, read as the reverse complement.
TATTGATTAAAAATGATGGAATTGTTCAATTGGCAAGACAAAAATTGTTGCTCCGCCTACTTCAACTTCCACAGGATAAGGAATGTATGAGTCAGCGTTACCACCCATAGGTGAAACTGGCGCGACCATTTGTTCACGAGAACGGCAATTTTCACGAATCAAGTCCATCAATTTCGGGATGAGATCATCTTCAACACCGATTAAAAAGGTGGTGTTCCCTGAGCGTAAAAACCCTCCTGTACTGGCAAGCTTTGTAGCCCGGAAATCATTTTTTGTTAATGCATTGGATAATCGGTTACTGTCTTGGTCCTGTACAACTGCTACTACGAGTTTCATCAGCACCCACTCCTTTTTATCTTTCTTCTATATAAGTATAACATGAACAAAGCTAAGCACTGCATATCTTTCCCATCATTTAATCAAAAAATAGATGCTTCGAAAAGACTTATGTGAGATCTACTGTCGTTTGTCGTTCTTCTATAAAACGTATTGCCGTTTCTAATGCATCTGTAAAAACGACTGGAAGCTCGTTTTCTGCATTTACTAAACGAATACGTTCCGGATTTTGACTTAACAACAATAAATAACCTTCTCTTACCTTATAGTGAAACTTCATCGATTCTACATCTAAACGGTTTACTTCACGCCCCGCATCCTTCTCAATCCGAGCCAATCCGACTTTCGGATTTACATCAAAATACAGAGTCAAGTCTGGCATGTATTCATCGATGGCAAATTTATTGATGGCAAAAATTTCATCCATACCTAGACCGCGTGCATAACCTTGATATGCTAGACTCGAATCAATGTATCGATCACATAACACAATGCTTCCCGCTTCGAGCGCAGGAATAATTTTCTCCACTAAATGCTGTCTTCTTGCAGCAGCATATAACAAAGCTTCTGTTCGTGCATCCATTGCTGTATTTTCTCGGTTTAAAATCACTTCACGAATTTGTTCGGCAATATCGATGCCGCCCGGTTCTCTCGTACAAACAACCGAATATCCTTTTTCCGTTAATGCTTCTGCCAACATTTTCAGAACCGTTGATTTCCCCGATCCTTCTCCACCTTCAAGATTGATTAAAAGACTCATTTTACTGATCACCTTATTCCATGAAATTAATCATAATCTACTGTTTCAAACTCTTTATACTATACACGAAACAGAATGCCTTTTACAGTAAGCTTGTAAAACTACATAATTGCCACTATTCTTCATCTTCTGCCACTTGGTAAGCTCGCCGAAACAATTCCATTTGGCTGTCTACAGCATGTTCATGATCTTTACGAGAAACATAATCATAAACTCCATCTGCAGCTTGCTCTCTAGCTTTGACATTATCCAACAGCCCTAATTCCAAAATAGTTTGGACTTGGTCTTTAATTTTATCATCGATAATTGGAAATAATATTTCAATGCGGTTGTTTAAATTTCGGGTCATCATATCTGCTGAAGATAAAAAAATTCTTTCTTTTCCATTTTGATTGAAAAAATAGACACGACTATGTTCTAGGAGACTACCGACAATGCTTCGTACTCGGATGTTTTCACTTACTCCCGGTATTCCTGGTCGCAAACAACAAATTCCTCTAACGATTAACTCTACTTTGACTCCAGCACTCGATGCTTCATATAGTTTCATAATAATAGCCTTATCTGTTAATGAGTTCATTTTTGCAACAATCCGGCCGTTGCCGTTTTTTTTCTGAAAACGAATTTCTGCATCGATCAATTCAATAATGTCTTTTCGAATCGTAAATGGTGCTACTGATAAGTAATGAAACTCCGGTTTTTCCGTATAACCGCTCAAATAATTAAAGAAATTAGTTGCATCTATTCCAAATTGTCGTTTTGACGTAAACAAACTCATATCGGTATAAATTTTAGCGGTTTGATCGTTGTAATTACCGGTACCTAAATGAACAAATCGTTCAATTTTATTTTCTTTTTTACGGACAACGAGCGTAATTTTACTATGTGTTTTCAAATGCGTCATGCCATAAATAACATGACAACCCGCTTTTTCTAACTCTTTTGCCCAATGAACATTGTTTTCTTCATCAAAACGAGCTTTTAATTCAACGAGCACGGTTACTTGTTTGCCGTTTTCTGCCGCTCTTTTCAATGCTTTAATAACGGGTGAATCTCCACTAACACGGTATAAAGTCTGCTTGATTGCTAAAACATCTTGATCATCTGCAGCTTCTGAAATAAATTGGACAACAGGCTCAAAGGACTCATACGGATGATGCAAAAAGACATCTTGCTCACTGACTTTTTGAAAGATCTGCTTGCCTGTCTCCATACCAGCTGGCAATTGAGAAACTTTTCCTTCAAAGACCAAATGCTCCCAAACAGGTGCCATTTTCTTATAAAAGTTGAAAAATGCTGTTAAATCTAAAAATCCTTCAATTGCATAAACATCTTTTTTATGGACTTCTAGTTCGTCCGTCAAATAATCCAAAATATCCAAATCAAATCCAGGTTGTTGCACCTCTAAACGAACTGCTGCTCCCCACTTTCGCTTACGAAGCTCTTCTTCAATTTCTTTTAGTAAATCGCGCGCGCCTTCTTCATGTATGGTCATGTCGGCATTCCGTGTAATTCGGAACACGGAAACTGAAGTAACTTGATACCCGTGAAATAGCTTATGAATAAAGAAACTAATAACATCTTCTAATAACACTAATTTGTGACTACTCTTCTCTGGCTCAATCTGAACAAATCGTTCCAACACTGCAGGCACTTGAACAATCGCGATTTTCTGTCCCTCTTCGTCTTGTTTTTTTTCCGCTTCTAATTTCACAGCTAAGTTGATGCTTTTATTGAGCAACATCGGAAAAGTCCGATACGCATCAATTGCCATAGGCGTCAGTACAGGGAAAATATAATCTTCAAAATACACTTCCATTGCTTCTATTTGTTCAGCATTTAAATCTTTCATCTTCATAAACTCGACATGTTCTTTTTGAAGCTTTGGCAATAATGTATTTCGTACTGTTTCGTACTGTAAATCTACAAGTTGATGGGTTTTCATTGCGATTTCATTTAGCTGCTGCTTTGGTGTCATTCCCGCTTTGTTTTCAGGCTTTGTAAAACCAACTTTCACTTGATCTTGCAGCCCTGCGACACGAACCATAAAAAATTCGTCTAAATTCGAACTGAAAATCGCTAAAAACTTTAGCCTTTCCAGTAAAGGATTTTTTTTATCAAGTGCTTCTTGTAGAACACGTTCATTAAAAGCGAGCCAACTCAATTCTCGGTTATTATAATAAGCCGGATTTCTGAGTTCCATATTCTTCTTTTTCCCTGTCTCCACTGCCCGCACCACCTTTTACTCTGTTTTTAGCGATTGATTATTTATAAAACTTAAATTCCACCGTTTGTTTAAGCTGTTTTTCCAAATGTTTTTTCTGTTTTTCCACTTGGTATTGCTCAGGCTCCCAATCTTCACGACATTGAACAGAGAAAACCAACACATCGTCTTGTTGGTCGAGCTCAATCCTTTCGACGATATCCCGCTTAGTCGCATTCAAACTATAAGCTACTTTAATGATTGCTCCGAGTAATGTATATTTTGCTAATTCGTCTTTAGTAAACCACTTTTCATAAAGTGCGACATTTCGTTTAAAAACCCCTTTGTTTTTAAACGAAGCCATCAATGCGATAATAACGCGTTCTTTATGCAACAAGCCATCTATCGTTCGATTGCTTAATAAGTAAAACGTATGTTGATGACTAGATTCTGAATCGATATAACTGCCTAAATTATAGAGAGCACTGCTCAGTTTTAAACGTTTATAATCTTGTTCTTCCAAAGACAATAAATCAATAGCTTCTAAAGCTTTTGAAATGAGTAACGCACTATTTGTAACATGGAATGCATGAGTTAAATTAATGTCATAATCAATGGCTAACTCATGAAAGCTTTCTTCTATAACATTAGGAAATACCGTCAAATCAAAGCTTTTCGTCATCTCTTCATAAAAGACTCCGTCCCGTAAACCTTTTCTACTCAGCGCAAACTCTTTTGTATCAATCATCTCCATCAAATAACGAAACACTTCAACGGCAGGGATAATGATGTCGGCTCGGTCTTTTGATAAACCTTCCAATCGTTGAAGCTCTGAAAAATCTTGAGAATTCAACAAGTCATAAACTTCTTCTACATCATCTTTGTTCATCATGTATTGATGCACACCAGAAAAAGGATATTCAATATGCTCTTGATGAATTTGAGCCATATTTCGCGCACTTCCTCCGATACCAATTAGCGGCAAGCGTTTATCGGCTAGCCACTCTAACTGATCGAATTGTTCTTTTAAAAAGCTTTGTAACTCACGCATTTCTCCTTTTTTCGGCGTATCCTCTTGGATAAACTGCTCTTTTAAAGACAACACGCCAAATGGAAAACTATAGAAATAAATGAGCTGACGATCTTTAAAATACGTAATTTCCGTGCTTCCTCCACCAATGTCAACGGTGATGCCACTAGTGAATGGTGTTGAATTGACTACCGCGAGATAGCCATAATGTGCTTCTTCATATTCAGATAAAATACGGATAGAAAAATCAGTTTCGTCCTCTACTGTTGTTAAAATAGCGGCTCGATTTTCTGCCTGACGTACTGCAGCAGTCGCAACGCATTTAATAGATTTTAATTGATGATGACGAGTCACTTCCTGAAAGCTTTTTAATGTCTTCACTAATAGTTCAATACCTTCTTGTTCTAGAACATTATCCTCGTTTAAATAACTTCGCAGTCGAGCCACTGCTTTAACGTTCTCACTTTCAGTAAAGCGTCCGCTTTTGTCCCGTGTATAAATGACAAGTCGAATGGTATTCGAACCGATATCAATGATTGCATATTTTTCTTGCTCCATGAAAATCCCTCCTCATCCTAGTCGATGCTTTAGTATACCCTTTTATACTTTGCTTACTACTTCAGTATCTTGCATAAGAACTGGCAACTCTTTAGATGCTAAACGGTGATCACCTTGAATTTGCGCCTTTGCAGCTAGATGATTCATCAATTCTTCCACTTTAAGCATGGTCCATTTTTCACCAGCTACAATTAATGGGATACCCGGTGGATAAGGTGTCACCATCCCTGCCGCAATCCGTCCGATAATTTGTGTGTAGGAAACCCATTCTTGGTCAGCTAAGTCGATTTCTTCAAAAGACAACTCTGGCACTGTCACATCGTCTAATTTATTTATTTCCATTTTTATTTCTTGCCTGATTTCTCCATCAAGCATGGCTACCGCTTCTTTTAAACGAATTCGAATTTCTGCAAATGGATAAGCATGACGCTGTTTTAATAATGGCAAAATCAGCAATACTTGAAAAAGATCTGCTAGTTCAACTTCAATACCAACTTGCTCGAGTTTTTCTTTTAGTTGATAGCCACTATGGTGAGCAACACGTAACATGATTTTTAACGGATCATCCGATTCCACTACGAGTAACTGTGGAATCATCCGCAAGCTGCTTAGAAAACGTTCACGCTTATCATTAAACGACCGAATATCGGGTGGGGAGTAACTTTGAAGATAAGCTCGTGCATCATCTAACGAAGCTAAGATTAAATACGATGGACTGCTCGATTGAAACATTCGCAAATACTTTTTGACCTTTTTGACACTTACACGATTGCTGCCCATATGTAAATAAGACCCCATCGTCATAGCTGGCAAAGTTTTATGCGCCGATTGCACAACGACGTCTGCTCCTAACTCTAGGGCCGAAACTGGAAACGGCTCACCTGCCTGAAAATGAGCTCCGTGTGCTTCATCTACTAAAACAGCTATTTCTTTTTCATGGCATATGGTGATAATTTCAGAGAGTTCATCCGAAACCACTCCGTAATAGTTCGGGTAGGTGAGCACGACAGCCTTTGCTTCAGGATATGCGTTGATTGCTGCGTTAATTGCTTTTAAAGACACTGCAGCAGCTGTCATAGAGTATTCATCCCATTGGGGTGAAACGTAGACAGGGCGCACATGTGCAAGCTCTAATGCGTGGAAAATCGACTTATGCGAATTGCGCTGAACAATCACCACATCTCCTTCTTTACATGCGGCATGAATCATCGCCAAATTCCCGACAGTTGAACCATTGACCAGTAAAAAGCTTTCTTTGGCTCCGTAAGCCTCTGCCAATAAAAGCTGAGCTTCTCGAATCACCCCTTCTGGATAATGAAGATCATCCAATCCCGTTAATTCTGTTAAATCATAGGAAAGTGCGGGGTGAATTTCTTTAGGTAGCCCTGATAAGATTCCGTGCTTATGGCCCGGTACATGAAAAGAAATCGGCTGTTTTTTTTGAAACTGAATTAAGGCATCTACAATCGGACGTCGTTGCGTCATAAACTTTCATCCTCACATTGATTAATTGATTTCATTATAACAAGTCTTTTTTAAGAATCGCGGTTTCGAAACTAAAAGATCAGGTTATTCTTTCATTTCATTTTTTTCAAACACAAAAAAGCCGTTACCGGAATCGGTAACGACTTTCTTGAATTGCCCAGCGACGTCTTACTCTCACAGGGGGAAACCCCCAACTACCATCAGCGCAAAAGAGCTTAACTGCCGTGTTCGGGATGGGAACGGGTGTGGCCTCTTTGCCATCATCACTGGACTATTTGGTTGAGTGCTTGTTCACTCAAAACTGGATAAACGACATTGGAACGTGCAAGATTTTCGCCTACAATTTGTTGGTTAAGTCCTCGATCGATTAGTATTCGTCAGCTGCACGTGTCGCCACGCTTCCACCTCGAACCTATCTACCTCATCGTCTTTGAGGGATCTTACTTGCTTGCGCAATGGGAAATCTCATCTTGAGGGGGGCTTCGTGCTTAGATGCTTTCAGCACTTATCCCGGCCACACATAGCTACCCAGCGATGCCCTTGGCAGAACAACTGGTACACCAGCGGTGTGTCCATCCCGGTCCTCTCGTACTAAGGACAGCTCCTCTCAAATTTCCTGCGCCCGCGACGGATAGGGACCGAACTGTCTCACGACGTTCTGAACCCAGCTCGCGTACCGCTTTAATGGGCGAACAGCCCAACCCTTGGGACCGACTACAGCCCCAGGATGCGATGAGCCGACATCGAGGTGCCAAACCTCCCCGTCGATGTGGACTCTTGGGGGAGATAAGCCTGTTATCCCCGGGGTAGCTTTTATCCGTTGAGCGATGGCCCTTCCATGCGGAACCACCGGATCACTAAGCCCGTCTTTCGACCCTGCTCGACATGTACGTCTCGCAGTCAAGCTCCCTTCTGCCTTTACACTCTACGAATGATTTCCAACCATTCTGAGGGAACCTTTGGGCGCCTCCGTTACTCTTTAGGAGGCGACCGCCCCAGTCAAACTGCCCGCCTGACACTGTCTCCCAAGCCGATCAGGCTTGTGGGTTAGAATTTCAATACAACCAGGGTAGTATCCCACTGACGCCTCCTCCGAAGCTGGCGCTCCGGAATCTCAGGCTCCTACCTATCCTGTACAAGTTGCACCAAAATTCAATATCAGGCTACAGTAAAGCTCCACGGGGTCTTTCCGTCCTGTCGCGGGTAACCTGCATCTTCACAGGTACTATAATTTCACCGAGTCTCTCGTTGAGACAGTGCCCAGATCGTTACGCCTTTCGTGCGGGTCGGAACTTACCCGACAAGGAATTTCGCTACCTTAGGACCGTTATAGTTACGGCCGCCGTTTACTGGGGCTTCAATTCGCACCTTCGCTTGCGCTAAGCACTCCTCTTAACCTTCCAGCACCGGGCAGGCGTCAGCCCCTATACGTCACCTTACGGTTTTGCAGAGACCTGTGTTTTTGCTAAACAGTCGCCTGGGCCTATTCACTGCGGCTCTCTCGGGCTATTCACCCTACCAGAGCACCCCTTCTCCCGAAGTTACGGGGTCATTTTGCCGAGTTCCTTAACGAGAGTTCACTCGCTCACCTTAGAATTCTCTTCTCGCCTACCTGTGTCGGTTTGCGGTACGGGCACCTCCCGCCTCGCTAGAGGCTTTTCTTGGCAGTGTGAAATCAGGGACTCTAAGGGTAAACCCTCTTGCCATCACAGCTCAACGTATCAGGAATGGGATTTGCCTCATTCCACGCCTCACTGCTTGGACGTGCACAACCAACGGCACGCTCTCCTTATCCTTCTGCGTCCCCCCATTGCTCAAACGGCGGGGAGGTGGTACAGGAATATCAACCTGTTGTCCATCGTCTACGCCTATCGGCCTCGACTTAGGTCCCGACTAACCCTGAGCGGACGAGCCTTCCTCAGGAAACCTTAGGCATTCGGTGGACGGGATTCTCACCCGTCTTTCGTTACTCATACCGGCATTCTCACTTCTAAGCGCTCCACCAGTCCTTCCGGTCTGACTTCTACGCCCTTAGAACGCTCTCCTACCACGGATCTCTTACGAGATCCATCCACAGCTTCGGTAATCCGTTTAGCCCCGGTACATTTTCGGCGCAGTGTCACTCGACCAGTGAGCTATTACGCACTCTTTAAATGATGGCTGCTTCTAAGCCAACATCCTGGTTGTCTAAGCAACGCCACATCCTTTTCCACTTAACGGATATTTGGGGACCTTAGCTGGTGGTCTGGGCTGTTTCCCTCTTGACTACGGATCTTATCACTCGCAGTCTGACTCCCAAGCATAAATCACTGGCATTCGGAGTTTGTCTGAATTCGGTAACCCGGGATGGGCCCCTAGTCCAAACAGTGCTCTACCTCCAGGATTCTCTATCTTGAGGCTAGCCCTAAAGCTATTTCGGAGAGAACCAGCTATCTCCAGGTTCGATTGGAATTTCTCCGCTACCCACACCTCATCCCCGCACTTTTCAACGTGCGTGGGTTCGGGCCTCCAGTAAGTGTTACCTTACCTTCACCCTGGACATGGGTAGATCACCTGGTTTCGGGTCTACAACTACATACTCTGGCGCCCTATTCAGACTCGCTTTCGCTGCGGCTCCGCCTTCTCAGCTTAACCTTGCATGTAATCGTAACTCGCCGGTTCATTCTACAAAAGGCACGCCATCACCCATTAACGGGCTTTGACTACTTGTAGGCACACGGTTTCAGGATCTATTTCACTCCCCTTCCGGGGTGCTTTTCACCTTTCCCTCACGGTACTGGTTCACTATCGGTCACTAGGAAGTATTTAGCCTTGGGAGATGGTCCTCCCAGATTCCGACGGAATTTCACGTGTTCCGCCGTACTCAGGATCCACTCTGGAGGGGTAGGGTTTTCGGCTACGGGGCTGTTACCCGCTGTGGCGGACCGTTCCAGGTCGCTTCGCCTAATCCTACCTTTTGTAACTCCGTATAGAGTGTCCTACAACCCCAAGAGGCAAGCCTCTTGGTTTGGGCTGATCCCGTTTCGCTCGCCGCTACTCAGGGAATCGCATTTGCTTTCTCTTCCTCCAGGTACTTAGATGTTTCAGTTCCCTGGGTCTGCCTTCTCATGTGCTATAGATTCACACATGGATACTACCCGATTAAAGGTAGTGGGTTCCCCCATTCGGAAATCTCCGGATCATCGCTCACTTACAGCTCCCCGAAGCATATCGGTGTTAGTGCCGTCCTTCTTCGGCTCCTAGTGCCAAGGCATCCACCGTGCGCCCTTTCTAACTTAACCAATGGTTAATTAAAAAGTTGTGACCAATGGTCACGCGTACTTGAATTTCTTGCATTTGTTTCAATGTCGTTTTATCCAGTTTTCAAAGAACAAGTTTGAAAGTCACAAAAAAAGGCGTTGCCGCCTGAAGGTGAACCTTCAAAACTGAACGCAAAACGTCAACCCCGAGAAAACTCGGTTCCGAATTTATCCTTAGAAAGGAGGTGATCCAGCCGCACCTTCCGATACGGCTACCTTGTTACGACTTCACCCCAATCATCTGTCCCACCTTCGGCGGCTGGCTCCACAAGGGTTACCTCACCGACTTCGGGTGTTACAAACTCTCGTGGTGTGACGGGCGGTGTGTACAAGGCCCGGGAACGTATTCACCGTGGCATGCTGATCCACGATTACTAGCGATTCCGGCTTCATGCAGGCGAGTTGCAGCCTACAATCCGAACTGAGAACGGTTTTATGGGATTGGCTCCCCCTCGCGGGTTGGCAACCCTTTGTACCGTCCATTGTAGCACGTGTGTAGCCCAGGTCATAAGGGGCATGATGATTTGACGTCATCCCCACCTTCCTCCGGTTTGTCACCGGCAGTCACCTTAGAGTGCCCAACTGAATGCTGGCAACTAAGATCAAGGGTTGCGCTCGTTGCGGGACTTAACCCAACATCTCACGACACGAGCTGACGACAACCATGCACCACCTGTCACCACTGTCCCCGAAGGGAAAAGTGTATCTCTACACCGGGCAGTGGGATGTCAAGACCTGGTAAGGTTCTTCGCGTTGCTTCGAATTAAACCACATGCTCCACCGCTTGTGCGGGCCCCCGTCAATTCCTTTGAGTTTCAGCCTTGCGGCCGTACTCCCCAGGCGGAGTGCTTAATGCGTTAGCTGCAGCACTAAGGGGCGGAAACCCCCTAACACTTAGCACTCATCGTTTACGGCGTGGACTACCAGGGTATCTAATCCTGTTTGCTCCCCACGCTTTCGCGCCTCAGCGTCAGTTACAGACCAGAAAGTCGCCTTCGCCACTGGTGTTCCTCCACATCTCTACGCATTTCACCGCTACACATGGAATTCCACTTTCCTCTTCTGCACTCAAGTTCTCCAGTTTCCAATGACCCTCCACGGTTGAGCCGTGGGCTTTCACATCAGACTTAAAGAACCGCCTGCGCGCGCTTTACGCCCAATAATTCCGGACAACGCTTGCCACCTACGTATTACCGCGGCTGCTGGCACGTAGTTAGCCGTGGCTTTCTGGTGAGGTACCGTCAAGGTACCAGTAGTTACTTGGTACTTGTTCTTCCCTCACAACAGAGTTTTACGATCCGAAAACCTTCGTCACTCACGCGGCGTTGCTCCGTCAGACTTTCGTCCATTGCGGAAGATTCCCTACTGCTGCCTCCCGTAGGAGTCTGGGCCGTGTCTCAGTCCCAGTGTGGCCGATCACCCTCTCAGGTCGGCTACGCATCGTCGCCTTGGTAGGCCATTACCCCACCAACTAGCTAATGCGCCGCGGGCCCATCCTGCAGTGACAGCCGAAACCGTCTTTCCGTGCAGCCTCAGGAGAGGCCGCAAACTATTCGGTATTAGCACCGGTTTCCCGGAGTTATCCCGATCTGCAGGGCAGGTTGCCCACGTGTTACTCACCCGTCCGCCGCTAAACATTGGGAGCAAGCTCCCAATGTTCCGCTCGACTTGCATGTATTAGGCACGCCGCCAGCGTTCGTCCTGAGCCAGGATCAAACTCTCCATTATAGAGTAGTGTTGATTGCTCAATACTGCTGGCGTATCGCCGTCCGAAGACGCACGATTCGCTTTGATCTGCGTAAGCTGATTAGTAAGTTTTGCGCGGGCCGTTTTGCGCGACCGTTGCTATTTGTTGACGTTTTGCTGTTCAGTTTTCAAGGTTCAAGTTGTTTCAAGTTGTTGTGTCGTTCTTTACGACTCCTATGATACTAAAGCATATACTTCAGACTGTCAACACTTTTGGTAAATAAAATTATATTTATAAAACATTAACTACTAGATTCTCTTTTCCTTCTATATAAGAGTTTAAAAAAGAAGTTGTTTGAATTGCTTTATAAAAGCCATTTTAATCCAACTTCTTTTTCTCTCTTTCTATACAATGGACGATTCACACTTCTAACAATTATATCCAAAACATAATAAATCAGAATTTTTTCCATTTTTTTAGAAATCCAAAACCTCTATTAAAGCTCTCGTCGACCTTCCAACGCTTTTGATAAAGTCACTTCATCGGCATACTCTAAATCTCCACCCACTGGAAGTCCGTGTGCAATTCGAGTCGTCTTGATTCCTGACGGTCTTACGAGACGAGAAATATACATCGCTGTCGCTTCTCCCTCGATTGTTGGGTTGGTAGCTAAGATCAACTCTTCTACTTCTTCATCTTGAAGACGTTTCAATAGAGATGGAACATTGATGTCTTCAGGACCAATTCCATCCATTGGTGAAATCGCCCCTTGCAAGACATGATACAAACCTTTGTAATCACGCATCTTCTCCATCGCAATGACGTCTTTCGGGTCTTGTACTACGCAAATCGTCGTGCGGTCACGTTGTTGATCCTGACAAATATGACAAGGGTCGACATCGGTAATATGCCCGCAGACCGAGCAAAAGCTCAAGTTTCGTTTTGCATCGACCAACGCTTTTGCAAAATCAAGCACTGTATCCTCTTTCATACCGAGAACAAAAAACGCCAGACGGGCCGCTGTTTTCGGCCCGATTCCTGGCAATTTCATAAAACTCTCCATTAATTTTGAAATGGGTTCTGGATAATGCATCTCGTTTACCTCCTAGAACATGCCCGGGAGATTTAAGCCCTTCGTGAATTTCCCCATTGTGGAATTCGCATGTTCATCCGCTTTTTTAAACGCTTCGTTTGTCGCAACAACTAAAAGATCTTGTAACATTTCAACATCTTCTGGGTCTACTACAGTTGGATCAAGAACCATATCCAATACTTCTTTATGTCCAGATACAGTTACTTTAACCATACCGCCGCCTGCTGATCCTTCAAACTTCAATGTTCCTAGCTCTTCTTGAGCCACTGCCATTTCTTTTTGCATTTTTTGCATTTGTTTCATCATGCCTTGCATATTTCCTCCACCGCGCATAATTAGTTCCTCCTTAGAATTTTCATTTTAATCATCATGAACTTCGACAAAGTCTTTTCCGAAAAGACGCTCGGCTTCTGAGATAAACGGATCTTCTTCCGCTACTGCCCCTTCACCCGAAAACGGATTTTCTTCTTCAGACTCTGACTGCTTTTCTTCAGTGCCAGACTTTAACCCGCTATGTTTAATAAACTCTTCACGGATTTTCAGCCAACTGGCGTCTGGAACGAAAACCGGTGTATACGCTTTGCCTGCATACTGCTCTAGCAACTGGCTGAATGTCGCAGCAAAGGTCTGGTTTTCAGAAGCCATCTGGCAATGAATATCATACTTGAATTTTAACACAAATGCATCCGCTGATGCCGCTACTGGCTCCGCATCGTTCAATAAAGCTGAATGCGACCGCTGCAATTGATTCATGACAGTAGCCCAATTAGTTTTAATTGCTTGAATATCTGCTTTGGTCGCATTTTTCAAGACGTCTTGAATGCGCCCGGTTGGTATTTTAAAGCTACTTTGCACGCGCTGACGCTTTTTCTGCTCGGTCGGCGCCGCTTGTGCACCACTTCCTGCACCATTTTTTACTTGTTGCTGTAATTCACGCACTAAGTTTTCCAACTGGATCACTTTCGCTTCTAATTCAGGCGATACAGCTGAGGCCGTACTTTGTACCGGAACGTCTGCTTGTGCCATTTTCAGCAACGCGGTTTCCATATAGATTTTTGTGTGATTTGAAAAACGCATTTCTTGCTGCGTTTTCGATAACACATCTATCCAATTATAAAGTGTCGTTGACTCAAAACGATTAGCCAACTCTTCAAAACGCGGTTCATGCGCTGCAAGTTCTAACATATCATGAAGGTCTGGCGCTGTTTGAATCAATAACAAATCACGGAAAAACGTGATAAAGTCTTCAACCAACCGTACAGGATCTTTGCCATCGCGCACCAATTGTTCTAATAATGTCAAAGCTTGTCCGATATCTTTAGCGAGTAACGCTTCTGCAATGCCGTAAAACACATCTTGACTCACAGAACCCGTCACGAGCAATGCATCTTCAACCGTCATTTCATCTCCGCTGAACGAGACTACTTGATCGAGCAAACTAAGTGCATCCCGCATGCCACCTGCAGCAGCTTGCGCAATGATTTTTAGCACTTGTTCATTATAAGGAATCTCCGCATCTGTTAACACTTCTACCATACGAGAAACAATATCGACTTGCGTATGAGATTTAAAATCAAAGCGCTGACAGCGAGAAATAATCGTCAATGGTAGTTTATGCGGTTCGGTCGTCGCTAATATAAAGACCACATGTTCTGGCGGTTCTTCTAATGTTTTTAGCAACGCATTAAAGGCACTGTTTGATAACATATGCACTTCATCGATAATGTAAATTTTAAAACGTGAATTGGCCGGTGAAAACCGGACTTTTTCAATGATTTCCCGCATCTCTTCTACACGAGAATTGGAAGCCGCATCGAATTCAATCACGTCGGTATTGGATCCTTCGTTAATGCTTCTACAAGAAGTACATTCATTACAAGGTTCTGCCGTTGGAGCTTGTTCGCAGTTTAACGCTTTCGCGAATATTTTAGCGGCACTGGTTTTCCCTGTACCTCTTGGTCCCGAGAACAAATAAGCATGCGTCGTCTTATTGTAAAGGAGAGCATTTTGAAGGGTTTGTTTGACATGCATCTGACCTGTCATTTCAGAAAAGGACTGTGGTCTATAAACACGATAAAAAGCTTGATACGCCAACTTGTTCTCTCCTTTTGAAGAATCTGTTTTTCGTCCTGTCATTATACCATAAAACATAGTTTTTTCTGAACGATACCCTGCGATTCACGTGACGATTATGCGACTTAAAAAATAAAAAAACCTGCCCGCTACGAGAGCGGACAGGTTTGAAATTACAATTTTTGCCGTGCACCTTTCTTCGACTGCTGTACATAAGCGTTACCCTTGTCGTTGGCTCGATCTAGGCGATCCCGCGGCACATGGAATGTTCCACTTAATGCTGCTTCCTTCCGGACCTGACATGGTTCATGGGATTCCATTGCGCAGGACCCAGATGTCAACACTACGTGCACGAGGCAGACCTTACATACAAACAGCCTCAGAAAGGAATTCAGTCCTGCTAAAGCGGATTGCAGGTTACAGGACACCGCTATCTTCCCACCTAGCACGGCATTTACTAGTATACGAATTAATCTACGAAAAATCAATCCGTAACCTTCAATTGATGAAAATTTCTTTTTCATTGCCTTGAGTATAGGTCCACGTGTTATTCAAATTCTATTTTCACTATTGCATATGGAGCTTAGTTATACTACTTTCAGACTTACCAGTCATTCAGCTTTTTCATCCATCAAATAAGATTATTTTAAAATAAAATAAAAAAATCTTTAAAAACTGTTGACAGTTATTATTCATCCATGATAAATTAATTCTTGTCTCACACGGAGGAATACCCAAGTTTGGCTGAAGGGATCGGTCTTGAAAACCGACAGGGGAGTCAAATCCCGCGGGGGTTCGAATCCCTCTTCCTCCTCCATTTTTAATTTAACTTTTTATAACTACGATATAGCAAACCGGAAGGCTCAGGCCTTCCGGTTTTTTTATGTCCTTTTTATATTTCCCGGGAAATAAACAAACCCCTTGAGCAATTGCTCAAGGGGTTTGTTTATTTGCGTAAAATCGACGTTTGTTGCATAAAGTCACCGATGCGTTCAACAATTTGTTCCGAACACTCCGGATTCTTCAATAAATCGTAATCATTGATGTTTAAACGCAATACTGGACAGCCATTAAAAGAGTTGATCCAATTTTCATAGCGCTGGTGCATTTCTAGCCAGTAATCGACCGGTGTCTGCTGCTCCATCGCCCGTCCACGTTCTTGTATGCGCGACAGAATGTCTTCGATCGAACCTTCTAAGTAAATCAATAAATCTGGATGTGGGAAATAAGGAGTCATGACCATAGCTTCAAACAAATTCGTATACGTTTCATAATCCACATTGTTCATTGTGCCTTTATCCCAATGCATTTTCGCAAAAATCCCGGTATCTTCATAGATTGAACGATCTTGGATAAATCCGCCACCATATTCAAACATCCGCTTTTGCTCTTTAAAGCGTTCTGCAAGGAAATAAATCTGCAAATGGAAGCTCCATTTTTCAAAATCATCGTAAAACAAATCTAAATATGGATTGGACTCAACACTTTCAAAAGATGTGCGGAATTGCAATGCATCTGCTAAAGCTTTTGTCATCGTAGATTTCCCAACACCTACTGTGCCGGCTATTGTAATTACAGCATTTTGTGGAATGCCGTATTTTTCACGTAAATTCATAAGGTCAAACTCCTCTTCTGTAAAGTTGCATCTACTTTGTCCAGGATCAGTTGCAAGTCGCCATCGTTTTGAACAAAGTCGATTTCATCCCCATTAAAGCGTAAAACGGGAATTTCCGGATGCTCTCGTTCAAAGCGTTCGATAAACTCATGATAATCCGCAGCCAATTGCTCCATATATTCAGGTGTAATCATTTGCTCAAACTCGCGTCCTCGTAACTTGATGCGTTTCATCAACGTATCTAGACTCGCATGTAAGTAAATCACCATATTCGGCTTTGGCATATCTACTGTTAAAATTTTATAGATGGCTTCGTACTTGGCATATTCAGCTGTTGGCAATGTACGTTTCGCAAAAATAAGATTTTTAAAGATATGATAATCCGCGACTACTGGTTCGTGATTAGAGATGAACTTTTTCTGTATATCGGCTAATTGTTTATAACGATTACACAAGAAGAACATCTCTGTCTGAAAGCTCCACTCTGCTATATCTTCGTAAAATTTATTTAAAAACGGGTTTTCGTCAACAATTTCTTTTAATAGCTGAAATTGATTTTGATCGGCGAGCGCTTTGGTTAGCGAAGTCTTACCTACACCAATCGGGCCTTCTACCGTGATGAATGGAACCGGCATGTGAAGTCCTCCTTTTTCGATTCAAGTAAATTGCAATGCCATTTATTTTACCACATCACTCTCTTTAAAAGTAGAGTGGAAAATGGAGGAATTTATTAATGAATCGGTTTTTTAAAGGTCGCACCGTGGACTTCCTGTGTATCCATAACCGTTAAAAAGGCTTTCGAGTCAACATCTGCGACAATTTGCTTGAGCTTAGTCAATTCTAAACGAGTGACCACCACATATATGACATCTTTGGGTGTATTCAAATACCCCCCTTGACCATGTAACTTCGTAAAGCTTCGTCCAAGACGATCATTAATCGCCGAACCGATTTCTTCGTATTCTTCAGATATAATGAGTACTGCTTTCGTATCTTCAAGTCCCTGTATGACCACGTCAATTGTTTTAGAAGCAATATAATAAGTCAAAACCGAATACATTGCCTGTTCAAGCCCAAGAACAAAGGCAGCCCATCCGAAGATAAAAATATTGAAAAACATCACAAATTCACCGATTGAAAATGGCAATTTTTTCGTCAATAAAATACCAAGAATTTCGGTGCCATCCAGTGCGCCACCATTGCGGATAACAAGTCCAACGCCCATACCAAGAAGCAATCCACCAAATATGGTAGCTAGAAGTGGGTCATCTATAAAAGGTTCGATTTTATGCATTGGAATTTCGATCAATGCCAACGCAACAATCGCAAAAATAGAGGAGATGAAAAAGTTTCGACCGATGTGCTTATAGCCAAAATAAAGGAAAGGCAAATTGATCGCCACGATCAATACTCCAAAAGGAATAACAGTCAAATAATTTATAATTAGAGAAATCCCAATAATACCGCCATCAATAATCGAATTGGGGACTAAGAATAATTCGATGGAAGCTGCTGCCATAGTAGCACCAATAAAGATAAAAATAAATCGTAGAATGAAATGAAGAGGTTTTTCTTTTTTATGTTGTTTCATTCTTCTACCACTCCCCACTGTCTAGTATCTAGTTTCTTCATTTTACGCTGTTCTATGATTTTTGTCTGCATGACTCTTTTGTTCAATAGAAAATGCTACACTAGATTCAAGGAGCGATGCATCATGAACGGAATGGAAAAAGATCATTTTTATATGCAATTAGCGATTGAAGAAGCCAATAAAGCAGCTGCTAAAGGCGAGGTTCCGATTGGCGCCGTGATCGTCTATAAAGACAAAGTGATTGCACGTGCGCATAATTTGCGCGAAACAACACAAAATGCCGTAACACATGCTGAACTATTAGCCATTCAAGAAGCTTGCCTGCACCTTGGCAATTGGCGACTTGAAGATACAAAGCTTTACGTTACGTTAGAGCCTTGTCCAATGTGTGCGGGCGCCATATTGCAATCACGCATTCCACATATCGTTTACGGAGCACGAGATGCAAAGGCTGGTTGTGTCGATTCTTTGTATCGTCTGCTAAATGACGACCGCTTTAATCATCAATGCCAAGTTACAGAAAATGTACTTGCTGACGAATGTGGGCAATTATTAACACAGTTTTTCCGAAATTTAAGAGAAGCAAAAAAACTAAAACGGAAAACCCAGCTGTAGAGGGGTTTCCGTTTTTTATTCATTAATAAATTGATCAATTAAATGATTGACGATTTCTGGTTGTTCATGCTGAATCCAATGCGTCGCTTCTCCGACAAATGCCAAATTGACTTCTTCACAAAAAGACATGCTTTCTTTTGCTAACATAGGTGACAAGAACTGATCGCCTAATCCCCAAATAATTCGGACCGGCACGTTGATTTTCGCTTCGGACAATTGCTTAAAGCTCCCTTTCCGGATAGCCCGGTACCAGTTAAGCATCGCCGTCAATGCATCAGACTGCGACCACGCCGTTTTGTATTGCTCGATTTCAGCGATTGAAAAAGCGTCCGGGTTGCTCGACTTTGCAATGCCTTGCTGCATGACTTTAAACTCTCTCATACCAAGAGCTTTCTCGGGCAAGTTTGGTAATTGAAAAAACGCGATATAGGAGCTCTTCATCCACTGTAACGGATTTTTCATAAATACCCGCGGCATTGCTCGTGGATGTGGGATGTTCAACACAATCAATTTCTCCACATATTCAGGACGCGTGGACGCCAAATGCCAAGCCACTGCACCGCCCCAGTCATGGCCAATAATAATCGCTTTCTTTTTTTGAAAAAATTCAATAATCCCAATCACGTCATCCCGCAAATAATCAATTGTATAATGATCAATGCCTTTCGGTTTATCGCTCAAATTATAGCCACGTTGGTCAGGTGCTACTACTCGATAGCCTTTTTCCGCCAAGGGTTGAATTTGATTTTTCCAACCAAACCAAAATTCCGGAAAGCCATGCAATAAAACAACTAAAGGACCATCTTTTGGACCTGCTATCGCAGTATGCAGCTTGATGCCGTTAGTCTCGATATAGCGAAAGCTTATGCTGCTCATACAAATCACTCCTATCTTGCTTACTGTTACCCCCTCTTTACCCTCTTTGCCGAATAAAAAAGCTCAAAAGCAAATGCTTTTGAGCTTTTTAGACGATTATTCAATGATCTTTTTGCCGCCCATATAAGGCTGCAATACTTCAGGAATTAGGATTGATCCATCTTTTTGCTGACAGTTTTCAAGTAATGCTGCCACCGTACGACCAATTGCTAATCCACTGCCGTTTAATGTGTGAACAAATTCAGGTTTTCCTGTTGTTTCACGACGGAATTTAATATTTGCACGTCTTGCTTGGAAATCTTCAAAGTTACTGCAAGAAGAAATTTCACGATATGTTTCTTGGCTTGGAATCCATACTTCGATATCGTATTTTTTGGCAGCTGTAAACCCTAGGTCGGCTGTACACATCTTTAAGACGCGATAAGGTAGTCCTAAAAGTTGCAGTACTTTCTCCGCATGTCCTGTCAATTTCTCTAATTCGTCGTAAGAATCCTCTGGCTTTACAAAGCGCACTAGCTCGACTTTATTGAATTGGTGCTGTCTGATTAGTCCGCGTGTGTCGCGACCTGCAGAACCCGCTTCAGAGCGGAAATTCGCGCTATAAGATGCAAAGGCCTGAGGTAGCATATCTGCCGTTAAAATTTCATCTCGGTAAAAGTTAGTTACCGGTACTTCAGAAGTCGGAATCAGGAAATAATCTTCCTTCTCGATTAAGAATGCATCTTCTTCAAATTTCGGTAATTGGCCAGTGCCTGTTAAGCTTTCACGGTTCACCATATAAGGCGGCAACATTTCTTCATAGCCATGCTCTTCTTGATGGAGGTCCATCATAAAGTTGATCAATGCGCGTTCTAAGCGTGCGCCAAGACCACGGTAAAAGACAAAACGGCTTCCTGTTACTTTCGCTGCACGTTCAAAATCAATAATGTTTAAATCTGTTCCTAAATCCCAATGTGGCTTAACTTCAAAGTCAAACTCAGGCTTGTCACCCCATGTACGAATTTCTTCGTTGTCGTCTTCAGAATCACCAAATGGAACGCTATCATGAGGAATATTTGGCACACGCATCATAATATAATTTAAGCTTTCTTCTACTGCTTTTAACTCATCATCAATCTTTTTGATTTGATCACCGACTTCACGCATTTTAGCAATAGCCTCATCCGCATTTTCTTTCGCACGTTTCATCGTTGCAATATTTTGAGACGCTTCATTACGCTCGGCTTTTAATTTTTCAGTTTGCGCGATCAATTCACGGCGTTTTAGATCCAACCCTTCAAAATCATTAAGCACTGAAATATCTTCTCCGCGCTTTCCAAGCTTGGCTTTTACTTCTTCAAAATTGGCACGTACAAAACGAATATCCAACATACTGTTTTCCTCCTCAAATTTTAAAATAAAAAAAGACAACAAAAATAGCCCCCATCCCTTGGTAAAGGGACGAGAGCTACCCGCGTTGCCACCCTGATTGATCGGCAAAAGCCAATCCTCTTCATCACATAACGGCATTTAAACCGGCAATGGCTTTTTTCGCCATGCAACTCCGGGGTGGATTCAAACGCGTTTTTCACCGGTTCGCACCAACCACCGGCTCTCTTTAGAAAAACACTCGTTTTACTACTTCCCATCAACGTTTCGTCTTTTAAATTAATCATACTTTACTATAAGTTGATGGGTTTGGCAAGAGAAGGTCTGACTTATCCGGTATTATATTTAGAAAATAATTGGTAATGCGGTGGTCATCAGTTAGTTCTGGATGAAACGAGCAACCGAGAAATTGACCGTCTCTCGCCATCACAATTTTTCCGTCGTGTGTACATAACACTTCGGCCCCTTCGCCAACACTGACAATATGTGGTGCTCGGATAAAGACCGCGTCGAAAGCTCCATCGATGCCTTCTATCTCAAGTGGTGCTTCAAAACTATCTACTTGTCGACCAAATGAATTTCGTTCAACCAGAACATTCATCACACCAATATGCGCAGCATCGTTGCCAACGACTGTTTCAGCAAGCAAAATCAATCCCGCACATGTACCAAACATCGGTTTTCCTGTGTGAGCAAATTCTCGAAGTGGCTCCATCAAGCCGTAACGATCAATTAGTCGGCGCATTGTCGTACTTTCTCCACCTGGTAAGATTAATCCATCCAAGTTTTCAAGATCTTTTGGCCATTTAACAGCAATCGCTTCCGCTCCGCAGGCTATAATCGACTGGATATGCTCACGAACTGCCCCTTGCAAAGCGAGGACCCCAACTCGTTTCATCCTCACCAACCCCGCTCTTGCATACGTTCGCCAGCAGCTATCGTTGAAATCTCAATACCTTTCATCGCAATACCAAGGTCTTTTGACAGTTCAGCGATCAATTTGTAATCTTGGTAATGTGTAGTCGCTTCAACAATCGCACGTGCAAATCGTTCAGGATTATCCGATTTAAAAATACCAGAACCAACGAATACGCCGTCCGCTCCTAATTCCATCATTAACGCAGCATCCGCTGGTGTAGCAATCCCACCTGCAGCAAAATTAACTACCGGTAAGCGCCCTAAACTTTTAACTTCTTTTAAAAACTCATAAGAAGCTCCTAAGTTACGGGCTTCTGTCATTAGTTCGTCTTCACTCATGGCAATGACTTTTCGCACTTCTGCATTTACTTGTCGCAAATGACGAACCGCTTCGACAATATTACCTGTACCTGGTTCACCTTTTGTTCGAAGCATCGAAGCACCTTCGCCAATTCTACGGGCTGCTTCACCTAAGTTACGACATCCACAAACAAAAGGGACTGTGTATTGATTTTTTAGCAAATGAAACTCTTCATCTGCCGGTGTTAGTACTTCACTTTCATCAATATAATCGACACCCATCGCTTCTAAAATACGAGCTTCTACAATATGGCCAATACGAGCTTTCGCCATCACTGGGATGGATACAGCTTTCATTACCTCTTCGGTGATACGCGGGTCTGCCATACGTGCGACTCCGCCATCTCTCCGAATATCAGAAGGCACTCGTTCAAGTGCCATAACAGCCGTAGCTCCTGCAGCTTCCGCGATACGTGCTTGTTCTGCGTTGACGACATCCATAATCACGCCACCTTTTTGCATTTCGGCCATTCCTCTTTTTACACGATCTGTTCCTTGTTCAGTCATTTGTGAATTCCTCCTATTTGTTGATAAATTCAGTATAATAGGAATTGACCATATAAAAAGACTCAGTTATAATCATTTCAATAAGGTCAGTCGGAGGAATTCACATGGATATGCTGATGTTTCAGCTTCAAAAACAATCACAAATCCCTTTATACAAGCAGCTTTACCGTGAAATTAAAAAAGCAATTATTGAAGGTAAAATACGCGTCGATACAAAATTGCCAAGTAAACGAAAATTAGCCGATTACCTACAAATAAGCCAAACAACTGTAGAGCTTGCTTATGGACAACTTGTTGCTGAAGGGTTTATTGAGTCACGACCGCGCAAAGGTTTTTATGCCCAACCGGTTGAAGAACTGGCCTATTTAGATATTCCGCATGACGAACCCGTTATAGAAGAACCCATTTCATATAAAATAGATTTCAACTCTGGGAGCATCGATACGCATTCTTTCCCTTTTTTAACTTGGCGGAAACTGACACGCGATATTTTGGATGATTCCAATCATGAATTATTATTATCTGGTCATCCTCAAGGTGATGACGCCTTACGTCAAGAAATTGCTCGTTATTTGTATCAATCACGTGGTGTTGTTTGTCAGGCAGATCAAATCGTTATTGGTTCAGGAACAGAACAATTATTGCCTTTATTGATTCGATTACTTGATAAAAAACTGGTCTATGGCTATGAAAATCCTGGTTATGCCTTGACCCATAGTATTTTCAATCATCACGACCGTCAAGCAATCCCTATTGATATAGAACAAGACGGCTTAAATATTAGCCAACTAGAAGCTTCTATCGTCGATGTGGCCTATGTAACCCCTTCACACCAATTTCCGTCTGGGTCTGTGTTGAGTGCTACAAAACGAGCACAACTACTAAACTGGGCTGCAGCAAAACCCGAACGCTATATTATCGAAGACGATTATGACAGTGAATTCCGCTATACAAGTCAGCCGATTCCAGCTCTTCAAAGTATCGATTTAAGTGATCGTGTCATCTACATTAGTACTTTTTCCAAGTCATTAATGCCTTCTTTGCGTCTTGCTTATATGGTATTGCCTAAACGACTGTTGTCATCATATCAGCAAACCTTTAGGCATTACTCTTCTTCTGTACCGAGACACGATCAACACATGGTCGCTAAGTTTATGAAAGAAGGTCATTTCGCACGTCACTTGAATCGCATGCGTAAGTTGTATCAAAAGAAAATAAAACGACTTAGTCTATCTCTCGCTCCATTCTCTCCAGCAGTTACGCTTTCTGGCGAACAAGCAGGTATGCACATCGTTTTAACCATACAAACCAATTTGAGCGAAAACGAACTAGTGCAACGAGCAAAACAAGTGGGAATTCGCGTCACTGGCTTACATTCTTACGATGTCTATAAAAAAGACAGCACATTTCCTAAAATCGTGCTTGGATTTGGTGGATTGTCTGAAGAAGAAATTCATACTGGAATTACTGAATTAATGTCTTGTTGGGAAATTCAGTAAAAAAAGCCGTTCATCCGAATAGATGAACGGCTTTCCCTATTAAAATAACTCTTTTACAAAATTGCTGGCATCGTCCCATGCAGAAGATAAAAATTCTCCTGCACTACGCAATGATAAAGATACCCAATTTGCACGTTTTACAGACTCAGTTGTGGCAACTTTGACGTTCTTTTCATTGCCACTTAAATAACCATATTCCGTTCCGTCTGTTTTGGTAATCTCTATCGAACCTACCACTAAATCTTTTTCTACTTCAGCTTCTAACTTGCCATTTTGAACAATTGAATTATCTAATACCAATTCCGGTAGATACAATTCTTTATCAGTCGTCCGAATCATCATCGTTACCGGCTCTTTTACCGCAATAGCAACTTTTTCTTCTACACCTTTTTCAACTTCTAATGTACCTTGTTCTTTAAACTGATATCCCGCAGGAATAAGCTCTTCTTTCGTAAATTCATCAAAACCGTAATCGAATAACACACGAGTTGCATCAAATCGAGCTTTGTAAGAACCTTCACCCTTGCTATCTACAGCTCCCATCACAACAGTGATCAAACGTGTATCATCACGCTTTGCTGTGCCTGCAAACGAATACCCGGCAAAATCCGTGCTACCCGTTTTCAATCCATCGACACCTTCATATTCATAAATCAATCCTGGAAGCATCGAATTCCAGTTTTCCATACGAGTTTCATCTGACGTTCCTTCACGAAACATTTTTAATGGAATTTTTGTTGTATCTAATACTTCTGGATAATCGTCCAATAGAATTTTCGTTAATTTGGCAACTGAACGTGCCGGCATAATGTTTTCATCTGTTTCTTTTGTGCCTTCTGGATGCATCCCCATCAAGCTTGAATTGCTAAGGCCCGTAGAATTAACAAAAGTAGTTTCTTCTAAACCCATTTCTTTTGCTTTTTTATTCATCAACTGAACAAAGTCACTTTCCGTCCCAGCAATGGTTTCCGCGATACCGATTGTTGCTGCATTGGCAGAAAAAATGGCCATTGCTTCATACATTTCTTTGATCGTATAAGAGCCATCTGCACGAAATGGTACATTGCTCAAACGCATGTCTTGAGAAACACGATAAGTATAATCCGTTACTTGATACTCTTGATCCCAAGTTACTTTACCTTCTTCAATCGCTTCAAACAATAAATACTCCGTCATCATCTTTGTCATACTGGCAACCCCTAAAGGTTTTTCAGCATTTTTTTCATAAAGAATTTTACCACTTTCAGCATCTACTAATATTGCAGCTTCCGCCATTATAGTTAATGACTCCTCAGCATTTACTTGTTGCGGAGTCATTGTAGTTATCATGAATACAGCTAGTAATGCTATTAATAATCCTTTGTCTACTAAATTTCTCACTTGTTTAAATACCTCCATTAAAAGTTTCCACATGCTATTTTAGCATATCCACGAGACTCTAAGACATAAACATAAAAAAAGCACCTGATTCATCCATTAAGATGATGAATCAGGTGCTTTCGGTATATTAAATTGAGTAGTTAGGAGATTCTTTCGTGATCTGTACATCATGAGGATGGCTTTCACGTAAGCCAGCTCCAGTCATACGGATGAATTGTGATTCTTCACGTAAAACCTGTAAATCTTTTGTTCCGCAATATCCCATTCCTGCACGAATACCACCTAATAATTGATGAATCGTATCAGATAGAGGTCCTTTATATGGCATGCGGCCTTCAATACCTTCTGGAACTAGTTTTTTTGCATCGTCTTGGAAATAACGGTCTTTTGAACCTTTTTCCATTGAAGCAATCGATCCCATTCCACGGTATGTTTTAAAACGACGACCTTGGAAAATTTCTGTGTCTCCAGGGCTTTCTGTTGTACCAGCTAGCAAGCTACCTAGCATTACTACATGTCCACCAGCTGCTAATGCTTTGATGATATCGCCAGAATACTTAATCCCGCCATCAGCAATGACTGCTTTGCCATGTTTACGAGCTTCTGTTGCACAATCATAAACTGCTGTAATTTGCGGAACACCCACGCCTGCTACAACACGAGTCGTACAGATAGAACCAGGCCCGATACCTACTTTAACTACATCTGCACCAGCTTCAATTAATGCCTTTGTGCCTTCAGCAGTAGCTACGTTTCCTGCAATGATTGATAGTTCCGGGTATGTCGCACGAATTTGTCTAACCATTCCTAATACGCCTTCTGAATGACCGTGAGCTGTATCTAGTACGATAACATCTACAGAAGCTTTGACTAATTTTTCAACGCGCTTCATTGTATCTGAAGTAACACCTACAGCAGCACCTACTAGCAAACGACCATGACTATCTTTTGCAGCATTCGGGAACTCAATCACTTTTTCAATATCTTTAATTGTGATCAAGCCTTTTAAAACACCTTCGCTATCAACGATTGGTAATTTTTCAATTTTATATTGTTGCAAGATCTTTTCAGCATCTTCTAATGTTGTTCCGATTGGGGCAGTTACTAATTTTTCTTTTGTCATTACATCGTTAATCATCAAAGAATAATCTTGGATAAAGCGCAAATCGCGGTTCGTAATAATTCCAACAAGTTTAAGTTCTTTTTCATTATTTACAATTGGAACACCTGAAATTCGATATTTCCCCATTAAATGCTCAGCATCATAAACTTGGTGTTCAGGAGTCAAAAAGAAAGGATCTGTAATAACGCCGTTCTCAGAACGCTTTACAGTCACGACCTGTTCAGCTTGTTCTTCAATACTCATATTTTTATGAATAATCCCTAATCCGCCTTGACGAGCCATAGCAATAGCCATTTTAGCTTCTGTCACCGTATCCATACCTGCACTGATTACTGGAATTTTCAACTTAAGTGTTGGTGTTAATTCAACTGCCAAATCAATGTCTTTCGGCAATACCTCCGAATGAGCTGGTACAAGTAATACATCATCAAACGTTAAGCCTTCTTTTACAAATTTTGACTCCCACATAAATTAACGCGCCTCCCGCTTCCTTTAAATATTATTGTTAAGGTTATCAGCGTCCATATAGTGTGTCAAGAAACTACTAAAAGAAAAAAAATTTAGAATAATTAATCAAATGAAGGTGTTTGTTTTTAAATTCTTATATTATATGATTTTACGGGTAACTTCATTATATTGATATTTGTTTATTTACATATTTTAGTACTGATTTGATTTCTCTAATAACCATGAAAAAAAGCCGTTACCGGAATCGGTAACGACTTTCTTGAATTGCCCAGCGACGTCTTACTCTCACAGGGGGAAACCCCCAACTACCATCAGCGCAAAAGAGCTTAACTGCCGTGTTCGGGATGGGAACGGGTGTGGCCTCTTTGCCATCATCACTGGACTATTTGGTTGAGTGCTTGTTCACTCAAAACTGGATAAACGACATTGGAACGTGCAAGATTTTCGCCTACAATTTGTTGGTTAAGTCCTCGATCGATTAGTATTCGTCAGCTGCACGTGTCGCCACGCTTCCACCTCGAACCTATCTACCTCATCGTCTTTGAGGGATCTTACTTGCTTGCGCAATGGGAAATCTCATCTTGAGGGGGGCTTCGTGCTTAGATGCTTTCAGCACTTATCCCGGCCACACATAGCTACCCAGCGATGCCCTTGGCAGAACAACTGGTACACCAGCGGTGTGTCCATCCCGGTCCTCTCGTACTAAGGACAGCTCCTCTCAAATTTCCTGCGCCCGCGACGGATAGGGACCGAACTGTCTCACGACGTTCTGAACCCAGCTCGCGTACCGCTTTAATGGGCGAACAGCCCAACCCTTGGGACCGACTACAGCCCCAGGATGCGATGAGCCGACATCGAGGTGCCAAACCTCCCCGTCGATGTGGACTCTTGGGGGAGATAAGCCTGTTATCCCCGGGGTAGCTTTTATCCGTTGAGCGATGGCCCTTCCATGCGGAACCACCGGATCACTAAGCCCGTCTTTCGACCCTGCTCGACATGTACGTCTCGCAGTCAAGCTCCCTTCTGCCTTTACACTCTACGAATGATTTCCAACCATTCTGAGGGAACCTTTGGGCGCCTCCGTTACTCTTTAGGAGGCGACCGCCCCAGTCAAACTGCCCGCCTGACACTGTCTCCCAAGCCGATCAGGCTTGTGGGTTAGAATTTCAATACAACCAGGGTAGTATCCCACTGACGCCTCCTCCGAAGCTGGCGCTCCGGAATCTCAGGCTCCTACCTATCCTGTACAAGTTGCACCAAAATTCAATATCAGGCTACAGTAAAGCTCCACGGGGTCTTTCCGTCCTGTCGCGGGTAACCTGCATCTTCACAGGTACTATAATTTCACCGAGTCTCTCGTTGAGACAGTGCCCAGATCGTTACGCCTTTCGTGCGGGTCGGAACTTACCCGACAAGGAATTTCGCTACCTTAGGACCGTTATAGTTACGGCCGCCGTTTACTGGGGCTTCAATTCGCACCTTCGCTTGCGCTAAGCACTCCTCTTAACCTTCCAGCACCGGGCAGGCGTCAGCCCCTATACGTCACCTTACGGTTTTGCAGAGACCTGTGTTTTTGCTAAACAGTCGCCTGGGCCTATTCACTGCGGCTCTCTCGGGCTATTCACCCTACCAGAGCACCCCTTCTCCCGAAGTTACGGGGTCATTTTGCCGAGTTCCTTAACGAGAGTTCACTCGCTCACCTTAGAATTCTCTTCTCGCCTACCTGTGTCGGTTTGCGGTACGGGCACCTCCCGCCTCGCTAGAGGCTTTTCTTGGCAGTGTGAAATCAGGGACTCTAAGGGTAAACCCTCTTGCCATCACAGCTCAACGTATCAGGAATGGGATTTGCCTCATTCCACGCCTCACTGCTTGGACGTGCACAACCAACGGCACGCTCTCCTTATCCTTCTGCGTCCCCCCATTGCTCAAACGGCGGGGAGGTGGTACAGGAATATCAACCTGTTGTCCATCGTCTACGCCTATCGGCCTCGACTTAGGTCCCGACTAACCCTGAGCGGACGAGCCTTCCTCAGGAAACCTTAGGCATTCGGTGGACGGGATTCTCACCCGTCTTTCGTTACTCATACCGGCATTCTCACTTCTAAGCGCTCCACCAGTCCTTCCGGTCTGACTTCTACGCCCTTAGAACGCTCTCCTACCACGGATCTCTTACGAGATCCATCCACAGCTTCGGTAATCCGTTTAGCCCCGGTACATTTTCGGCGCAGTGTCACTCGACCAGTGAGCTATTACGCACTCTTTAAATGATGGCTGCTTCTAAGCCAACATCCTGGTTGTCTAAGCAACGCCACATCCTTTTCCACTTAACGGATATTTGGGGACCTTAGCTGGTGGTCTGGGCTGTTTCCCTCTTGACTACGGATCTTATCACTCGCAGTCTGACTCCCAAGCATAAATCACTGGCATTCGGAGTTTGTCTGAATTCGGTAACCCGGGATGGGCCCCTAGTCCAAACAGTGCTCTACCTCCAGGATTCTCTATCTTGAGGCTAGCCCTAAAGCTATTTCGGAGAGAACCAGCTATCTCCAGGTTCGATTGGAATTTCTCCGCTACCCACACCTCATCCCCGCACTTTTCAACGTGCGTGGGTTCGGGCCTCCAGTAAGTGTTACCTTACCTTCACCCTGGACATGGGTAGATCACCTGGTTTCGGGTCTACAACTACATACTCTGGCGCCCTATTCAGACTCGCTTTCGCTGCGGCTCCGCCTTCTCAGCTTAACCTTGCATGTAATCGTAACTCGCCGGTTCATTCTACAAAAGGCACGCCATCACCCATTAACGGGCTTTGACTACTTGTAGGCACACGGTTTCAGGATCTATTTCACTCCCCTTCCGGGGTGCTTTTCACCTTTCCCTCACGGTACTGGTTCACTATCGGTCACTAGGAAGTATTTAGCCTTGGGAGATGGTCCTCCCAGATTCCGACGGAATTTCACGTGTTCCGCCGTACTCAGGATCCACTCTGGAGGGGTAGGGTTTTCGGCTACGGGGCTGTTACCCGCTGTGGCGGACCGTTCCAGGTCGCTTCGCCTAATCCTACCTTTTGTAACTCCGTATAGAGTGTCCTACAACCCCAAGAGGCAAGCCTCTTGGTTTGGGCTGATCCCGTTTCGCTCGCCGCTACTCAGGGAATCGCATTTGCTTTCTCTTCCTCCAGGTACTTAGATGTTTCAGTTCCCTGGGTCTGCCTTCTCATGTGCTATAGATTCACACATGGATACTACCCGATTAAAGGTAGTGGGTTCCCCCATTCGGAAATCTCCGGATCATCGCTCACTTACAGCTCCCCGAAGCATATCGGTGTTAGTGCCGTCCTTCTTCGGCTCCTAGTGCCAAGGCATCCACCGTGCGCCCTTTCTAACTTAACCAATGGTTAATTAAAAAGTTGTGACCAATGGTCACGCGTACTTGAATTTCTTGCATTTGTTTCAATGTCGTTTTATCCAGTTTTCAAAGAACAAGTCTGAAAGTCACAAAAAAAGGCGTTGCCGCCTGAAGGTGAACCTTCAAAACTGAACGCAAAACGTCAACCCCGAGAAAACTCGGTTCCGAATTTATCCTTAGAAAGGAGGTGATCCAGCCGCACCTTCCGATACGGCTACCTTGTTACGACTTCACCCCAATCATCTGTCCCACCTTCGGCGGCTGGCTCCACAAGGGTTACCTCACCGACTTCGGGTGTTACAAACTCTCGTGGTGTGACGGGCGGTGTGTACAAGGCCCGGGAACGTATTCACCGTGGCATGCTGATCCACGATTACTAGCGATTCCGGCTTCATGCAGGCGAGTTGCAGCCTACAATCCGAACTGAGAACGGTTTTATGGGATTGGCTCCCCCTCGCGGGTTGGCAACCCTTTGTACCGTCCATTGTAGCACGTGTGTAGCCCAGGTCATAAGGGGCATGATGATTTGACGTCATCCCCACCTTCCTCCGGTTTGTCACCGGCAGTCACCTTAGAGTGCCCAACTGAATGCTGGCAACTAAGATCAAGGGTTGCGCTCGTTGCGGGACTTAACCCAACATCTCACGACACGAGCTGACGACAACCATGCACCACCTGTCACCACTGTCCCCGAAGGGAAAAGTGTATCTCTACACCGGGCAGTGGGATGTCAAGACCTGGTAAGGTTCTTCGCGTTGCTTCGAATTAAACCACATGCTCCACCGCTTGTGCGGGCCCCCGTCAATTCCTTTGAGTTTCAGCCTTGCGGCCGTACTCCCCAGGCGGAGTGCTTAATGCGTTAGCTGCAGCACTAAGGGGCGGAAACCCCCTAACACTTAGCACTCATCGTTTACGGCGTGGACTACCAGGGTATCTAATCCTGTTTGCTCCCCACGCTTTCGCGCCTCAGCGTCAGTTACAGACCAGAAAGTCGCCTTCGCCACTGGTGTTCCTCCACATCTCTACGCATTTCACCGCTACACATGGAATTCCACTTTCCTCTTCTGCACTCAAGTTCTCCAGTTTCCAATGACCCTCCACGGTTGAGCCGTGGGCTTTCACATCAGACTTAAAGAACCGCCTGCGCGCGCTTTACGCCCAATAATTCCGGACAACGCTTGCCACCTACGTATTACCGCGGCTGCTGGCACGTAGTTAGCCGTGGCTTTCTGGTGAGGTACCGTCAAGGTACCAGTAGTTACTTGGTACTTGTTCTTCCCTCACAACAGAGTTTTACGATCCGAAAACCTTCGTCACTCACGCGGCGTTGCTCCGTCAGACTTTCGTCCATTGCGGAAGATTCCCTACTGCTGCCTCCCGTAGGAGTCTGGGCCGTGTCTCAGTCCCAGTGTGGCCGATCACCCTCTCAGGTCGGCTACGCATCGTCGCCTTGGTAGGCCATTACCCCACCAACTAGCTAATGCGCCGCGGGCCCATCCTGCAGTGACAGCCGAAACCGTCTTTCCGTGCAGCCTCAGGAGAGGCCGCAAACTATTCGGTATTAGCACCGGTTTCCCGGAGTTATCCCGATCTGCAGGGCAGGTTGCCCACGTGTTACTCACCCGTCCGCCGCTAAACATTGGGAGCAAGCTCCCAATGTTCCGCTCGACTTGCATGTATTAGGCACGCCGCCAGCGTTCGTCCTGAGCCAGGATCAAACTCTCCATTATAGAGTAGTGTTGATTGCTCAATACTGCTGGCGTATCGCCGTCCGAAGACGCACGATTCGCTTTGATCTGCGTAATGCTGATCAGTAAGTTTTGCGCGGGCCGTTTTGCGCGACCGTTGCTATTTGTTGACGTTTTGCTGTTCAGTTTTCAAGGTTCAAGTTGTTTGCCGCGCTCATTGGCGACTCAACTAATATACCATGCTGATATATGAGAGTCAACACTTTATGCAAAGAAATCTTCAATTTAATAAAATAAGTCTATTTCAAAATAAAGATTCCCTCCTTTATATGCTAAATAAGATAAAGACAATGAACTCTTGGAATTCTCCTTAAACCTTTCCACCACTTGTTTTCCCTAGCTTTTTCACTCTACTCCGCTTACTAAAAGACAGTATTACTACAGGTGAAATTATTATCGAAATCTACTCATCAACAATTCGACTTCCCTAATTGAACCACTCACTTATGAATAGCGTGTATCCAACATAACTGCTTTGGAAACAATTTAGTATATTCTATATCTCAGTTTCAATATCCCAACTCTACTTTTAAAGTTGTTTATCTATAAGATACCTTTCTGAATTAGTCATCAGGGTAGATCAAGCTTATATCTATAAATTGCTCTTCCATATAACTTCTCGCCATTTTTTAATAGGCTCATAAGTTAATAAGATTCGAAAAGTACGATTGAATAAAAAATCGTAGCTTTCGCTTTGTCGCTGTTCTAGAAACTACTTCCGAACACAATCGATTGCCATGAGATATTGATGACTTGATCGTAAAACGTCTGCTGCGATCTTAAGCTTATAAAAATTAAACTTCATCTTTTCTGTTGACTCAAAAAACTGACGAACTCGTAATAATTTTTTCCATAACAAAAGCCCCTCGATTCGAATCAAGGGGCTCAAGCTTATTCTCCGTCTTCTTCTGGAGTTTCTTCTATAAGATCAACTTGGTCATCCGCAACAACTTCATTTGCTTCAGAGTTTTCGTTGACTGCTGTTTCTGCATTCTCTTCGTCGCCTTCTTCTAACTCTTCCGGAACGTCGATATCTTTTTTAACTTTAGCCACAGTCGCTACTACTTCGTCATCGCCTAATCGAATTAAACGAACGCCTTGCGTACTTCTGCCTGTAGTTGAAATATCGTTAACATCCATACGAATTAAAATACCATTGACCGTAATGAGCATGATATCTTCCGTGCCATTAACAGTTCGCACCGCAACAAGAGGCCCGTTTTTATCTGTAATTTGACACGTTTTGATTCCCATACCGCCACGAGATTGAACACGGTACTCAGATTCTTTCGTCTGCTTACCATATCCTTTCTCTGTAATGACCAATACATTATCGTTAGGATCCAAAATCTCCATACCGACTACTGCATCGCCTTCACGCAGACGAATGCCCCGAACTCCACTAGCTGTTCGGCCCATGCTGCGAATATCGGTTTCAGGGAAGCGAATCAATGCACCATCTTTAGTACCAATGACCATTTCCTTAGTGCCGTCTGTTAGTTTCACTGAAATAAGTTCATCTTCTTCACGAAGACTAATCGCAATCAAACCGTTTTGACGGATGTTGGCATAATTTGTTACAGGTGTCCGTTTGCTCAGACCTTCACGTGTTGTAAAGAAGAAGAATGAGTCTTCTTTGAATTCTTTCACACGGATAACAGCTGTAACTTTCTCTTCTTTACTAATTTCTAAAAGGTTAACCAATGGTAAGCCTTTGGCAGTCCGGCCGTATTCAGGAATTTGATATCCTTTTTTACGATAAACTTTCCCTTTGTTTGTAAAGAATAGAATGGTGTCATGAGTAGACGTATACAATAAATGTTCAACGAAATCGTCTTCGTTTGTCCCCATACCTTGTACGCCACGTCCACCGCGTTTTTGACTGCGGTAAGTGTTAGCTGGTAAACGTTTGATATAACCGTTATGAGTCAGTGTTAATACTGTTGCTTCCACTGGGATCAAATCTTCATCTTCAAACATTTCCGCTCCACCGGTCGTAATTTCAGTTCTACGTTTGTCGCTAAAGCGTTCTTTAATTTCAAGCATTTCTTCTTTAATGATTTCAAGAATGCGGTAATCATTCGCAAGAATGTATCTCAATTCTTCGATTAATTTTACTAATGCTTGATATTCTTCTTCAATTTTATCGCGTTCCAACCCTGTTAAACGTTGCAATCGCATATCTAAAATGGCTTGAGATTGACGTTCAGTTAAATTGAAATCAGTCATTAAACCATTGCGTGCTTGTTCTGCGGTTTGTGATCCACGGATTAACGCAATAATGGCATCAATATGATCTAATGCAATTCGCAAACCTTCCAAAATATGAGCGCGATCTTCTGCTTTCGTCAATTCGAATTGTGTACGACGACGAATAACCACTTTCTGATGCTCAAGGTAATGGAAAAGAATTTCTTTTAAGCTAAGAACTTTTGGTCGGCCGTCTACAAGTGCCAGCATGTTAAGTCCAAAACTGGTTTGCATCGCCGTTTGTTTGTATAAATTGTTTAATAAAACACTTGCACTGGCATCTCGGCGAACTTCGATGACAATACGCATGCCGTTACGGTCAGACTCATCTCGTAAATCAGTAATTCCGTCGATTTTCTTATCGCGCACAAGTTCTGCGATTTTTTCAATCAAACGGGCTTTATTGACTTGGAAAGGAATTTCATTAACGATAATGACTTCTTTGCCATTTGGTTTTGTTTCGATATCGACAACCGAACGAATTAACACAGAACCTTTACCTGTTTCATAAGCGCGACGAATCCCACTACGACCAAGGATAATACCACCAGTCGGGAAATCAGGTCCTTCGATATGTTCCATAAGTTCTTCAGTCGTGATTGCTGGATTATCAGCAAGTGCCAAAACCGCATCGATTGTTTCGCCCAAATGGTGTGGCGGAATATTCGTAGCCATACCAACAGCAATCCCTGAAGTACCGTTTACTAAAAGGTTAGGGAATCGACTTGGTAACACAATTGGTTCTTTTTCTTGACCATCGTAGTTATCGCGATAATCAACAGTATTTTTGTTTAAGTCACGTAATAATTCCATCGAAATCTTCGACATTTTAGATTCCGTATAACGCATTGCTGCAGCAGAATCTCCATCGACTGACCCGAAGTTTCCGTGTCCATCTACAAGCATATAGCGGTAACTGAAATCTTGCGCCATACGAACCATGGTTTCATAAACAGCAGAGTCACCGTGAGGATGGTATTTACCAATAACATCTCCAACGATACGCGCTGATTTTTTATAGCCTTTCTCTGCTGTAATGCCTAAATCATGCATTGCATAAAGAATGCGGCGATGAACTGGCTTTAATCCATCACGTACATCTGGTAAGGCGCGGGATACGATAACACTCATTGCATAATCTAAAAATGAAGTCCGCATTTCCGTACTTATGTTTATTTCTTCAACACCACTGCTCGGCCGTTCAGCCATATCCGCAGCCTCCTCTCAACTTTATATCACTTAAACGTCTAAGTTTTTAACGTATTTTGCATTTTCTTCGATAAAGTTACGGCGTGGTTCAACATCGTCACCCATTAAAATATGGAAAGTTTCGTCTGCTACCATCGCATCGTTTAATGTAACTTGCAGCAATGTCCGAACATCTGGATCCATTGTTGTGTCCCATAATTGTGTTGCGTTCATTTCTCCTAACCCTTTATAGCGTTGAATATTCGGTTTTGGCGTTGGAGATAAGTTTTCAAGTGCTGTTTTTAATTGTTCGTCTGTATAAACATATTCAATGTGCTTGCCTTGTTTGATCTGGAACAATGGTGGCTGGGCAATATAAATATAACCAGCTTCAAGCAATGGACGCATATAACGGAAAAGGAATGTTAATAGCAACGTACGAATGTGCGCTCCATCGACATCGGCATCTGTCATAATAACGACTTTATGATAACGCGCTTTTTCAAGGTTGAATTCTTCGCCGATTCCTGTACCTAATGCTGTAATGATATTACGAATTTCTTCGTTAGTCAGAATTCGATCAAGACGAGCTTTTTCAACGTTCAAGATTTTTCCGCGCAACGGTAAAATTGCTTGGAAATGACGATCACGACCTGATTTTGCTGATCCGCCAGCTGAGTCACCCTCAACAATGTAAATTTCACTAATTTTTGGATCACGCGATGAACAATCAGCAAGTTTACCTGGCAGACTTGATACTTCAAGAACTGATTTACGACGTGTAAATTCACGCGCTTTTTTAGCAGCCATACGTGCATGAGAAGCCATAATCCCTTTTTCAACAATTTTCTTTGCAACGGTAGGATTCTCTAATAAGAATCGATCAAACCCGCCAGAGAATAAATTATTAACGATGGTGCTGACTTCCGTATTGCCAAGTTTAGTTTTTGTTTGACCTTCAAACTGTGGATCTGGGTGTTTGATAGAAATGATTGCAGTCAATCCTTCGCGCACGTCATCTCCAGTTAAATTAAGATCTTGTTCTTTCAACAAGTTCTTTTTACGAGCATAGTCATTAACTACGCGTGTCAAGGCCGTTTTAAATCCAGATTCGTGTGTTCCGCCTTCGTGTGTATTAATGTTGTTAGCAAAAGAAAAGATATTGGCTGCATAACCTGCGTTATATTGCATCGCAACTTCAACAGTAATGCCGTCTCTTTCAGCTTCAACAAAAATAGCTTCTTCATGAAGTGGATCTTTTGATTTATTTAAATGTTCGACGTACGATTTAATACCGCCCTCGAAATGGTAATTTTTTTCTTTTTCTTCGCCTTCGCGCTCGTCTTTCACAACGATTTTCAAGCCACGGTTTAAGTAAGCAAGTTCACGCAAGCGATGGTCTAAAATATCAAATTCATAGACGGTAGTTTCTTTAAAGATTTCCGCATCTGCTTTAAAACGAATCGTCGTCCCTGTGTGATCTGAATCTCCAATCACTTTCAGTTCTTCGATTACCGCTCCGCGTTCAAATTTAATATAATGTCTTTTTTCGTCACGATTTACATATACTTCAGTTGTTTCAGACAAAGCGTTTACTACAGACGCGCCTACCCCGTGAAGACCACCGGATACTTTGTAACCGCCGCCGCCGAATTTACCGCCTGCATGAAGTACTGTCATAATAACTTCTACTGCTGGACGGCCCATCTTTTCTTGCATACCAACAGGAATTCCACGTCCATTATCTTCTACACGAATCCAGTTGTCTGGTTCGATAGATACACGGATTTCTGTACAATGACCAGCGAGTGCCTCGTCGATACTATTATCAACGATTTCCCAAACTAAATGGTGTAGCCCTCTTGCTCCTGTAGATCCTATATACATACCTGGTCTTTTACGAACAGCTTCTAATCCCTCTAAAACTTGAATCTGACTCGCTTCATATGATTCTTGTAGACCTTTTTCTTCCATAGCCATTCCATTCACCTGCTCTTTCTAACGCATTTCATAATCCTGCCTATTTACAATCAAAGGTATATCGCTATATTAAAGTGTTTTATTTAGTTACAGTGCCCTGTGAAACTTCGAAAAGACGCGCATTTTGAATTGTTTCATGTTGAATACCTTCAACGCTTGTTGTAGTGACAAAGGTTTGGACAGAACCTTTAATGGTATTCAATAGATGAGATTGTCGGTAATCATCTAGTTCAGACAATACATCATCGAGCAACAGCACAGGTGCTTCGCCAACTTCTTGTTTGATCAGCTCAATTTCAGCTAATTTTAACGATAAAGCAGTTGTGCGTTGCTGTCCTTGTGAACCATAAGTTTGAACATCGTAACCATTTACAAAAAACTGCAGTTCATCGCGGTGTGGACCCACAAGTGTGACGCCCCGCTCTATTTCTCTTTTACGAACTTCAATCAGTTTCTGCTCTAAAAAAGACGCCATTTCCTCAGGCGTCCATTCAGGCTTTAAACCGCTAATCGGTTGATAGCGGATTTGAAGTTGTTCGAGCCCCCGAGATATGCCGTGATGAATCGGTTCAGCCCATTTTTGCAAAAGCTCCATAAACTGATACCGCTTGCGGATAATTTTGACAGCTGCTTCGATAAATTGTTCCGTATACACATCGAACATGACGTCATTAATCGTTTGTTTTCCATAATGTTGTTTCAATATATGATTTCTTTGTTTAAGGAGTTTTTGGTAATTTACTAAATCGTGCAAATAAACCGGAGAGATCTGCCCAATTTCCATATCGATAAAACGTCTGCGTACTTGTGGACTTCCTTTTACAAGGTGAAGATCCTCAGGAGCAAACATCACAACGTTTAATTGGCCAATATAATCACTCAGTCTGCGTTGTTCTAAATGATTGACTTTTGCTTTCTTCCCTTTTTTTGACAAGGTGATTTCAAGCGGGAGTTTGCCGTATTTCCGGAAAACATCAGCTTTAATTTTACCATATTCAGCATCCCAGCGTATCAATTCCTTGTCATTAGAAGTGCGATGCGATTTTGCCATAGACAAAACATACAAAGATTCCATGATATTGGTTTTGCCTTGTGCATTTTCACCAATAAAGACATTAATCTCTGGAGAAAACTCCAGTTCTAATGATTCATAGTTTCGATAATTGACGAGCTCAAGGCGGTCAATCCGCATCGAAGCTCATGCCTTCAGCCGTCATGATACGAAAATCTCCAAACCCTGGAATATTTACAAGATCGTTTGCACGCAATTTGCGTCCTCTGCGATTTTCAGCTTCACCATTTACAAAAACTTCGTGTTCACTTAAAAACCATTTTGCCATTCCGCCTGAACTTATTGTGTCCGTCATTTTTAACAATTGCCCTAAAGTTATATATTCAGTCTCAATCCCGATTTCTCTCAAAATGCACTCATCCTTCGATTCATAGTCTATCCCTCTATTTTACCCTATTTCAGCTAGAAAGTAAAAAAGGATAGCCTATATGGCTATCCTGAGGGTGCGTTTTGTTTTTAATATGTTCGGACAGGAAGAATCAACTGTAAAATCGAGTCATCTAATGCTGATTTCAAAATGAATGGACGCATAGCTCCAGTAAATTGAATAACTACATCTTGTCCATCGATGGCTTTTAGTGCATCCATCATAAATTTAGCACTAAATGAGATTTTCAGTTCTTCTCCTTCAATACTTTGCGCTTGCAATTGCTCTTCTACTTTCCCTACTTCAGGTGAATTAGATGAAACTTCAACATCGCTGCCTTCTTTTGCAGAAAAGCGTACAACATTATTGCGTTCTTCTCGAGCTAACAAAGATGCTCGATCAATTGCTTGTAGAAGTGAACGTCCGTTTACAGTAACCGTTGTTTTGTACTCCGCTGGAATTAAACGGCTTGTATCTGGATAGTTGCCTTCTAATAGACGAGAAAAGAAAAGAATATGTTTTGACTTGAACAATACTTGTTGATTTGTCATCACGATTTCAACAGCTTCAGAAGTGTCATCAAGGATTTTATTGAGCTCAGTTAAGCTTTTCCCTGGAATAACAACGCTATACTCCCCTTCTGGTAATGTTTCAAGTTT
The DNA here is from genome assembly GCF_000785555.1 of Planococcus sp. PAMC 21323. Taxonomy (NCBI): domain Bacteria; kingdom Bacillati; phylum Bacillota; class Bacilli; order Caryophanales; family Caryophanaceae; genus Planococcus; species Planococcus sp. PAMC 21323. Next base: position 3,106,771 of record NZ_CP009129.1, on the reverse strand, counting down.
TGTTTTACGTCGAGCTAGGCGGTGACTGTCTGTTGCGACACAAATCAGTTCTCCATCTTTAACTTCCCAATGAACACCTGTTAAAACAGGACGTGTTTCAGAACTAGACACAGCAAATACCGTTTCACGGTTAATTGTTTTTAACAAATCTGCTGGAATGGTAAACAAACGATCGTCTTGAATATCAGGCAATTGTGGATAATCCATTGCATCCAAGCCGATCAAATGGAATTCTGATTTCCCTGAACGGATATGAGTTTGGAAATTCCCTGTAATTTCAATTTCAACTTCGTTTGTCGGTAACTTACGAATAATTTCTCCAAAAACTTTAGCTTGAAGAACAATACTTCCTCCATTAGTAACTTGGATGATTTGTTCTCCATCTTCTTCTGCTGGAATAAATGTTTGGATCGTGATATCGGAATCACTTCCTGTTAATCTCATTCCTTCTGAAGAAACATCCATTTTAATCCCCGTTAAAATCGGAATGGTTGTTTTTGAACTTACTGCTTTCATTACATCGTTTAATCCTTCAACTAATCGCTCACGTTTTATCTCGAATTTCATTCTCGAACCTCGCTTATATATATATTTTATTTAAGGGCTTTTAAAGTAATAGTAGTAGTAGGGCCTGTGAATATGTGGATAAGCCTTAAAAAGTCAATAAAAGCAGTTTATCCACATGTAGACAGCCTGTGCATAAACTGCTTGCTGATTTATGGGTTTATCCACAATCATTTTTACTTGCCAAGCGCACTTTTGATGTCCTTGACGTCTTGTTGAAGCTGTTGATTATCTAGTAGCATTTTAGAAATTTTATCGTGGGCATGAATAACCGTGGTATGGTCACGGCCCCCAAATTCTTCGCCGATTTTAGGCAGCGAGAAATCCGTCATCTCACGTGCCAAGTACATAGCAACCTGGCGTGGATAAGCAATATCTTTTGTCCGGCGTTTTGTTTTAAAATCTTCTAATTTTACGTTGAATTGCTCACCGACAGCATTTTGAATGTCCAAAATTGTAATAACTTTTGGTTTTGAGTTCGGCATAATGTCTTTTAACGCTTCTGAAGCAAGTTCTGCGCTCATATCGCGGTTGATCAAAGAAGAATAAGCCACAACGCGAATCAACGCGCCTTCAAGTTCACGAATATTCGAGTCAATCGAATTAGCAATATAGGTCATTACATCATTCGGAATATCAAGACCATCTGCTTTTGCTTTTTTACGTAGAATCGCTATACGTGTTTCCAGATCCGGTGGCGTAATATCAGTGATTAAGCCCCATTCAAAGCGTGAGCGGAGCCGATCTTCTAGTGTTGGAATTTCTTTTGGCGGCCGATCACTCGAAATAATAATTTGCTTAGACTCTTCATGCAAGGTATTAAACGTATGGAAAAATTCTTCTTGTGTTTGTTCTTTGCCCGCTAAAAATTGAATGTCATCGATTAAAAGAATATCGACACTTCTATATTTGTCGCGGAATTCACCTGTTTTATTGTCACGAATTGAATTGATAAATTCGTTCGTAAATTTCTCCGAAGATAAATAAACGACTTTCGCGTTTGGATTGTGTTCAAGGACATAATGTCCTATTGCATGCATTAAATGTGTCTTGCCAAGTCCTACTCCCCCATAGATAAACAGCGGGTTATAAGCTTTCGCTGGCGCTTCGGCCACAGCCAAAGATGCGGCATGTGCGAACCGGTTTCCTGAACCAATTACAAATGTATCAAAAGTGTATTTCGGATTCAGCATGCCAGGTAAAAACTCGTGCTGCTGCTCTTGTCCCGGTTTAATACGAGGCGCAGGAAGTTGAAAATCATCCATATCCTGATCTTTAGGCACAACAAATTTAATCATCATATCATCGCCGGTAGTATCGGATAAAATTCCGGTGATCAAATGCACGTAATGGTTTTCTAACCAATCACGAGCAAAAGAATTAGGCGCTGAAATAGTGACTGTATCATCCTGGTAGGATAAAAGCTTTGTCGATTTTAACCACGTTTCAAAACTCGGTTTGGAGATTTTGGTTTCAACTTGGGCTAAGACACTCGACCATAATTCGTCTAAGTGTTCCAATAGCTCGTCTCCTTTATATTTAACGATATTTTAAAGTATACCATACACAAAATCACAGCTTGTGGATAACATTGATAAACAAGCTGGTGAATAACTGTCCACACCTTACCCACAATTTGTGGATAACTTATTTAGATGGAAAATTGTTAACAAGTGAAAACAAGTTAATGTTACCAAAAAAGAATAGACAATACAAGAAGTTCTTTAAGTTATCCACATAATCTTTTTTCTTCACAATTAATCTATCCACAGGGGGTTTGTATGTTAAAAAACTGTAGATAAGGCATGTGGATAAATATTTTTAAGAAAAAAAGAATAAACAGGAGATTAAGAGAAAAAAAGAAGAATTGTGTATAACTTGATCAAAGCGGAGGAGAGCGGCTTGGGGTATTTTTTTCATGAAACATTGACATTTATACGCGTAGACCCTTATAATGTACAGGACTGTCTTTAGAAAATAGTTAACTCTCAATATAGGAGGTGTCATATATGACATTACGCACATACCAACCAAATACACGTAAGCATAGCAAAGTACACGGCTTTAGAGCACGTATGAGCACAAAGAACGGACGTCGCATTATCGCAGCTCGTCGCCGTAAAGGAAGAAAAGTATTATCAGCTTAAGTCCACTGACCGCATCAGTGGTCTTTTTTTTTCTTTTTTGCTCGATTTGAGCCAAAAAGTAGTAAATTAAGCAGGTGAAAGAATGAACAAAGATCAACGGATCAAGAAGAACAAAGAGTTCCAACATATCTTTAAAAAAGGTAAATCTTTTGCGAATCGACAGTTTATCGTATATGTATTGAAAAGCGAGCAACCCGAATTTCGCATAGGACTTTCTGTCAGTAAAAAAGTTGGAAACGCAGTAGCACGTAATCGTATTAAACGGTACATACGGCAAACTTTCTTGGAATTGAAAGACGATTTATTGCCAAATGCGGACTACATTATCATCGCCCGACCACAGGCGGCCACATTAGATTTTCATGAAAGCAAGAAAAGCCTCGAACATGTATTGAAAATTGCTCGTACATTACCGAGAAAGTAGAAGATTGCACAAAATAGATGTTATTATAGAAGTAATTTAGATTAGTTTGGGGGAAAAAAGGTGAATAAGAAATTAGTTTTGCTCTTTTCACTGATTGCAGTTACTTTGCTGCTTTCTGGCTGTACAGAGTTTGATCAGCCGATCAGTGACCAAAGTGAAGGTTTTTGGAATGAGTTTATTGTTTGGCCATTAGTTTCAACGATCACATATTTTAAAGGCTTATTAGGAACTTACGGTTTTGGGATTATCGCAGTAACCATTATCATTCGATTGGTCATGTTGCCATTAATGATCAAACAAACGAAAAGTTCAAAACGTATGCAAGAAGTACAACCTGAACTTGTTAAACTAAAAGAAAAATACAAGTCTAAAGACGCTGTAACGCAGCAAAAATACCAAAAAGAAATGATGGCCTTGTTCCAAGAAAAAGGCGTTAACCCAATGGCAGGTTGTTTACCTGTATTGATTCAAATGCCAGTACTAATTGGCTTCTATCATGCAATTAGTCGTATGAATAATACCCCTGAAATCGATTTGGGAGCATTTCTTATTTTCCCACTTGCTGAACCGAGTATTATTTTGGCAGTTATTGCCGGATTGATGCAATTTATCGTTTTACGTACGGGACCAGCGATGGACAATCCTCAAATGAGAATTATGATGTATTTCATGCCGGTTATGATTATTGGATTCGGTATTGTATTACCTTCCGCTCTAACATTGTACTGGGTTATCGGAAATATCATTTCACTTATCCAAAACTTGGTAATTTACCGTCCGTGGGAGAAAAAAGAGGTACAAGAGCCTGTTAAAACGAAAGCAGGAGGGGCTAAAAAGTGAAACAGATTACGCAAACGGGTTTAACTGTTGAAAACGCGATATCTGAAGCATTAGAAAGACTCCAAGTTACACGTGAAGAAGTAAGTATTAACATAATTCAAGAAGAGAAAAAAGGATTTTTCGGTTTTGGTGCCAAAAAAGCTGAAGTTGAAGTTACAATTATTGAACCAGCTGCCTCTTCTAAACAAGAGGCTCCGTCAGAATCCGATGCTGAAATTCTTGAAACACCTATTGAAGAGGAAAAGGAGAAAGTTCCTGCTCTTTCAAATGAAAAAGCAATTCAAGAAACAAAAAATTACATTTTATCAATCGCCAAAGACATGAAAATTGATGATTTATCAATTACTCATGAACAAAGAGGCAATAAAAAAGTAAATTTTTACCTTGAAAGCGAAAAAGTGGCGATGTTGATCGGAAAAAGAGGTCAAACTTTGAATTCTCTTCAACAATTAGCTCAGCTTGTGGCCAATAAATATTCAAATCAATTTATGATGATTCAATTAGATGCTGAAAATTATCGTGAACGTCGTCAAGAAACGCTGGAGCAGCTAGCGGATCGTATGGCGGATAAAGCAATTCGTACGGGTGGTCGTGTTCAATTTGAACCAATGCCATCTTACGAACGCAAAGTGATCCATCAAACATTATCAAGACGTTTAGACATTGATACGCATTCTGAAGGCAAAGATCCTAATCGATATCTTGTCATCGAACCTCATAAATAAGAAAACCCGCCATGTAGGCGGGTTTTTTTATGCCAAATTAACGAAATTTAGCAATATGAAGCACTGTGTCTTTCGATTTCAAGTACTTTATGCTATTGTAGTATGTTAGAAAGCCATGTGCATTTACTGGTTGTCCACATGTGGACAACTTTTTTTAAGCAAAAAATAAAAGGATGACTATATATTTTTGTTATCAAGCTGCTCTACTGCTCTGATTGTTATCCACAGAGCGGAATGTGCTGCTTTTCTTAAGAGGAGGGAACATCATGGAATTCGACACAATCGCTGCCATATCGACACCGAGCGGAGAGGGAGCAATCGCTATAGTCCGCTTGAGCGGACCTGAAGCTGTTGCAATTGCAGACAAGCTGTTCCGGGCTCCAAGCAATAAAGCATTAGCTGCTCAAACAACGCATACAATCCATTATGGACATCTTGAAGATCCGGCGACTGGTGAAATAGCGGAAGAAGTTATGGTATCTCTTATGAAAGCGCCTAAAACCTTCACCCGCGAAGACGTTATTGAAATCAACTGCCATGGTGGAATTGTTTCGGTAAATCGAGTGCTTGAATTGGTATTACGTGCAGGAGCAAGACTTGCTGAACCGGGTGAGTTTACGAAACGAGCATTTTTAAATGGCCGAATCGATTTGTCTCAAGCAGAAGCGGTTATGGACTTGATTCGTGCAAAAACGGATCGTGCCATGGATGTTGCACTCAATCAAATGGAAGGCAAGCTCTCGAAGCTAATTGGCACATTGCGTCAAGCCTTACTTGAGTCAATTGCTCAAATGGAAGTCAATATCGATTACCCAGAATACGACGATGTGGAAGAGATGACACGTCCGATTATGCTGGAAAAATCAAAATGGGTTCGTTCTGAAATTGATAAATTGTTGCAAACATCCTCGCAAGGGAAAATTTTGAGAGAAGGGCTTTCAACCGTCATTTTAGGGCGTCCGAACGTTGGGAAATCTTCTCTTTTAAATAGTCTGGTTCAAGAAAATAAAGCAATTGTCACAGAAATAGCAGGAACTACCCGTGATATAATAGAGGAATACGTGAATGTCCGTGGTGTTCCATTGCGTTTAGTTGATACGGCAGGAATTCGTGAAACAGAAGATATTGTCGAGCGAATTGGTGTTGAACGGTCAAGAAAAGTATTAAAAGAAGCTGATTTGATCCTTTACGTGTTAAATTATGCAGAAGCACTAACTCACGAAGATGAACTGTTGTTTGAAACGGTGAAAGATATGGACTATATTGTCGTAATCAATAAAACCGATTTGCCTCAGAAAATCGATTTAGAAAAGGTGCAGAAGCTAGCTGGAGATAAATTGCTAGTGACAACTTCATTAGTTGAAGAAGAAGGAATTGATCAGCTTGAAGAAGCGATTGCTGCCTTGTTTTTCAAAGGAGAAATAGAAGCAGGGGACATGACCTATGTATCCAATGTGCGCCATATTGCATTGTTGCATCAGGCACATAAAACCATTTCAGACGCTATTGAAGCCGCTGAAATGGAAGTTCCCGTAGATATGATTCAAATTGATGTTACTCGAACGTGGGAACTTCTTGGTGAAATCATTGGAGATACCGCAGATGACGGCCTCTTAAACCAATTATTCTCTCAGTTCTGTCTAGGGAAATAAAACTCGAAGGGAATGAACGAACATGCCACAATACGAAGCAGGCACGTTCGATGTCATCGTTGTAGGAGCCGGACATGCAGGAGCGGAAGCTGCTCTTGCGTCTGCGCGAATGGGTGCTAAAACGCTTGTTTTGACGATGAATCTGGATATGATCGCATTTATGCCGTGTAACCCATCTATTGGTGGACCAGCGAAAGGCATTGTTGTACGTGAAATAGACGCACTTGGCGGAGCCATGGGACGCGTGATCGATAAAACACACATTCAAATGAGAATGTTGAATACAGCTAAAGGACCTGCTGTTCGCGCACTGCGCGCACAAGCAGATAAAGTACTTTACCAACAAGAAATGAAACGCTTGATGGAAGAGTCACCGAATTTAACATTGCATCAAGGAATTGCAGAAGAATTGATCGTTGAAGATGGTAAGATCCAAGGACTTATCACTCAAGTAGGCGGAATTTACCGTGCAAAATCAGTTGTTATCACAACAGGTACTTTCTTGCGTGGTGAAATTATTATTGGAGATCTACGTTATTCAAGTGGCCCCAATAATCAACAACCATCCATTAAATTGGCAGAAAACTTGGAGAAGCTTGGCTTTGAAACAGTTCGTTTTAAAACGGGAACGCCTCCACGTGTAAATAGCAATAGCATTGATTACAGCAAAACGGAAATTCAACCAGGCGATGATGTACCGCGTGCGTTTGGTCATGAAACGACGGAATACATTACAGATCAGCTGCCATGCTGGTTAACCTATACAAATGAAAAAACTCATCAGATTATAGATGACAATCTTCATTTGTCACCAATGTACTCAGGAATGATTAAAGGAACAGGTCCACGCTACTGTCCTTCAATCGAAGACAAAGTGGTTCGTTTTAACGATAAGCCGCGTCATCAGATCTTTTTAGAACCAGAAGGCCGTAATACGCGCGAGGTTTACGTACAAGGCCTTTCAACGAGTTTGCCTGAACATGTCCAGCGGAAGCTAATAGAGTCCGTTCCAGGGCTCGAGAAGGCGGAAATGATGCGTGCTGGATATGCTATTGAATATGATGCAATTGTTCCGACGCAATTATGGCCAACACTAGAAACAAAACAAATTGTGAATTTGTACACAGCAGGTCAAATTAATGGAACGTCTGGTTACGAAGAAGCAGCGGGACAAGGTTTGATGGCTGGAATTAATGCTGCAGCAAAAGTACTAGGAAAAGAAGAAGTAATATTGAGCCGCTCTGACGCATATATCGGTGTATTGATCGATGATTTAGTCACAAAGGGAACAAGCGAACCTTATCGTCTGTTAACATCTCGTGCTGAATACCGCTTATTACTTCGCCATGATAATGCTGATATTCGTTTAACAGAATTAGCGTATTCAATTGGCATGATCACTGAAGAGCGTTATGTGAAGTTTCTTGCTAAAAAAGAGTGTATTGAAGAAGAAATCAAACGTTTAAGAAGCATCATGATCAAGCCAAATGAAGCAACCCAGCAAGCGATTCGCGATGCAGGGGGCAGTGAATTAAAAGATGGCATTCGTGGAGCGGATTTGTTGAAACGTCCAGAAATGACATACGACATGATTTCTAAACTGACAGCTTCATCAATAGAGCTTGAAAATGAAGTAAAAGAACAAGTCGAAATTCATATTAAATATGAAGGTTACATTGAGAAATCGTTGTTACAAGTCGACAAACTCAAAAAAATGGAAAACAAAAAGATTCCAGATAATATCGATTACCACGCAATCTCTGGAATTGCGACCGAAGCACGAGGCAAGCTAGCAGAAGTTCGACCGTTGTCGATCGCGCAGGCGTCACGCATCTCTGGTGTTAATCCGGCTGACATATCCATCTTATTGGTGTATATTGAACAAGGAAAGATTGCAAAAATCTCTGTTTAACGCAAAACAACTAAAGGCATAAGCTAGACAAAAGAATGGACTGGCTCACACCAGTCCATTTCTTAATTTACATAAAGATTAAGAAAGAGGGAGGAAGCTAGTTTGAATGAACAACAGTTTAAAGATGCCCTCAATGAAAAAGGGATTGTCTTAACCGAAAAACAACTCGAGCAATTCCGAATCTATCATAAGGAATTAGTTGAATGGAACGACAAGATGAACCTGACGGCAATTACAGAACAATCGGCTGTGTATTTAAAGCATTTTTATGACTCTATTACTGCGGCATTTTACTTAGATTTCACAAAACCGATGAAAATTTGTGATGTAGGTGCCGGTGCAGGATTCCCCAGTATCCCACTAAAAATCTGTTTTCCCCATATTGAGGTTACGATAGTGGACTCTTTGAACAAACGCATTCAATTTTTGCAGCACTTGAGTGGTGAACTTGGACTTTCTAAAGTTCAATTTATACATTCTAGAGCAGAAGACTTTGGACAATCTGCTCATCGTGAAAGCTATGACGTCGTAACGGCCCGTGCAGTAGCACGGTTATCGGTACTAGCTGAATTATGTGTGCCACTTGTTAAAAAGGGCGGGGTCTTTGCAGCGATGAAAGCAGCAACGGCTTCAGATGAATTAGATGATGCAGAAAAAGCATTACAAAAACTAGGTGTAAAGCTAGAAGCCGTTCACTCTTTCTTACTACCGGTAGAAGAAAGCGAGCGTTATATTCAGGTATTTAAAAAGTTTAAAGAAACACCAAAGAAATATCCACGGAAAGCTGGAGTTCCAAACAAGTCACCAATCGCTTAATGTTTCACGTGGAACATTAAGCGAGCAGTAAAAGTGATTGTAGATTCAGTGATAAAGTGAGCTTGTAAAAGGTGGTGCTTGAGGATGAAAAGTCCTTTTTCTCGTTTCTTTGGAGGCGGAGATAAAGCAAATGATACAGCAAAGAAGGAAACAGCAGAACATCAGGCGTCAGAACAAGTCATTAAACTGCCGCTCGATAAAATACATGCAAACAAATATCAACCGAGAACAATTTTTGATGAAGAAAAAATCGAAGAACTTGCCCGGACGATTCATGTTCATGGGGTCATTCAACCGATTGTAGTCAGAAACTCTGGAAATGAAGGCGAATATGAAATCATTGCCGGTGAACGACGTTTTCGTGCAATGAAATCGCTCGAATGGACAGAAGTACCGGCTATTATTCGTAACTTGAGCGATAAAGAAACAGCATCTATCGCTTTAATCGAAAATCTTCAACGTGAAGAACTTACTTCAATAGAAGAAGCACATGCTTATCGTAACTTGCTAGATATACAAGAAATTACGCAAGAAGCTTTAGCACAACGCCTGGGTAAAGGTCAGTCGACAGTCGCGAACAAACTACGTTTGTTAAAATTGCCTGAAGAAATTCAGACAGCGCTACTTAATCGATTGTTAACAGAGCGGCATGCAAGAGCATTATTGCAAGTAAAAGACGCAGAGCAACAAAAGAAATTGTTTGATGAAACCATTGAAGAAAGTTTAAATGTAAAGCAGCTAGAAGCGAAAGTGATCAAATTACTTTCAACAGAACCTAAAAAGCCAAAAGCACGAAAAAAAGCCTTTAGCAGAGATATGCGCATTGCGATGAACACGATTAAAGAATCTTTAAGTATGGTTTCTAAAAGTGGCATTGATTTGACGACAGAAGAAGAAGAACACGAAGAATACTACCAAATCACAGTGAAAATTCCGAAGAAAAAATAACGAAAAGCTCTTTCCCAGATTGGAAAGAGCTTTTTTCGTGGTTAGAACATCGTATTGTTGAAAAATTTTGATACAATATAAAAATAGGATGCTACTATAAAGTAAGTATCTGATTTTTATTGAATAAAATGTTGCGAACATCTTTTTTAGCGTTAATAAAATAGCTAAAATAAAGATTCCGCAGTAAAATAAAGAAAGTAATAAAGAAAGTTGGTGCAAGTGTGGGGAGAACTATTGCGATCGCCAATCAAAAGGGCGGCGTAGGAAAAACAACGTCTTCAGTGAACTTAAGTGCCTGCCTTGCTTATTTAGGCAAAAAAGTTCTATTAATAGATATCGATCCTCAAGGAAATGCGACGAGTGGAGTAGGCGTCAACAAAGGGGACGTCGAAAAATGTATTTATGAAGTTTTAATCGACGACATTGCTGTAAAAGATACCATAATGGAAACAAAAGTAGAAAATTTGCATGTAGTGCCTGCAACTATTTCTTTAGCTGGAGCTGAAATCGAGTTAGTTTCAACAATATCAAGAGAAGCTCGCTTAAAAAATGCATTAGCAGAAGTCAAAGATATGTACGATTACATAATCATTGATTGTCCGCCATCATTAGGGTTACTGACTTTAAATTCATTGACAGCTTCTGATGCCATTATTATTCCAGTACAATGTGAATATTATGCATTAGAGGGACTAAGCCAACTATTAAGTACGATTCGTTTAGTGCAAAAACACTTAAACCACGATTTAATGATTGACGGTGTTTTGCTGACGATGCTAGACGCACGTACAAATTTAGGCGTGCAAGTAATTGAAGAAGTGAAAAAGTATTTTCAAGATAAGGTATATAAAACGATTATTCCAAGAAACGTAAGATTAAGCGAAGCACCGAGTCATGGAGAGCCAATTATTATTTATGATCCGAAATCCAGAGGCGCAGAAGTGTATTTAGAATTGGCAAAGGAAGTGATTGGTAATGGCTAAAGGATTAGGAAAAGGTATTAATGCCTTGTTTCCAGGAGAAACAATTAGTGATACTGACAAAGTAAATCAAATCAATGTTGGCGAAATCCAAGCCAATCCATATCAACCACGAAAAATATTTGATCAAGTAGCTTTAGAGGAATTGGCAGAGTCTATTAAGGAACATGGAATCTTGCAGCCAATTGTCGTTAGAAAAGCAGGCGAAAAGTATGAAATAGTGGTTGGAGAACGTCGTTTCCGTGCAGCAAAATTAGTGAAGTTGAAAAAAGTTCCAGCAATCGTAAAAGAATTATCAGATCAACAAATGATGGAACTTGCTATATTAGAAAACCTTCAACGTGAAGATTTAACGCCGATTGAAGAAGCAGAAGCCTATCAGAAATTAATGGAAGCGTTGAACTTAACTCAAGAACAATTAGCTTTTCGTTTAGGGAAAAGTCGTCCACATATTGCAAATCACATCCGACTTTTAGCATTACCAGAAGCTGTCCGCAAACTTATTTCTGACAAGGAATTGTCGATGGGGCACGGGCGTACTTTACTTGGCTTAAGAAGCAAAAAACTTATTCCGGAAACTGCTGAAAAAGTAGTGAAAGAAAGTCTGAATGTGCGTCAATTGGAAAATTTAGTGCAACGTTTAAATGAGAATGTTCCACGTGAAACACTAGAGAAAAAGAAAGATATTTTTATAGAAGAAAAACAATCAGAATTACGAGATCGTTTCGGTACAAAAGTACAAATTAAGAAAAACAAGAACAAAGGGAAAATAGAAATCGAGTTTTTCTCAGAAGATGATTTAGAACGAATTTTAGAATTATTAAGCTGATAAGTGCCTATTTCCCAAAACAGGGGAATAGGTTCTGTTTTTGATAAGTGTAAAACTGAGTAATGCTCTCAAAAAGAGGGAGAAGAGGACCTTGCTGTAAGTAGGCAAGATAAAGGGGGAGAAATGTAATGGTTCTCTTAGGTACATTGATAAATGCTGTTTTAATTATAGTGGGAACCATACTTGGAAGAGCTCTTCGTAATATTTCTGAAAAAATGAAAGAAACGGTTATGTATGTAATCGGCTTATCGGTAATTGTGCTAGGGCTAGATATGGGGTTAGGAAGTCAAAATTTTGTGATTGTTATTATCAGTTTAGTGCTAGGTACAGTCATTGGCGAGTGGGCAAATCTAGAAGGAAAGTTAAATGACTTTGGTCACTGGATTGAACGTATGCTTGGAACAAAAGAAAGTAAAGGTAGCTTAGCTCAAGGTTTTGTAACTGCGACCTTAATATTTGTCATCGGTGCGATGGGTATTATCGGAGCAATGGAAAGTGGTCTTAGTAACGAGCATGGCGTCTTGATCTCTAAAGGGATTATTGATGGATTTACTTCTATAATTTTAGCGTCTACACTTGGGTTTGGTGTAATGCTAGCAGCGATTCCTGTATTTGTTTATCAAGGATTGATTGCGTTATTTGCGACTCAAATCAGCATATTAATCCCAGCTGAAGCGTTGGAGATGTTTATTTTAGAAATGAGCGCAACCGGTGGCATCATGATCGTTGCAATCGGGTTGAATTTGATGGGGATAACGAAAATTAGAGTGGCTAATTTATTGCCAGGAATAGTAGTTGTAGGGATAGTTGTCTCGGTTATATATAACTTTAATTTGATGTAAAGACCAGGAAGGTGAAAGAGTGAATGTTGAAAAAATAATGCAACGCATTTTAACGATTCTGTCAGATGAAGCCATGTGGGTAGGTTTGTTCGTTGTGTTTTTGAAAGTGATTTTGATTACAGTAGCTGCAATTGTGTTGGTAAAAGTATTGCGCATGCTGATACGTAAAACTTTTTCTGTCCGCATTAGAGGTCCGCTTGTTTACAATGAGCGAAGACAGCAAACTTTATCGAAATTATTATCCAATGTCGTAGCCTATGTCGTTTACTTTATAGCAGTTGTTTCTATATTGGCGACTTTTACAATCGACATTACAGGGCTTATTGCAGGTGCAGGGGTTTTAGGCTTAGCAGTAGGGTTCGGTGCACAAAATTTGGTGCGCGATGTCATTACAGGCTTTTTTATTATTTTTGAAGATCAGTTTTCTGTAGGGGATTATGTGCGTATTGCAGCTGCTGAAGGAACTGTTGAAGAAATTGGATTGCGAACAACAAAGGTGAAGGCGTGGACCGGTGAATTGTTTATTTTTCCGAATGGCAATATTCAGGATGTCGTGAATTTTTCAGTTCATAATTCGATTGCTGTTGTGGACATTAATATTTCATATGAGTCGGATATTAAACGCGTCGAAGAATTAATTATGGTATTTCTAGGGGGCTTGCAGGAGCGATACGAACAAATTATCAAACCGGCAGAATTACTAGGCGTACAAAACTTAACGACGACTGAAGTGGTTATGCGAATTACAGCGGAAACCATGCCGATGCAGCATTTTGCTGTAGCACGAGAGATACGCCGTGATTTAAAAGATTTCTTGGATCAACGAGGAGTCGAAGTTCCATATCCACGTATGGTGATGGTTCAGCGGTCTCCTGGAGAATCTAATATAACCAAAAATGCTAAAAATGAATAAAAAGGAGAAAAATTCATGGAAATGAAGGATTTTGGGCTGAATGACATAGTGGAAATGAAAAAAGGTCATCCTTGCGGAGCAAATGCATGGAAAATTATCCGCATGGGAGCAGACGTCCGAATAAAATGCGAAGGTTGTCAACATAGTGTAATGCTACCTCGTATGGAATTTAATAAAAAGATGAAAAAGATTTTAGTGAAAGCCGAAAGAGAATGAAAAATGGACAATTTCATGTTTCGTTCTTATAATGGAATGGTTGTGTAAAAAATAATTCGTTTTATATAGAGGAAAGGTTGTGCATCCTATGGCATTAACTGCAGGGATTGTAGGATTACCAAACGTGGGGAAATCCACATTATTTAATGCAATAACTAAAGCGGGTGCAGAAGCGGCAAACTACCCGTTCTGTACAATAGATCCAAACGTTGGAATTGTTGAAGTTCCAGATGAGCGTCTTGATAAATTGACAGAATTAGTGGAACCGAAAAAAACCGTTCCGACTGCTTTTGAATTTACGGACATTGCTGGAATTGTAGAAGGCGCGAGTAAAGGCGAAGGATTAGGAAATAAATTCTTGTCTCATATTCGTGAAGTTGACGCAATTTGCCAAGTGGTTCGTTGTTTCGCTGATGACAACATTACGCATGTAACGGGTAAAGTAGATCCGATTTCTGATATTGAAGTTATTAACTTAGAGTTAATTTTAGCTGATATGGAAAGTATCGAAAAACGCATTGCGCGTGCAGCGAAATTAGTAAAGCAAAAAGATAAAGACGCTGTTGCAGAAGAGCCAGTACTAATGAAATTGCGTGAAGCCTTTGAAAATGGTCAATTGGCACGTTCAATTGAATTTACAGAAGATGAATTGAAGATTGCAAAAGGCTTGAACTTATTGACGATCAAACCAATGCTTTACGTAGCAAACGTTGCTGAAGATGAAATTGCAGATGCAGACAACAACGAATACGTTCAAACGGTTCGTGATTTCGCTGCGAAAGACAATGCAGACGTTATCGTCATCTGTGCGAAAATCGAAGAAGAAATGGCTGAACTAGAAGACGAGGAAAAAGCAATGTTCCTTGAAGAACTAGGGATTAAAGAGTCTGGATTAGACTTATTGGTTAAAGCTTCGTACAGCTTGCTTGGACTAGCAACATACTTCACAGCGGGCGTTCAAGAAGTACGTGCATGGACATTTAAAAAAGGCATGAAAGCACCACAATGTGCCGGCGTTATTCACTCTGACTTTGAACGCGGATTTATCCGTGCTGAAACAGTTGCCTACGATGATTTGGTCGAAATTGGATCAATGGCAGCAGCAAAAGAAGCAGGAAAAGTACGTCAAGAAGGTAAAGAATACATCGTCAAAGACGGCGACGTAATGCTATTTAGATTTAACGTCTAAAAGCGGAAACGACCGTTATGCACTATTGAATGAAAGATCACAAAACTAAAAAAAACCGGATGCCTTACCGCATCCGGTTTTTGCATGGAGGAATTGAGAATGTTGTTATTTGTATACGGAACGCTAAAACAAGGCGGGAAGTATCACTGTTACTTGGAAGAAGCTGAATTAGTGGAAGAACGGGCAATGGCAAAAGGATCTTTATATGACACTGAAATGGGCTATCCAGCAATGGTTTTAGCTAGTGAAGGTCAAGTTGAAGGAGAAATATATAATGTTCCCGAAGTATTATGGCCAGCTCTAGATTATTTGGAAGACTACTCAGGAAATCCTGAAATAGATTTATACGATAAGAAGAAAATTCAAGTAAAAGTTGACGGCAAAGTTGTCGAAACACTTGCGTATCTTGCAAAAGATAAAAATTTATTGAAAACACCAATCCCGACAGGAAAATGGGAAGTAAGCTATTCAGCGGTATAAAAAGCACCGAAATTAATCAGTGCTTTCATGATCAGGATAGTGATCATAAACATGAAGACGCGGCAGCGAAGGATCATCGAGGATCCATGCCGCGTTTTTTTCTTTGCGCAATTCTTTATACATAACAAAGTCGCCAAAAGCACCTGCGGTCAGCATAGCTCCTAAAAAAACGAGGACTTGGCTATCGACCCAAAACCCTAACACGGTAGGGATAAAAGCGGTTGTCCAAAAAGGTAATAGGAGCGCTTTGCGCATGGCGGGGTTTTGTACAGGTTTATTGGTAGTGGCATAGGCGATACCAAGTTTCAAGTTTACACCGTAATTCAATGAAGAAATCGGCACTTTTCCGAATATCACAAAGCCTATTAAATGAAACAGTTCATGTAAAACGATTAGCAAAAGATAGCCGGTGAAAAACAAAGAAATGCCAATTAAAGAAAAGCCAAACGCTAGCGGCTCGTTAAAAAAATGATAAAGAGCAGCGAATGCAACGAGTAAAGCAGCATTAAACCAAAGCGCTTGAGGTGCTATTTTCTCCATTTCTAATTCAATGATTCGAGAGGGGCTCATCACTTCACGTCCTTTGAGATCTATGATAGAAAGTATAGCTGATTTGAAAGTTGAAAACATGCTTGCTAGTGCACTGTTATTGTGATACAATACTGTGATGTGAGTAATATTTATGAATTGCTTGCTCCTTGCCCGCTGGATACAGCAGGGCCCAAGTCCATGAGGAGGTGACAACACGATGAGAGAATATGAATTAATGTATATCATTCAGCCTGCAATTGAAGAGGAAGCGAAGAAAACTCTAGTAGAGCGTTTCAACGACATCCTTACTTCTAACGGAGCTGAAATCATCGAGTCGAAAGAGTGGGGTAAACGTCGTTTAGCTTATGAAATCAACGACTTACGTGAAGGTTTCTACCAGATCGTAAAAGTAAACGCTGGTTCTGAAGCTATCAACGAATACACACGTCTTGCGAACATTAACGAAGACATTATTCGTCATATCGCTGTACGCAAAGACGCGTAAACAGGATACCGACACTGAAATTTTTTTGACTTGAAGGAGGTTGAATTCTGATGATTAACCGAGTTGTTTTAGTCGGAAGACTGACAAAAGATCCAGACCTTCGTTACACACCAAGCGGCGCGGCAGTTGCTCGTTTTACACTTGCTGTAAACCGGACATTCTCAAACGCTCAAGGTGAACGCGAAGCTGATTTCATTAATTGTACCGTTTGGCGCAAACAAGCTGAAAATACAGCGAATTTCCTGAAAAAAGGAAGCTTAGCTGGTGTTGAAGGCCGTATCCAAACAGGTAGCTACGAGGGACAAGACGGGAAACGCGTCTATACAACAGAAGTAGTGGCAGATAGTGTTCAATTTCTTGAGCCAAAAAATGCTAATGCTAATACGGACCGTTCACAAGGACAGCAGCCTTCGTATCAACAGAACCAATCACCGAGCCCAAGTCAGCAAAACCATACTCGTGTAGATGAAGATCCATTCTCAAGTGGTAGCGGCCCGATAGAAGTATCGGATGACGATTTACCGTTCTAAGATGGACCAAAACTAACGATTAATCATTAAGTAAAGGAGGTAATTCGATATGGCACCACGTCGCGGAGGAAAAAAACGGAAAAAGGTTTGTTACTTCACTTCCAACAACATCACGCACATTGACTATAAAGATACTGATCTTTTGAAGAAATTTATTTCTGAAAGAGGGAAAATCTTGCCACGTCGTGTTACAGGCACTAGCGCTAAATGGCAACGTAAGTTGACAATCGCTATTAAACGCTCACGTATCATGGCACTTCTACCGTTTGTTGCGGAAGAAAGATAATTAAGATTCCAAAAAGACCGGGAAACCGGTCTTTTTTTTATGCGTTAAAACAAGGAAATATGTTGAAAAATGATAGCGGAAGTCATAATTTTAACATCACTCTTGTTTTACAACAGTTACCGTCTTATTGAGGACAGCTCTTTTTGTTCCAGTTCTTGAATCATGGTACAATTACAAGGATGAAATATACCCGAAAGAAGGGGAAATACAGTCATATGCAAAATCAACAAACGCGACAACTTACAAACGGTGCGATGATGGCCACGGTATTTACCGTGCTGCTAGCCATTTCAGTTTACGTACCTGTTTTAAGTATAGTAAGTACGTTAGTTTTGGCATTGCCAATTGCTTGGTACAGTGCGAAATATCCTTGGAAAGCTTCTGCGCTTTTCGCAGCAGTCTGCCTGATACTAGCTTTTATCATTGGTGGCCTTTTTTCATTACCGTTAGCCTTAATCCACGTACCGCTAGGGTTGGTAATCGGTATTTCGATTTATTATAAGAAGAGTAAATTATTTATGTTCATGGGTGCGAGTTTAGTCCTGCTGATGTCATTAATGGTTCAATATATGGCTTCAATTTTACTGTTTGGCATCAATGTGTTAGAAGAGTTTTCTGCAAGCTTTGATCAATCTTATGAACAAACGGGTGTCATGATGGAAAAGCTAGGAGCTTCTGAAGCTTCTATAGCAGATTATAATGAACTGGTTTCGCAATTGCAGTTTTCATTTGAAACCTTATTGCCCGTGTTACTCGTATTAGGCGTTTTTGCAGTTGTGTGGGTGTTATTACTGATTCTCCTGCCAATCTTGAAACGCTTTGGGATTATGGCTCCTAAGTTTCCACCTTTTCGGAACATGAAATTGCCGAAATCTGTTTTATGGTATTATTTAATCGTGTTGCTTGTTTCGTTATTATCAGAGTTTGAACCTGGTACAATGGCGTACATGATTTTCATCAATGCCACCGTGTTGCTCCAATTCCTCTTGTTTTTGCAGGGTGTTTCTTTTTACCACTACTACATTCACCAAGAAGGCTGGCCAAAGTGGGTGACAGTGCTAGTTACTGTATTGGCATTTCCTTTGCAGTCATTCACGAGTATTGTCGGAATCGTAGATCTTGGATTTGATATCCGTGGTTGGGTCAAACGAGCACACGAGTTTAAAGGAAAATAAGGAGCTGAAGAATAATGTCGGCTTTTTTCAGAAAACGAAAACTTCGATATCCACTTATCGCACTCCTAGCTCTTGGCATGGCCGCAGCGATTTTGATTTCGCTTTGGTCTGAATGGGCCGCTGGTATTTTTACACTGCTTTTTGTGTTGGCTTTTACAGCCACTTGGGTGACCGAAAAAAGAGTTTATGAGGCTACTGAAAAGCATATAGAAACATTATCGTACCGAATGAAGAAAGTCGGGGAAGAAGCTTTGCTCGAAATGCCGATTGGTATTTTGTTAGTCAATGAACAGTATGACATCGAATGGGCAAATCCTTATATGACTTCGACACTTGAATACGATACATTAATCGGAGAATCTCTCTTTACTTTATCTGAGGACTTTCATCCGCTTGTGAAATCGGATGAAAAAGAGCTGACAATCGCGTTTGGCGATCGGAAATACCGTGTCTATTATAAGGCGGACGACCGCTTGTTTTATCTTTTTGATATTACAGAACAAGTGGAAATTGAGTCGCTTTATTATGCCGATCGTACGGTTATCGGAATTTTATTCATTGATAATTACGATGAACTTGCACAAGGTATGGACGATCAAACACGTAGCAAAGTCAATAGTTTAGTTACTTCATTGGTCAATCAATGGGGATCAGATCATGGGATTTTTGTGAAGCGTATTTCTTCTGAACGATTTATGGCTGTCTTTAATGAATCGATTTTAAAAGAGCTTGAATCATCGAAATTTGCTATTTTGGATGATATTCGTGAAGTTACATCTAAAGATAATCTAGCACTGACCCTTAGTATCGGCGTTGGAGCAGGTTCTGCTTCATTAGTTGAATTAGGTGGACTCGCTCAATCTGGCTTGGACTTAGTGCTAGGACGTGGTGGCGATCAAGTTGCCATCAAGCACCCAAGTGGAAAAGTGAAGTTTTATGGCGGCAAGACCAACCCCGTTGAAAAACGGACACGTGTCAGGGCGCGCGTTATCTCACATGCGCTACGTGATTTAATCCAAGAAAGTGATCAAGTGTTTATCATGGGTCACAAAATGCCAGATATGGATTCAATCGGTGCCGCAGTCGGTGTAGCTAAAATGGCAGCCATGAACAAAGTCAAAGGACGCATCATTATTGACTTTGACGCATACGATCGCAGCGTTATGCGCTTAATGGAAGAAATTGAAGGCGAACCGGAATTGTTTTCACAGTTTATAACCCCTGAAGAGGCGTTAGCTGAAATGACCGAGAATTCACTTCTTGTTGTAGTCGATACGCATAAACCGTCAATGGTTATTGATGAACGCGTATTGCAAAGGATGGAACGAGTTGTATTAATCGACCATCATCGTAGAGGTGAGGAATTCATTACCAATACAATGCTCGTTTACATGGAACCTTATGCTTCATCGACCGCGGAATTGGTAACTGAATTGATCGAATATCAACCAAAGCATGAGAAATTGTCGATGTTAGAAGCAACAGCGATGCTAGCTGGTATTATCGTAGATACGAAAAGCTTTACGTTAAGAACAGGTGCCCGCACCTTTGAAGCCGCTTCTTATTTGCGTTCAAATGGAGCTGATACAGTACTCGTTCAACGTATACTAAAAGAAGACTTAGAAACCTATGTAGAACGTGCTAAAATTGTTCAAACTGTAGAATTTGTTGGTGATGGTATCGCGATTGCAAAAGGGGAAACAGATCGTGTTTACAGCCCTGTGCTGATTGCGCAAACAGCAGATATTTTATTAACGATGAAAGATGTTAATGCGTCTTTTGTTGTGGCTGAGCGAGCAGAAGGCGGCATTGGAATTAGTGCCCGTTCACTTGGTGAAGTCAACGTTCAAATAGTTATGGAAAACCTCGGCGGTGGTGGTCATTTAACAAATGCGGCTACCCAAATGCCAAATTCAACAATAGAACAAGCCGTTGAACAATTAAAAGCGGTGATTTTGGAAGATACTGAAGGAGGAACAAACGAATGAAAGTAATATTCTTAAAAGACGTAAAAGGCAAAGGCAAAAAAGGTGAAATTAAAAACGTAGCAGATGGTTACGCACATAACTTCCTACTGAAAAACAATTGGGCGATTGAAGCTAACCAAGCAACAATTAGTAAGTTGGACGGACAAAAGAAAAAAGAGCAAAAAGAAGCTGACTTAGAGCGTCAAGAAGCGGAACAATTGAAAGAAACACTAGAAAGCTTAACAATCGAATTGACCGCTAAATCGGGTGAAGGCGGACGTATTTTCGGATCAATAACAACAAAACAAGTAGCGACAGCTCTTGAGAAGAAAAATGGCATCAAATTAGACAAACGTAAAATGGAGTTAGATGATGCTATCCGTGCGCTTGGCTATACGAATATTCCTGTGAAATTGCATCAGGATGTAACTGCTACACTTCGAGTTCATGTTACTGAAGAAGCGTAAGGTGAGACACCGATGAACGAAATGATAGATCGTGTCCCCCCGCACAACCATGAAGCCGAGCAATCGGTGATTGGTGCCATCTTTTTAGAACCACCGTCCCTGATTACGGTTGCTGAAATCGTCATGGCGGAAGATTTTTACCGCATTGCCCATCAAAAGATTTTCCAGACGATGCTGAATTTATCAGATCAAGGAAAAGCGATTGATGTTGTGACTGTGACAGAAGAGCTTTCTGTCAAAAAAGAATTAGAAGATGTCGGCGGTTTATCTTATTTAACGGAAATTGCTAATGCTGTACCAACAGCTGCTAACGTTGCGCATTATGCACATATTGTTGAAGAAAAAGCCTTGCTTCGTCGATTAATCCGTGTAGCGACAACGATTGTAGAAGACGGCTTTACACGTGAAGATGAAGTAGAAGCCTTGCTTTCTGAAGCAGAAAAGAAAATGATGGAAGTATCAAGCCGGAAAAAGGCCGGTGACTTTACCCACATCAAAGATGTTCTGGTCAAGACCTATGACAATATCGAATTGTTGCATACCCGTAAAGGAGACGTCACAGGTATTCCTACAGGCTTCCGAGACCTTGATAAGGTCACAGCAGGGTTTCAACGAAACGACTTGATTATCGTAGCTGCACGGCCTTCTGTTGGTAAGACCGCTTTCGCTTTGAACGTCGCACAAAACGTAGCGACGAAAACAGACGAAAATGTCGCCATCTTTAGTTTGGAGATGGGTGCGGAACAGCTCGTCATGCGTATGCTTTGTGCAGAAGGTAATATTGATGCACAAGTGCTTCGTACAGGTGCACTTCAAAATGAAGATTGGCGCAAGTTGACGATGGCGATGGGGAGTTTATCCAATGCCGGAATCTTTATCGATGATACGCCAGGTATTCGGGTAAATGACATTCGTGCAAAATGTCGTCGTTTGAAACAAGAGTACGGACTCGGCATGATCATGATTGATTATCTTCAATTGATCCAGGGACCCGGAAAATCCGGCGAAAACCGTCAACAAGAAGTTTCGGACATTTCCCGTTCATTAAAAGGTTTGGCTCGTGAACTTGAAGTACCCGTTATCGCCTTGTCTCAGTTGTCTCGTGGAGTAGAGCAGCGACAAGATAAACGACCAATGATGTCGGATTTACGTGAATCTGGAAGTATTGAGCAAGATGCCGATATTGTGTCATTCTTGTATCGTGAGGATTATTACGACAAAGAAACAGAAGATCAAAATATGATTGAAATTATCATCGCGAAGCAACGTAACGGTCCAACAGGTACTGTTAAACTAGCGTTTGTGAAAGAATATAATAAATTCGTAACCATCGATTGGAGTCAACATGAATCGGGCGGAGATTTTTAAACACGAACATTAAATGTGGTAACACATTTATATGTTCGTGTTTTCTTCTGTTTTGTATTGACGGTATTTGTTTTGCTTGGTATAATAAAAGCTGTTTGAGATAGGGCATATGCCTAACGGAGGTGCGGAATTATGACGTCAGTCGTAGTAGTAGGAACGCAATGGGGAGACGAAGGAAAAGGGAAAATCACTGATTTTCTATCAGAACATGCAGAAGTAATTGCACGTTACCAAGGCGGTAATAACGCTGGACACACCATCATTTTCGGTGGAGAAACGTATAAATTACATTTGATTCCTTCAGGAATTTTTTATAAAGATAAAACATCAGTAATCGGAAACGGAATGGTTGTCGATCCAAAAGCGCTTGTTAAAGAGTTAAAAGGTCTTCATGAGCGTGGCGTCACAACTGAAAACTTGCGCATTTCAAACCGCGCACATGTTTTATTGCCGTACCATATTAAACAAGATGAAGTAGAAGAAGCACGACGCGGAGCAAACAAAATTGGAACAACAGGTAAAGGCATCGGACCTGCTTATATGGACAAAGCAGCACGTGTCGGAATTCGTATGGCGGATTTATTGGACCATGTTGTGTTCGAAGAAAAACTGCGCATGAACTTAATCGAGAAAAACCGTCTGTTCGAGAAGTTTTATGAAACAGAAGGATTTACTGTAGAAGAAATTATGGAAGAATATTATGCATATGGTCAAGAAATCGCTAAATATGTAACAGATACATCAAAAGTATTAAATGATGCAATTGATGATGGACGTCGCGTATTGTTTGAAGGCGCTCAAGGCGTAATGCTTGATATCGACCAAGGAACATATCCTTTTGTTACATCTTCTAACCCAGTAGCGGGCGGAGTAACAATTGGTGCTGGAGTTGGCCCAACGACAATTCAACACGTTATCGGAGTATGTAAAGCGTACACGTCACGTGTAGGTGATGGACCATTCCCAACAGAATTGTTTGATGAAGTAGGTCAACAAATCCGTGAAGTTGGGAAAGAATATGGGACAACTACAGGACGTCCACGCCGCATCGGCTGGTTTGACAGCGTCGTTGTTCGTCATGCAAGACGTGTAAGTGGTTTAACAGATTTAACGGTTAACTCGATTGATGTATTAACAGGTCTTGAAACAGTTAAGATTTGTACAGCTTACCGTTACAAAGGTGAATTGATCACAGAATACCCTGCAAACTTGCGTATGTTAGATGAGTGCGAGCCTGTTTATGAAGAGCTTCCAGGCTGGTCTGAAGACGTAACAAACTGCAAATCATTAGATGAGTTGCCAGAAACTGCACGTCATTACTTAGAGCGTATTGCACAATTGACGGGCGTACAAATTTCAATTTTCTCTGTCGGTCCTGACCGCAACCAAACAAACATCGTTACAAGTGTTTGGAGATAGTTTTTACATTATGATAGCTTATGATACGAGATCAAGCAGTCGCCTATGGGCGGCTGCTTTTTACTTTTGTAGATTAAGATTAGGTTTTGAGCTCCTTTGGCAAAGCGACACGTAGCCACTGATAGGTGCGAAAAGCCTTGAACAATGATAAAGTATAGGGTAGTAAAGAACGAACAATGATAAGCAAAAAGGGTATAGATGGGAAGAAAAAGGGGAGAAAAATGATGAGTAAAACAATTTTAGTTGTAGACGATGAGAAACCGATTGCGGATATTTTGCAATTTAACTTAAAAAAAGAAGGCTTTAATGTAGTTTGCGCATATGACGGGGATGAGGCGATTAAAATTGCAGGAGAAATCCAGCCTGATTTAATGCTATTGGATATTATGTTGCCGAACCGTGACGGGATGGAAGTTTGTCGTGAAATCCGCAAAAAATTCGATTTCCCAATTATTATGTTAACGGCAAAAGACTCTGAAATTGATAAAGTTTTAGGCCTAGAATTAGGGGCTGATGACTATGTCACAAAGCCATTTTCAACGCGCGAATTAATCGCACGGGTGAAGGCCAATTTGCGACGACAAAATGTAGCGCCTGCTGAAGAAGAAGGACAAAATTCTAATGATATTCAAGTAGGTGTTTTAACGATTCAACCGGATGCTTACCTTGTTTTAAAACGTGAAGAAACAATCGAATTGACTCACCGTGAATTTGAATTGCTTCACTATCTTGGCAAGCATATTGGACAGGTCATGACCCGCGAGCATTTATTGCAAACGGTATGGGGCTATGATTATTTTGGGGATGTTCGTACAGTCGATGTTACAGTGCGACGTTTGCGTGAAAAAATCGAAGATAACCCAAGTCATCCTGCATGGATTGTGACACGTCGCGGTGTAGGGTATTATTTGCGAAATCCTGAACAGGAGTAGTTAAATGTCAAAAGTAAATTTTTTAAAGTCGATACATGTGAAATTTGTGCTAATTTATATTTTGTTGATTTTGCTGGCTATGCAGATTATTGGGTTGTATTTCGCTCAGCAGCTTGAAGAAACATTGAAAGGGAACTTTATAAGTTCCATCGAAGACCGTATGGAAATCATCGAATTTAGTGTACGTGAAGAAATGATCAAAGAACGTACAGATGAAAATTCAACACTAGAGCAAACATTGCGGACCGTATTATATGGTTTTCAGTCAGATGATATTAATGAAATACGGGTAGTGGATACGCGGTACAGCATTCTTGCATCGTCTGTTATCGAAAATCAAATATTAGTTGGGCAACGCTCAACTAATGATTTAGTTCGGCAATCTATCATTGGAGAAATCGATTTAGAACAAACTTATGTCGATAAAGAAAGTGAAGAGCGAATTTGGGTGCGTACCTTGCCAATTGTTGCAACAGGTGGCACCTTGCTCGGAACTTTATATGTAGAAGCTGAAATTGAAAATGTATATGACCAAATGGATGATATCAACTCGATCCTTGCCGTAGGTACGACCATTTCCTTGGTTATTACTGCGATTTTAGGGATTTTGGTTGCTCAAACCATTTCACGTCCGATTGCCGATATGCGAAGACAAGCACAAGCAATGGCGAAAGGAAACTTTTCACGCAAGGTAAGGGTTTATAGTGACGATGAAATTGGTCAGCTGGCTCGAGCCTTTAACCATTTAACAAATCGATTACAGGAATCTCAACAATCGACAGAAAGTGAACGCCGTAAATTGGCATCTGTTCTTTCTAATATGACAGATGGAGTATTATCAACTGATAGACGAGGACGCATTATCTTGATTAATGACCCTGCGCTTCAATTGCTTAATGTTTCACGTGAAACGGTTATTAATCGACCAGTGACAAGCGTATTAGGTCTTGAAGAAGAATATACTTTCGAAGATTTGATTGATATGAAAGATTCTGTCACGCTAGATTTGAGTTCGTATGAACAAAGCACATTATTACGAACAACTTTTTCTGTGATCCAAAAAGAAACGGGATTTGTTAATGGATTAATTGCGGTATTGCATGACAATACGGAGCAAGAGAAAATTGATATTGAACGTCGTGAGTTTGTTGCCAACGTATCACATGAATTGCGGACACCTTTGACAACGATGCGCAGTTATTTAGAGGCTTTAGCTGATGGGGCATGGCAAGATCCAGACTTAGCGCCAAACTTTTTAAATGTAACGCAAACGGAAACAGAACGAATGATTCGACTGGTAAATGATTTACTGAAATTATCAAAAATGGATTCGAGTGAAACCGAATTGAGTAAAGAAATGGTCGAATTTAACGTCTTTTTCAATCGCATCATTGATCGTTTTGAGATGTCGAAGTCGCATAAAGTGAATTTTAAACGTCAATTGCCTAAAGAACAGTATTTTGTGGAAATTGATCCGGATAAATTGACTCAAGTAATTGATAATATTATTTCGAATGCATTGAAGTATTCTCCAGAAGGCGGAAAAGTTCGCTTTAATATGACAGTAGAAGAAGGTTTCCTACTGATTCAGATTAGTGATGAAGGAATGGGAATTCCAAAAGAAAATGTTGATCGAATTTTTGATCGTTTTTATCGCGTAGATCGTGCAAGATCACGTGAAATGGGCGGTACGGGACTAGGCTTAGCTATTTCCAAAGAAATGATCAATGCTCATGGAGGCGTTATTTGGGCTGAGAGTAAGTTGGGTAAAGGAACAAGTATTTTCTTTACACTGCCATTCGAAGAAGACGACGGGGGTGAGTGGGATTGAAGTATGTAGAACATATTAAGTCAATTGCTTTGTTTTTACTCATCCTACTCAGTCTTGCATTAACCTTCACGATTTGGACTTTCACTCCTACTCATGAAATTATTGAACCAACGACTACGGTCGATGCACCAATTTCAAAACCTAAAAACACAGAAGAAATCGTTCGACCTGTAAAACTATTATTTCATCACACCGAAGATGTGACAGGTACAAGCGATCAAAATAATATTGGTTTGTTAATTGAATCTGTGAAGAATTGGCAAATTAGCAACATTAGAATGGTGCAGGATGAAGCTACACCTGCAACGATCAAGTCTTATATGCATAGCTCAAATAGAGCGCTTGTTTATTATCCTGGATTAGTGCCATTGCCTGTCTTTGGTTCAATTAATAATATTATTGATACAACAATTCCAGAATCTTCATTTGATCGGTTAATTGTTGAGTGGGATGCGCCAGCTAATGACCGTCCCGCATTATACTTTATTAATACTTTGTCTGGCAGAATCTATAAAGCAGATCTACGAGTAGAAGATCTATATCAATTTAAAACAGAAATAGTAGATCAAGCGAAAGACTTTGAAACTTATGTAACAGATGAAGCGATTGGAACCTTACCAATTTACGTTCAAAAAGATAGAATCGAAAAATCGAGCATCGGTTTTCTATTAGAAGGCATTTCGACTTCGAATTTTGCGGACGCCTTGTTAAATAGTCCGGAATTAGTATTCTCAGCGGATTTAAAAACTCAAGAGTATACAGATGAATCGGGCGCATTAATGAGAGAAAATCCGAATGCAAAAAGCATAAGTTATATCCAGCCAAAAGCAGAAACAAGAGACCCTGCCATTCCTTCAGATTTACTATTCGATTCACTTAACTACATTAATGCACATGGTGGGTGGACGGATCAGTATTTCTACACAGGAATGAATTCTGTCAATCAGCAAATCGAGTATCAATTATACGTAGCTGATTTACCGGTGTTCAGTAACTCTACAACAACCACCTTAGAGATCAAGTGGGGGATAGATGACGGAATCGAACAAGTTTATAGCTATATTCGACCTGCGTATCAATTAGATTCTGAAGCAGAAAACAGAGTAGTCGTGTTGGACTCAGGTGAAAATGTATTAAAAGCTCTTGGAAAATTAGACGATGAAGAACGATCCAATATCACAGATATCACGCCTGCTTATCACTTAACGAGAAGTGAAGATGATTTTATCATTACATTTGAGCCGACTTGGTACGTTAAAACAAATGGTATTTGGACGGAATTGCCATCTGAATTGACAGGAGGGCGAGAAGTTGGATTGGAATAAAACCAAGACCATTTTTATCATTGTCTTTTCAATTTTAAATGTTTTTTTGTATTCCTTGTATCTAAACCGTTATACAGAAGCGAAAAATGTAGAAGTTCTTTCAGAATCCTCAGTAGATGAAAAGTTACAAGCTGATAAAATTAGCTATTCAAACCTTCTTGAAAACGTTGAAGGAATGCCTTATATTCGTGGAGAAACGAAAATCTTTACTGCAAAAGAGGCACCCAAAGATAACGTTCAAGTCAATATTCAAGAAGGTAAAAAACTTCAAGTTTCTTATGAAAAAGCCTTAGCACCTGTTGGAGAACCAGGAAGTGCGAAAGCGTTGAATACCTTTATGGAACAAAACGTATATGAAGGCACTTCTTATGAGTTATGGGAAATTGATAAAGAGTTAAACAAAGCTACTTATTTCCAAAAGCTGGCGGGCGAACTTCTTTATTTTAGTGACGATGGAAAAGTAACGGTTTATTGGGATAAAGAAGGGGATATTGTTCGTTATGAACAAACAATGTTTACCAATATTATCGAAAATGAAGAACCGAAAAGCTTAGTCACAGCCGTAACTGCGATTCATACGCTTTACCAAAAAAACAAGCTAGAATACGGCTCTAAAATTGTGAACACGGAGCTTGGGTATTCAGTACACGTACAAGTATCAAAAGACCGTCAAATGTTTGTCCCAACTTGGCATGTTCAAGCAGAACTTTCAGATGGTACTCGCCAAGATTATTTTGTGAATGCTGTAAAAGACGGAGTTATTGAATTGAACAAACCACCAGAAGAAGTAGAGTAAGGAGATTTTCACTATGCAATTCAGTGTATTAGCCAGCGGTTCAAGCGGCAATGCCACATATATCGAAAACGGGGAGCATTCTTTTTTAGTCGATGCGGGACTTAGTGGCCGTAAGATGGAAGAATTGTTTGCTGCAATCGGTAAAAAAATGAGCGATTTAGATGGCATTTTGGTTACGCATGAGCATAGCGACCATATTAAAGGCTTGGGTATTGTCGCGCGTAAACATAAAGTACCGATTTACGCCAATGCGAAAACATGGACTGCTATGGATGGGTTAATCGGAGCGGTTCCTGTAGAGCAACGTTTTCATTTTGATATGGACACGGTAAAGACTTTTGGTTCGATGGATATTGAATCGTTCGCGGTGTCACACGATGCAGCAGATCCAATGTTTTATGTGTTTCATGCAAATGGCCGAAAGCTGTCGTTAATTACAGATACAGGCTATGTGAGCGACCGGATGAAAGGTGTTATTCAAGCGTCTGATTCATACGTGTTTGAAAGTAATCACGATGTAGGAATGCTGCAGATGGGCCGTTATCCATGGTCGATCAAGCGCCGGATTTTGAGTGATGTGGGTCACGTGTCTAATGAAGATGCGGCAGTAGCGATGAGTGAAGTGATTGCTGAAAAACCGACGCGTATTTATCTTTCGCATTTGAGTAAAGATAATAATATGAAGGATTTAGCGCGTATGAGTGTCGAGCAAACCTTGCAGTCAAAAGGGATTATCACAGGTGAATACGTGAATCTGTTTGATACGGATGCTAATATACCGACTAAATTAATCGTTGTGTAAGAGAAAAGCTGTTCAAAGGTCATGAAAATGACTTTTGGATGGCTTTTTTATTTGTAATAAAAGAAGAAAGCGCTCCAGGCGGACGCTTTCCAGGGGGGCCGGCTTCAGCCGCTTCCTTCGCTTTGCTCAGTCCAGGGTCTTCAGCTCGTCCTGATCCCCTAGGAGTCGCCGCCTTCCGCTCTTTCTTCTGAGTGTGTTGAATTATTCTTTTTGTTGATACTAGAGGAAAGTTAAATATACAAAGTTTTTCCGACTTGCTTTGGTCACGCAAAATTTTTAAACTAAAATGATAAAGGTCTTATAAATGATTCAAGCGGGGTAAACAGATAAAGAAGAAGAGGAAGGATGAGTGCGGTGGGTTATTACAATCAAACTCCGAACGGTAGGCAAAGACCTAGTCGTTTAGGTGCGTTTGCTGCAGGATTAGGTGGAGTTGTAGTAGGTGCATTACTGGTTTGGGTATTGTTTTATACATTACCAGAAATGAGACCAGATAGTGCGACTAGTACTACGCAAATTGAAGAGCAAGAGACGAAGGCAGGTTCTGAAACGATCTCGGTTAATATTACGACAGATGTTACGAAAGCAGTTGATATAGCGGCTGATGCCGTTGTAGGCGTCAGTAATTTGCAAGCAAATGGAGATTTTTGGTCCCAATCGTCTCAACAAGAGCAAGCTGTTGGAACAGGATCTGGTGTCATTTATAAAAACGAAAATGGCACGGCCTATGTCGTTACCAACCATCATGTGATTGATGGAGCTAGCGGTATTGAAGTGACCTTGTCGGACGGTTCGAAAGTTCAAGCCGAGCTAGTAGGAAGCGATATTTGGACGGATTTGGCTGTACTCGAAATGGATGGAGCTAAAGTGCAAGCTGTTGCTCAATTTGGGGATTCAGATGCGTTAAAGCAAGGAGAAACAGTAATTGCAATCGGCAATCCATTAGGTCTCGATTTTTCAGGTTCAGTGACGACAGGAGTGGTTTCTGGTAAAGATCGAGCGGTCCCAGTGGATTTAAATGGCGATGGCCAAGAAGATTGGCAGGCAGAAGTGTTGCAGACAGACGCAGCGATCAATCCGGGGAATAGTGGCGGAGCATTGGTCAATTTAGCGGGGCAATTGATCGGTATTAATTCGATGAAAATCGCGACTTCACAAGTAGAAGGTATTGGGTTTTCAATTCCCATTAACTCCGCGATTCCGGTGATCGAGTCGATTGAACAAAATGGTGAGATGATTCGACCAGCGATGGGTGTTACCTTGATGGATCTGATTCAAGTGCCTCAAGCTTCTCGTCAAGATACGTTAAACCTTCCTGAAGACCTTATGAAGGGTGTTGTCGTTAATTCAGTGATAGATGGCTCAGCTGCAGCTAAAGCAGGTATGGAGCAGTTTGATGTGATTATCGAGATGGATGGGATTGCAATAGATGATATTATTCAGTTGCGAAAGCATCTATACAATGAAAAGAAAATCGGTGATGAACTGACGGTTAAAGCTTACCGAGATGGTGAGTTGATGGAGTTTAAACTAAAGCTTGTTGACAATTCAGCTCTATAAAATAAAAAATCCGCATAGAGGGTTCTATGCGGACTCAGACTGTAGACAAACTCGGTTTATTCGAGTGGTCTACAGTTTTTTTGCACCCTGAATTTGTTTATTTTAAGGAATAGCCACCGTCTACGACTATTTCCGCACCGTTTATATAAGATGCTTTGTCTGAAGCTAAAAATAAAACAACTTCTGCAATCTCACTGGTTTTCCCGTAACTTCCTCTAGGATGTCCTTTAGATTGTTTTTCATAATTCTCTTTTCCACCATATGCGTTAATGGATAAGTCAGTTTCTGTAGGGCCAGGAGATATGCAATTGACGCGGATACCTAAGTTAGCAAAGCGAAGTGCTGTGCTTTGGGTCATCGCCACAACTGCTGCTTTTGTTCCACTATAAGCGGGTAGCATCGGATTAACTTTGTCGTTTCCAAGAATCGCGGCATTATTAATAATGACTCCACTACGCTTCTTACTCATCACAAGTAAAGAATATTTCATGTAAGCGAAGATAGCTGTTTGATTGACAGCGATCAAGTAATTCCAGTCATCCAACTTTACTCGAGACAAAGGCCCCATTCCTGTAGAAAGAATACCCGCATTGTTGAACAAAATATCAACATGATGTTCGTCAGCTTCAAGTGTTTTAAAAAAGCTTTCGATTTCTTCCACGTTTTCGTTATGAACTTGGTAAAAATGAGCGTTTCCGTTGCAGTCGCTCTCTACTTGAGAGCCTTTGTCGCAATTTCTTCCGGTAAAATGAACAGTAGCCCCTTCTTTACAAAAGAAATAGACGACTTCCTTACCGATTCCGTCGGTTCCACCATTAACAATTACTACTTTGTTTTCGAACATCATAAGATCTCCTCCAAATGTAATAATAAAGTGATAGATATGTGAAATCAGTATATAACATTCGTATAGGCAAAGGAAATCTGAGTAGGGTCACTTCAGGTGGGTGCTTATCGCAAAGTCAATACCTATTGTCTTGAACTAATACTATTCAAATATCAAAATCTACAATGAAGAGAAGAAGAAGGAACACTCGAAAACATAGAAATAGTATGTGGATAACTTTTCATCTGTAAATTTATTGTTAACAATCCACAAGAGGACAAAAGCTCCGCTATCCGGAACTCTTTTGGTCTGTTAAAATAGGGTGTGGATAAAGCTAGATGAAATGTGTATAACTATGTGGAATATTCGGAAATCGAAAGAGGTGGAATAAATGGAGATAAAATGCTGTAAAACCCATGTAGAACATGCGTTAGACGTATTCGTAGCAGAGACTAAAAACTATCCTATTCTAACGGAATTATCAGATACAGAAAAGTTATCCACAACCTGCAACTATTGTAAAGAGGCTGCAACGTATCTTGTGGCGAATACCTAACCGAACACAAGATGTTGATTCGCCTTGTGAGTATGTGTATAACTTTTGTGCATAACTTGTTTGTAAATTTAATGTAAAGGGGGATAAGTTGTGAATATCTCAATTATCAGTGTAGGAAAATTGAAAGAAAAATACTTGAAATCTGGAATTGAAGAGTACACAAAACGATTAGGAAGCTATTCAAAAATTAACGAAATTGAAGTTGCAGACGAAAAAGCACCAGAGCAATTAAGCGATGCGGACATGGAAATTGTCAAAAAGAAAGAAGCCGATCGAATTATGGCGAAAATTTCCGCTGACGCGTATGTCATTGCATTAGCCATTGACGGGAAAATGAAAACTTCAGAGCAGCTAGCAAAAGACATCGAATCGTTAATGACCTATGGCCGCAGCAAAATTGTTTTCGTCATTGGCGGATCACTTGGCTTACACGATGATGTATTAAAGCGAGCAGATGAAAAATTATCGTTTTCAAAAATGACGTTTCCTCATCAGCTGATGAAGTTGATTTTGGTGGAGCAGGTTTACCGAGCGTTTCGGATTATGAAGGGTGAACCTTATCATAAGTAAATGGGGTTTATATTATTACCAAACGCTAAGAACAATTCAGTTATTGAAAACCATCAAAAGGAAATAAAGTTTTGGCTATTTGAATCTGCTAAATGCGGGTCTAAATTTCGTTATTTTGTTTGAATACATGGATGATAAGGTTATGGCGGCACTTATTAAAACCACGCAATCATCGAACGGACCGAGGTGGTTTTCCTTTCTCTTTTTTTAAAAAGCTATATAATGATAGAAGATGAATTTTAGCTGAAATTTTCTCTTAAGGCGTTTTTATCGATTGCGTTAAGAGAAATTTTGAAGCAAAGAAAGCGGGACCAAAATTAATGAAAAAAATTGGATTTGATTCGGAGAAATATTTGCAAGAACAATCAGCCTACATCCTAGAACGGGTGCAGCAGTACGATAAACTTTACTTGGAATTTGGCGGAAAATTGATAGGCGACAAACATGCCAAGCGTGTCTTGCCTGGGTTTGATGAAGATGCCAAAATCAAACTATTGCATACACTGAAAGAAAAGGCGGAAATCATCATCTGTGTCTACGCTGGAGACATCGAACGAAACAAAGTCCGTGAAGATTACGGCATCACGTATGACCAAGATGTCTTGCGCTTAATTGATGAATATCGGGCATATGGCATTTCTGTCAACAGCGTCTTAATCACTCGTTATCAAGGGCAACCAACAGTCAAAGTATTTATGACTAAGCTTGAGAGAAGCGGAATTAGCGTCTGTATTCACCGTGAAATCGAAGGTTATCCGACAAACGTGGACGCGGTCCTTGGGGAAGAGGGATTTGCGACAAACCCTTATATTCAAACGACAAAGCCAATCGTAGTAGTAACGGGCCCTGGCCCAGGTAGCGGAAAGCTGGCCACCTGCCTTAACCAAATGTACCACGAGAATAAACTTGGAAATGAAGTCGGCTATGCCAAGTTTGAGACGTTTCCGGTTTGGAACTTGCCATTAAAGCACCCGGTAAACATCGCTTATGAAGCGGCTACCGTCGATTTGAAAGACGTAAATATGATTGATAATTATCACTATGAAGCATACGGAAAAGTAGCGATCAATTACAATCGTGATATTGAGACGTTTCCTGTCATCAAAAGGATTATCGAAAGGATTACCGGTAAAGCGTCTGTTTACAGCTCACCAACTGATATGGGGGTCAATCGTCTGAAATCGGGCATTACCGACGATAGGATTGTCCAGGAAGCTGCCAAGCAGGAAATCATTCGGCGCAGTTTCGTCGTAGAGAATGACTATAAAAAAGGGCTTGCCGATGAAGACAGTGTAAGCCACATGCAAGTGATTCTGGAAGAGACCAATTTAAAGAAAGAGGACCGGACACCTGTATTGCCGGCCCGTAATTATGCGAAAGCAATCCAAGAGCAGATTGACAGCACGAATCTACAAGCCGTAATTGCGATAGAACTGCCGAATGGTGAGATAATCACCGGTCGAACGACAACTTTGATGGATGCTTCGGCAGCCGCGATTTTGAATGGGTTGAAGAAATTGACCAATATTTCCGATGAAATTAATTTGTTGTCGCCGATGATTTTACAGACGATTCAACGGTTGAAAACGGATGACTTGAACAGCCGCGTCCCAACATTAAGCGCCAATGAAGTGCTCATTGCACTGGCAATCAGTGCGGTCACCAATCCTACTTCTGAGCTGGCTTATAAGCAATTACCAAATTTAAAAGACACTCAAGCTCATTCTACGGTCATATTGAATAGAGAAAACGAACAGACTTTTAAGAAGCTTGGAATCGACATCACCAATGATCCGATCTATCCAACTGAGAACCTGTATTACAATTAGATTTTAGAAAACACTTGCCTATTTCTTCTTACATAGAAGTCTGAAGCAGGTGTTTTTTGTTTATATAGATATGATTATTTTGAACTTGCGATGTCTTTGTTCGGCTTAAAATTGAATTAAGCAAGGACAGATTAGTTCTGTAAAGAGCTAGTAGACTGTTTAGTAATGCAACTTCGCAAAAGCGCCAGGATCATTATCCTGGCGCTTCTTCATATCGAAATAGTGATGCTTTGTTTTGGAAAATCTAATAGCCAACTACGCATCATGCATGCCTTAAGCAATCTACTTTTTAAAATGCCCATGAGGATCAATGACGAACTTCTTGGAAGCCCCTTGGTCAAATTCAGCGTATGCCTCTGGTGATTGATCCAACGTAATGACCGTTGCGTTTACTGCTTTGGCAATTTGTGCTCTTCCGCTTAAAATCGATTTCATCAAGTCACGATGGTATCTCATAACCGGAGTTTGGCCCGTCACAAACGTGTGAGCTTTTGCCCAGCCAAGTCCTAAGCGTACCTTCAAGGTTCCATTTTGAGCATCTTGGTCAGCAGCGCCAGGATCACCGGTTACATAAAGGCCTGGTATACCAAGACGTCCACCTGCACGAGTAACTTCCATAATGGAATTTAATACGGTAGCCGGTGCTTCTCCGGCTCCTTCGCCATGTCCACTAGCTTCAAAGCCTACACAATCAATGGCGCAATCCACTTCTGGGACGCCTAAGATTTGAGCAATTTGTTCCGCAAGGTTCGCATGTTCCCGAAGGTTGACAGTTTCACAGCCGAAACTATGAGCCTGTGCAAGGCGCTCTTTGTTTAAATCCCCCACGATGACAACAGATGCACCCAGTAGTTGAGCAGAGTGGGCAGCGGCTAAACCTACAGGACCAGCCCCGGCAACATAAACAGTAGCTCCTGGTTTCACACCCGCACTCACAGCGCCGTGGTAGCCTGTCGGGAAAATATCGGAAAGCATCGTTAAATCCAGTATTTTTTCCATCGCTTGATCTTTATCCGGAAATTTCAGCAACTGGAAATCTGCGTAAGGGACCATCACATATTCCGATTGCCCGCCGACCCATCCGCCCATGTCTACGTAGCCATAAGCAGATCCAGGACGATCCGGATTTACGTTCTCGCAAATATGTGTGTCTTGTTCTTTACAGCTGCGGCAGCGGCCACAAGCAATATTAAATGGAACAGACACCAGGTCCCCTTTTTTGATAAATTCAACATCACGGCCGACTTCAATGACTTCTCCTGTGATTTCGTGGCCGAGTACAAGCCCTTCAGGAGCTGTCGTCCGGCCGCGCACCATGTGTTGATCACTTCCGCAAATATTCGTAGTAACAACTTTTACAACCACGCCATGTTCACATTTACGCCCTACATTCAATGGATTTACCCCGGGACCGTCTCTGATGATTAATTCAGGGTAGCTAATATCTTCAACTGTTACAGTTCCAGCACCTCTGTATACAACCGCTCTGTTTCCTGCCATTTCTGTCAGCTCCTATCTAATTTTTTACAGATAAAGATCGAATCTTTGCACCGGGGCAGCATCGGAGAAGGGCAAACATTTGGTTATTTATATTCAATATTCTTTATATTCTAAATTATAATTCTTTTTAATGGAAGAACGCACTTTTTTGTGAGAAGGTTACCTAAAGGTTACTTTCAGGAAGAAATGGAAGAAGGGGGGCAATCTAATGGGTGATCTGCGGTCAGAAATAAAAAGGGAAATTGAGAGTGGCGAATTTAATTGCGAAAAGGAACTGACCTTATCGATTATTAGTGGCAAGTGGAAAATCATTATTATTTATTATTTGGGGACAGAGGGTGTGTTGCGCTTTAGTGAGATTAACCGCCTACTTCCCAAAATTTCACATAAGGTACTGACTACTCAAATTAGAGAGCTAGAAGAGGATGGGATTGTCCACCGAGAAGTATTTGCTGAAGTTCCATCGAAAGTAGAATACTCATTAACCACTTTAGGGGAAAGCCTAATTCCAATCGTTTTACTAATGGACGAATGGGGAAAGAAAAACATCAAACATTTTCCTGTTGCAAAAAATGGATAAAGACTCTTTTTTCATTTTTAATAAATCTAACCTTAATAAGCTATACCGTAGAAAAACCTATCACAAGTAACTAATTTTAAAGCTTCAATAAAAACTTCGAAACAAAAAAGACGAGTCCGTACAAAACGGAATCGTCTTTTTGACATCTATCAATTCAAAAATAAATAAATAATGTATAACGGCACCAAAATGATGGCCATATACTTTATTAAGTACAGCGAACTCGTAGATAGACATTTTACT
The DNA here is from genome assembly GCF_000785555.1 of Planococcus sp. PAMC 21323. Lineage (NCBI taxonomy): Bacteria > Bacillati > Bacillota > Bacilli > Caryophanales > Caryophanaceae > Planococcus > Planococcus sp. PAMC 21323. The sequence continues at coordinate 3,069,696 of NZ_CP009129.1, read as the reverse complement.
TTCGCGATTAACGCCTCTTTAAAATCGTTTGCCATTTCGGACATTGTGTCTGCCCCCTTTAGTAAGTAAGATTAGTATAAAGCAGAGAATACTTGAATGGTACTTTGCTGTTTCATAACTTTTTAACGCACATTCGAATTGCGTAAAGGAGGTTTTGCATGAACCGCTTTATAGGCCTGGTCGCAAGTAGTTTATTACTAGTCACGGGATGTAGTCAGGAAGGGGAGAAGATTGTGCAGCAACACTCAAGCGAACTTATTCAAGCAGTTGAAAACAACGAGTTAAAAAAGGTGCAAGAAATTTTACAGGATCCATCCTATCCAATAAATGAAACGAATACTAAAAAGGAAGCACCGCTATTAATTGCCACGCATGGCAATCATGTCGAGATAGCGAAACTATTGATTGATGCGGGAGCAGACATCAATCAACAAGATAGTATTCAAGATAGTGCTTATTTATATGCAGGCGCCCAAGGGAAAACAGAGATTTTAAGGTATATGATCGAGCATGCAAAACCCAATCAATCGATTGTGAATCGTTATGGGGGCAATGCGTTAATACCTGCTGCTGAAAAAGGACATTTAAACAATGTGAAGCTACTGTTAGAAGATGGTCAAGTAGACATCGATCATCAAAATAATTTTGGCTATACGGCATTGATTGAAGCAGTCGCATTAACGGACGGTTCGGAAATATATCAGCAAATTGTACAGGTATTGGTAACATTTAATGCGAACAAAGAACTTCGTGACAACTCGGATAAAACAGCACTCGATTATGCGAAGGAAAAAGGCTATACCGCAATGATTAAACTGTTAGAAGAATAGTAAAGTTATGATTAAAAAATGGTATAAAAAAGGCGATTCCATTCAAAAGGTAATCGCATTCAGTCTCCTCGTCACTGGGGTCTTCAGCTTTCGTCGCTACGTTACTCCACGGGAGTCTCCGTGGTCAGAACGCTTGGAATCTTCCTGCTTTAATCAAAGTGAGTTGAATTAGTTTATTATCTACTAACAAAAGCGTTACGAGGTCTTTTTAAGCCGTCACTCAAGGATCTGGAGCATCAAACGGCGACTCCTGCGGAAGAACGGAGTGATGAGACCCCGCAGGAGCTTGCGACGAGGAGGCTCAGCGCTTCGTCCGCGGAAAGCGTCCGTTTTATGCGGAAGATCCCATATAAATAAGAAACAATGAATTACTATTCTTTTTCTACAAGCTAAGGCGATCCTATTCAAAAGGGAATCGCCTTTTTAACGTTCATTGATTTAAAAGTAAATAATAGATTAAACCCAAAAACGCGTCTTTTTTACAAGAATATAACCAATAAAAAAATTTCCCAGGCCAAAAGATAGAAGTACCCGTTGAATTTATCAATTAAGTTGTAAAATACATAGGCTGCTGATAATATTTAGGAGTCTAATACTTAGATATCTAAATATTTCATATGGAAAGAGTGAATAGAATGAAACTAGAAGGAAAAGTTGGAATCATTACAGGCGGTGCTTCAGGGATCGGCAGAGGAATTGCTCTTGCAATGGCTAAAGAAGGCGCACATATTGCAATTGTCGATATCAATGAGGAAAAAGGACAAGAAACTTTAGCAGAAATCAATCAGTACACGAAAGGCGCTCTATTCATTAGAGATATAGCGGTAAAAGAAAATGTGCAACAAATTGTCAGTGATGTGGTAGCGGAGTTTGGAACGCTCGATATTTTAGTCAATAACGCACATGCATCGCAACAAGCATCGTTTATTGAAACGACGCAAGAACAATTTGATTTATCGTTTAACACAGGCTTTTATCCGACGGTTCACTTTATGCAAGCAGCTTATCCAGAGTTAAAGAAAAACAAAGGAAAAGTAATTAACTTTGCATCAGGAGCGGGCATAAACGGACAAAACACACAAACCTCATACGCAGCTGCAAAAGAAGCAATACGCGCGATTTCGCGTGTGACTTCAAACGAATGGGGACCAGACGGCATCAACGTCAACATTATTTCTCCAATCGCATTAACATCTGGAGTAGAACAATGGCGAGACAATGCACCAGAAATGTATGAAGCCATGATTAATAATATTCCGCTTCGTCGCATTGGCGATCCTGAAGGGGATATTGGAAGAGCAGCAGTCTTTTTAGCAAGTGAAGATGCAGACTTTATTACGGGGCAAACGCTTATGGTAGATGGCGGTAGTGTGAAATTACGTTAAATTTGAAGAGGAGAATGAACAATGGCTAGAGTAAAAAACAAAGTAGCGTTAGTTACAGGTGGAGCTTCTGGAATTGGACTTTCGTCAGCTAATTTATTAGCAAAAGAAGGAGCAAAAGTCGTCATTGCAGACTTTAATCTAGAAGGCGCGAAAGAAGCGGCAAAACAGATTAACGAACAAGGCGGCGATGCGCTAGGGATCTTCCTTGATGCAAGCAAAGAAAGCTCAATTCAAGAAGCGGTTGAGTACACGGTAGAACAATATGGAAAAATCAACGTGTTGGTGAATAATGTTGGCGGAACTAACTTGAAAAAGGATATCGATGTGGTCAATTTGGATCTTGAAGAATGGGACCGCTTGATGAATTTGAACTTGAAGAGCGTTCTTCTTGGAAGTCGATTTGCGATTCCCCATATGATTAAAGATGGTGGCGGTGCAATTATTAATACGACGTCTATGGCTGGATTTGCAGGCGACTCGGTTCGTTCAGCATACGGGGCATCAAAGGCAGGTGTGGTTAACTTAACAAAATACATTGCCACTCAATACGGCAAGCAAAATATTCGTTGCAACGCAGTTGCACCTGGATTAATTTTAACGCCAGCTGCAAAAAACAGTTTATCTCCAGAGCTTTTAGATACGTTTATGAGATACAATCAACTGCCATACCACGGCGAACCAGATGATATCGGAAACACAGTGCTATTCCTTGCTTCTGATGAATCGAAGTTTATTACAGGTCAAACGATTAAAGTAGAAGGCGGACATTACTTGAGCAATCCGACCATTCCAGATTTTAAGGAGTTATCAAATGGTTAAGACGATTACGGCTACATCTTCCAGTTTACCGGTAGCTATTAAGGTTGATTGTACACAATTCTTGTTATGTTAGTGCTAGCGATCGTAGCTGTTCTTTACGCTTTCAAAGGCAAAGAAAAACTTTTAAGCGCAGGGGCTTGGAAAAACTAAGTAAGTTGAGAATGTCCGTATCGTTTTGTAATAATGTGCTTTCCTCGCTATGATATGATTGATATAAGTAATATCTAAATGAAGAGCCCCTAGAGAATAGGGGCTCTTCTTCATTAGAAAGTAGGGATTTATGAACATGAGTGAGCAGACTATTTTTGAAATCATTCACAATATGGATAAAGTAACAGATAATTTAATCGTTCAATGGAATAAGGCTTTCAATGAAGATCTTGGAGTGTCGCATATCTTGGTTCTGGCTCATTTAAAAGCTCATGGAGATAGCTTCCCATCGGACATCGCTAAAGAAGTTGGGTTAACTCCTCCGACAATAACGCATTTATCAGAAAAACTTGTCAGTAAAAAGTTAGCGGTTAGGTCGACATCGGATTCCGATCGTCGAATGATTATTTTATCCATTACAGATAAAGGCGCAGAAATGGTCAAAAGAGCAAACGAAGAAGGCGTCGAATTGCGAAAAAAATTATTTGAAACCTTAACAGCTGAAGAAAGAGATCAGCTACTCAAGATTTTCCGCAAATTAAATAAATGAGAATAATGCATTAGAAATTCAAGAAAGGTGGCTTTTTCAATGACTAAATTACCGCTCATTATCGATACAGACCCAGGAATTGACGACGCGATGATGCTAACTTTAGCATTTGCAAATGAACAGGCTTTCGACGTTCGACTTGTTACCACGTGTTCAGGAAATATCTCTCAAGACAAAACGAATTACAACGCTCGTTCTTTTTTAAGTTATATCGGAGCAAATGTTGAAATAGCACGTGGATTAGAACAGCCGATCTTTCGTGAACTAGAAGTGGCGGAAGATATTCACGGAGAAAGTGGCTTTGGCAATGTACAATTTCCCGCACCAACCTTACCAGTAAGTAAACGACCAGCTATCACAGCCATGCTGGAAACAATTATGGCGAGTAATGAGAAAATGACCATTGTCGCAACTGGACCCTTAACCAATGTAGCAGCGTTGTTACTGGCACACCCTGAAGTCAAACCAAAAATCGAGCGGATTTCTTGGATGGGCGGAGCAGCAGTAGGTGGCAATATGTCGCCAAGTGCAGAATTTAATGCCTATGTAGATCCGCACGCAGTAGAAATTGTGTTTCGTTCAGGTGTACCCGTTGTGATGAGCGGATTAGACGTTACCCACAAAGCGTTTGTCACAATCGATGAAGCCAAAAGTATATTGGCGATCGGAACAGAATTTGCAGAAAAAGCGTATCATCTTGTGACTTATTATTTGGAAGTTATGAAGCGAACACCGTTTCATGAAGAAAACTATGATCAAGTGTTACATTTCCACGATGTTTGTGCCGTTATGTATTTGTTGAGACCCGAATTATTTGAAGGCCAAGATTGCTATGTAGAAGTAGCGCTAGAAGGGCTTACAGCGGGAGCTACAGTTGTTGACTATACAAGTCGTTCCGGCAAAAAGCCAAACGTACACGTTCTTCATACCGTTAATCGCGAAGAATTTGTCGCTGAATTTGTAAAAGCGGTAGAAGTTATTTCGGACAGATTGAATTAATGGAAAGCTTCAGAGATCTAAAAAAGAGCGTCTACGAGTCGAATAATCGACTTGTAGACGCTCTTTTTTATGGGGTTAGAAAAGGAGAGTAATATTTTTAAATAACGACAGGGTATATTGGTCCTTTAAAAAAACTCTTTAATAGACATTTAGTCTTCTCTAAAACAATTTAGTTGAAGAGAATACCTGGTTTTGAACATATTAATTAAGGTTTTTAGGGTTCTAAATGCTTACTTCAAATAAAAAATTTCCAATTTTTAACTTAAAAAAGCCTGATAAATAACCTAATGCGAGAATCTCTACTAACAATGAGATGTTAAGAATCCTTTAATGACGCGTTTTTTATTGATAAGAAACTCTTTAGTCCCTATTATCTGAAAATATTTAGTATATTTTTGAGAATTAATAAAAATTTAATTGAATAAATTTACAACAGTGTTACAATAGCACTATGAATAGTTACGATAGTACTAATAAATTATATTTTAAAAATATACGACGGGGGTTTTATAATGACGAATAACTTTGCTTCAATTGGGGAAGTCCTTACTTATTTAAAAGATGTCACTGATTTAGAGGAAAGAGCTAAAACAATTCATAGTTTTGTTGAGGTAGATAATGAATATGACCGATATTTAGAAAGTGGTCCTGCTACTTTAATGAACGTTATTACAGAACAAACAGGTGAAAAAAAAGAATGTATTTTATGGAATGTGAATCATTATCTTAGTTTAAATAGAAATAAGAATGTCATTGAAAAAGCGACTCGCGCTTTAAGTCAGTTTGGTACTGGGGCTGGAACTTCTGCCTCTTCTTGTGGAATGACAACTTTACACAAAGATATAGAGCGAAAGATAAGTGAAATGACTGGAAAAGAAAGTGCTGTTCTTTTCCCAACAGGATTTACTGCAAATTTAGGTGCTATTTCAATGTTAGTAGGTAGCAAAGATCTTATTCTTTTTGATCGCGAGAGTCATTCATCTATCATTAACGGTATAAAGCTATCTAATGCTAGAAAATGGGTTCCATTTAAACACAACGATGTTGTGGATCTTGAAAAGAAGTTAGCAAGATATCAAGATTCATTTGAAAATATTTTTGTGGTTATTGAGTCAGCTTATTCAATGAGTGGCGATTTAGCTCCATTGAAAGAAATGGTAAGGTTAAAGCAGAAGCATAATTTTTATCTATACGTTGATGAAGCACATACATTCGGTATTTATGGAGACAAAGGACAAGGGTATTGTTATGAGCAAGGGGTAAGTAGTGAAGTTGATTTTATTATGTCTACGTTATCGAAAGCAACAGCTTCTATTGGTGGTTTTCTTGCAGCAGACAAGAAATATTGTTCATTGCTCCGGTTTTCCGATTCTTATTTATTCCAAGCCTGTTTAACACCTGCAGATGCTGCAGTGGTTTTGGCAGCACTTGAAGAGATAGAAAACAATCCTTCATTAATTCATGAACTGCATGCTAAAAGTAACTACATGCGAAATTCATTAATATCTAAAGGATTTGACCTTGGAAGCAGCGAGAGCCCGATTATTCCCGTATTTATTGAGGATCATAATAAATTGAGATTGGTCGTCAATGACCTTTATCATATGGGTGTTTATTCTACTCCTATTGTTTTTCCTGCTGTGAAAATGAACCAAGGAAGAATTAGGTTAATCGTCAACTACAATCATACAAAAGAGCAGATTGATTATACAGTAAATGCTTTAGAAGAGGTTTGTGGCAAACATCAAGTTAGTGGAATTAAAGAAAATAGATTAGTTGATATGCATAGAGTTATGTGAGCATATGAACAATAATAAAAATCAACTTGTATTGTCTTTTCATCCAATGACCTTAAGTTTTCGGGACCGTTCACTAGAAAATGAATTTAAATCTATAAATGACAATGAAGTACGAGTGTTTAATAAACTAGGTATAGCCTTGTCTTACTTTGCCTGGCTTACTTTGGTTATATTCTCGTATATTAATATACAACCAGAGTACCCGCACATTGCTAAGGTGATATTTTTTGTCTTATACCCTATATTTACGTTGAATTTACTAGTTTTATCTTCAAATCGCCTTTCAAAATACCATCAGCTTATGACAGCAATCTCCAATGGCTTTGCAGGGATGAGTGTAGTTTATATAGGTCAAATTGTATTAGATAATTATATTCTATCGATTTGTGGAATAATTATAGTCAGTATGTTTGCATTCTTTATACTGAGACAAAGATTTAAAATTGCGGTTCCAATTACCCTAAGCTATGTGATCATCTATCAAGTTACATTAATAGGCACAAGTGAAGTTGAAATACTTTCTTTACTTCTTTGGGTGCTTGTTGGAACTTGTATCGTAGGCGGAAACATTTTAGAACAGGCAAACCGCAAAACATTTTTTCAAAACAAGTTACGCCGAATTGCTGAGGCAGAGAACCGTGACAAAGGCGAGTTTTTGAGTAATATGTTCAACTTGGTACCTGTACCGATTATTGTTGCTCAAGAAGATCATCAAATTTTGGAAACCAATCCAGCATCAAATGAACTTTTTGGGACAGAACAGCAGTATTTACTCGATTTATTGGCACCTTCTGAACGTCGCCGAATGACTTTGCTTAAAGGCTTTCTAAAAAGAACCCCGATTCATAACTTTGAAGCAGAGCTAGTCGATCGAGAAGGACATATCATTTCTACATTAATCAATGTGAACTTTGTAGAAAGAGAAGGAAAGAAGATGTCTATTTGTGCCATCCAGGATATTACTGATCGCAAAAAAGCCGAAGAGGAAAGTACCTATCTGGCCTATCACGATAACTTAACGGGACTTCCTAATCGTCTGCAGTTTACAGAGAAACTAAATAGCTTTGTGGAATTAGAACAGGAAATTGCTGTATTATTTATTGATTTAGATAAATTCAAAATGGTAAATGATACGCGTGGCCATACAGTTGGTGATAAACTCTTGCAGCAAATCGCAAAACGATTAAACAGTTGCGTTTCTAGAGGAGATATTGTGTTTCGTATAGGTGGAGATGAATTTACCGTTATATTATTAGGAAGAACGAAGTTTGAAGTTTCTCGTATCGTAGAGAGGATTTTAGAAGAAATTCGTAAGCCGATTTTTATCGATCAGCATGAACTATATTTGAGATCTAGTATTGGCATTAGTTTTTATCCTTCAGATGGTGAGAATATAGAGTCATTGATAAAAAATTCGGATATTGCTATGTACAATAGTAAAGTATTAGGCGGGAACAATTACAAGTTCTTTACGAACTCGATGAATAGCTCTTTTGAAGAACGAGTCAACCTTGAAGAAAATCTTCATAACGCGCTAGAAAATAATGAGTTAGTCATGTACTACCAACCGCAGATCGATCCGAAAACAGGGTGTATGTATGGGGCAGAAGCGCTTATTCGTTGGATCCACCCAGAGTGGGGAATCGTTCCACCTGATCGCTTTATTCCGATTGCAGAAGAAACGGGATTAATCATTCCAATAGGAGAATGGGTGCTAAGAACGGCCTGTAAACAAGCGGTACAATGGAACGATACGTATGGTCGTCCTTTCCATATAGCTGTGAACTTGTCAGTCAAACAATTTGTGAATAATGATATCGTGGATACTGTCCAACAGGTTCTCGAGGAAACAGGGTTAGATCCGAACATATTAGAACTTGAGTTAACCGAAAGTGTTTTCCTAGAAAATACTGAATCGATGATAGCCATTATGAATAAATTGAAAAAGCTAGGGGTTCGAATCTCGATTGATGATTTTGGAACGGGTTACTCTTCCTTATCTTACTTAAAGGATCTTCCAATCGACTCTATCAAAATTGATCAATCCTTTATTAGAAATCTATCTAAAAATAAAAAAACCAACTCTATTATTTCTACAATTATTAGTTTGGCACAGAAGTTGGATTTAAAGTCTGTTGCTGAAGGCGTAGAAACTTTAGAACAATATAATTACTTTAAAGAAGAAGGGTGCGACCTAGCACAAGGCTATTATTTCAGCCGGCCAGTGCCTGTAGATCAAATAGCAAACTTACTCGATCGGACAGAGTGGGATGTTGAAAAAGTGGATGATAATTTTGCGGTAGTCGTAGAAACAGTTGAAGTACCTGTGAAATGAAATAACTTTTCAGTAAGCCAATCAAATAAAACGGACAGCGAAAAAGAAACTCTTTTTTGCTGTCCGTTTTTTGAGTTTGGGGTATGCTAGTGGAACATTAAGGTAGATTATTCAGTAAGAAGTAAGAAGTAAGAAGTAAGAAGTAAGAAGTAAGAAGTAAGAAGTAAGAAGTAAGGAGGAAGAAAATGATTAGTGAAACGGATTTAATTTATTTAAAGCGGTGTGTGGAATTAGCGGGAATAGCTTTAGAAAAAGGCGATGAGCCATTTGGTTCGGTTCTCGTTTCAGTTACAGGAGACGTTCTCTTTGAGGATCATAACCACGTAGCAGGAGGCGATCATACACAACATCCTGAATTTACAATTGCACGATGGGCAGCAAACCATTTACCACTTGAAGAACGAAGCAAAGCAACGGTTTATACGTCGGGAGAACACTGTCCAATGTGTGCAGCAGCTCATGGATGGGTAGGTTTGGGAAGAATCGTTTATGCAAGCTCTTCTAAGCAACTAACCGACTGGCTAAGTGATATGGGAGCAGCGCCTTCACGCGTTCGAAATTTAGCTATTGGAGAGGTTATTAAGGATGCGGTAGTAGATGGTCCCGTTGCGGAGCTAGCCGAGCAGGTGCACAAACTTCACCAACGTTCGTTTGATGCAAAGCAGTAAAATAATCGATTCAATTATGGGTGCTACAGAGATGTGCTTTTCGTGTCTATTGATTCGTATGAAGGGAAGGTAAAAAATGACGAAAGAGGACATGATAAATGATAACCAAAACTTGCTGATTGAGTCTGAGCGATGTTTTGTAAGACCCTTTATCGAATCAGACCTTGATGCTTTTATGTTGTATCGAAATGATCTAGAGTGGATGAAGTTCCAGGGCTTTAAAGGGTTGGCAAGAAAAGACTACGAAGAAGCCTTGTTGAAACAACCGGTTGTGGAAAATGGAATCCAACTTGCAATCATCCGAAAAACTGACCAAACTCTTGTTGGAGATATTTTTTTGAAAAAAGAAGCGAATACTTACTGGATTGGCTATACAATAAGTCCGCTAGTTAAAAGGCAAGGATATGCTTTTGAAATGGTGAATACGGTTATTCACTGGGTCAAAAAACAAGGTGAATTCAAAATAAAGGCTAGTGTCGCGTTAGAAAACAGAGCATCTATTCAATTATTAGAAAAAGTAGGGTTTGTTTTACTCGAAAAGGAAGATGATGAATTCATTTATTTTATGCCTCATAATTTAGTGGAGTAACCATTCGTTTGCTTTAATCATTGTTATAATAAGAGCGTATCAAAAGCGAACCTACGGCTTTGATACTCTTTTTTGGGTCATACAGATTTAGTTAGGGAGTTGGAGAAAAGATGAATAACAAAGACATAGCAGATATTCGCAAACGATTTAAAGTAGACTCCGATCTACTGAAAATCGGTGACATTTATAACGTGTATATTCAGCAGGAAAGTAGTGAAATTTACCATGAGGAAAGTCGGTCATTTTCTTTATTAGACCGAGAACAACAAGAACTTTTTCTTGCCAATTTCAAAAAAGTATTAGGTGGAAAACTGGATATTAAGCTATTTGAAGTGAAATTCCAACCACAAGAAGAAGGACAAAAAGACCATACGCAACATTTATTATACGAGGGACTTGAAGCAAAAGAAGTCGCAGAATGGAAAGAAAACATGCAACAAATTGCTTTAAAGATGGTTCAAGATGTTCAATACGAAAAGGATATAGTCATTACGTTTATTCGTGGGAACTACCATAAAACCACAAAACGTAAATCAGATGAATCTGAAATGGATTTTCGAGATGAGACTTACACCACTCCATTTATTTTAAGCAGCATGAACCAAACCGAACTGCCGAAAAGTTCACTGGTATTTGATTTTGTGGAAAAAGAATTTAAATCGAATATACTAGTCGATCCAGTTATTAAACTATCTTCGCCAATTGGTGGTTTCTTGTTCCCAAGCTTTACGGACAATGCGGCAGACATCAATCGCATTTTGTATTCCGCTGGAAAAACAAACAAGCCAGATTTCCAATTTATCGAAAATGTATTAAATGGAGATGAGATCGTTACAGCTGAAGAAGACAAAGCGGTATTCGAGGAAATTGTCAAAGCAGTGATTGGAGACGAAGTTGATTCGAGAACACTTGCAGGTGTATACGATGAAATCAATCAGATGTTAGTCATTGAAGCTGAAAGTGACGATGACGATGAAGAAACTCCTATGATGGACGTTAAAGAAGTAGAGCGTGTATTAAAAGCGAGCGGCATGAAAGATATTAGTACAGAAAAAGTAGAACGAGCATTTCAGCAAGTGGTTGAAGACAAAACCTACGAAATGAAGGCTAGCCATATTGTGCCTAGTTACACTTCGAAATCAATTAAAATCAGTACGAAAGTAGCGGATATTGCGATAAATCCTCAAGACTTACGTTACGTCAAACAAGTTAATTACAATGGTAAACGTTGTGTATTAATTGAAGTAGAAGAAGATACGATGATTGAAGGATTTAAATTGATTTCAGAAGACTTAATCGAGTAAATATCTCGCGCGGAATAACTGCCAAACAAAAGTGGAATGATCTACTTTTGTTTGGCAGTTTTTTTGTTGATTTTTATAAACAACACCTGTAAAATAAATGTTATTTAGGTATTAAGTTTTATTTTGTTTATTAATATATAGGTGTATGTAATTAATGTATTTAATTAAAGGTTTTTTTATTTATAAAAAAACGATAAAAAAACAAAAAATCTGTTGCCCCTATGGGTGTGAAAGGTTAGAAGAGGGTGTTCATATGGATTACTATACCTTTAGTGATTATGTATTATCAGTAGTAATAGCGAGTATCGCTTCATTCATAGGTGTTAGTTTTATCATAAAAGTAAATGTAAACAAGAAAAGCAGAAATAAAATACGTATTGTTTCTTTAGTTTTCGGTATGATGATTTATTATGCATTTCTCAATTCTTATTTTTCGGATATACGTTCATCTGTCAATTGGGTGTTTATTGTATTGGTCATTCTGTTTAGTTCTGGTGCAGTTTATCTAGCAATAAATACAATTACCAACAAAGAAGTTTCATTTCGTCGTCTAGTAGTTGGTGCATTAATATTTGCTAGTTGCATTAGCTTAGTAAACTTAATCGATATTAGAACAGAGATGATTGCACAAAATCTTAAAATGAATCTATGGTTATTTATTAGTGCAAACCTTTTATTATTGGGGAACACAATAGCCACGTTTCGATTTATCCGTCAACTTAGAAAGTTGGGGAAAGTAAAAATTAGCTGGCTCATATATGGGAGTATTGCTATTGGCCTAGCATTCTCAAGCATTCGGTTTACGCTTTTCTCTAGTATCACTTTATTTTCGAACGTCGACTTATTTGGTTATCAAGGCATTCCATTATTAAACTTTTTTTATAATGATCATACTCTACTGCCACTGGCGATTAATATTTTTGGATTAGTGTTTTTAGAGTTATTCCCCAACTTTGTGTCTGATGTTTATAGCGAGAGACAAAGAGAGCTTATTTATCAAAACAAATATCAGTATGAAGCGCTTTTCGAAAACCAAGCAGTTGCCATCTTATCGTTAAATGAAAAAGGGAAAATAACGAAAGTAAATGAAATTGCTAAAAAAATGACGGGTTTCGACTCAGAAGAACTAGAAGGCTTAGCTTGTTTTAGTGAGCTGATCCACGAGACACAAAAGGAAAATTTTATACATCTACTGACAATAGCATTTCATGGTGAATCCCAAATGTTTGAGACAAAACTAGTAACTAAACTTCAAACGCCAGTGGATGTGCAAATTACTTTACTACCAATTTTCTTAGAAGAAAAACTGACACATATTAATATATTTGCGAAAGATATATCTGAAATTGCAGAAGCAAGAGAAGAAATACACTACATGGCTTATCATGATTCCCTGACGCTGCTACCGAATAGAAGGTTTTTTGTAGAAGAGTTGAATCGACAGATCGCTAAATCTCATAGTCAATCGAAAATGGCCGTTTGTTTTTTAGATTTAGATCGCTTTAAGTTAGTGAATGATACATTGGGACATCAAGCAGGAGATCAATTGCTAAAAATAGTGGCCGATCGATTTAGAAATACCGTTGATCAAGATGTAGTCATTGCAAGATTAGGAGGGGATGAGTTTACTTTCCTATTTCCTAATATTGTGGAGAATGAAAAGTTTAAAAAGCAATTAGAAGAGATTTTGATACAAATTCAGACCCCTTTCTTATTGGAGAATCAAGATCAAGAGTTTCATGTGACAGGTAGCCTAGGCATCGCTATATACCCTCAAGACAGTCAATCATGTGATAACCTAATGAAGTTTGCGGACATGGCAATGTATAGTGCTAAAGAACATGGGAAAAATAGGTATGTATTTTATGAAGATTACTTAAGTGAGAAGAATTTCGAAGAGTCTCTTTTGGAAGCAGAAGTTTGATATAGTAGGTAGTGCATTACTGCTGTAATTGTGCGATCAAATTTTGAAATAAGTGGTAGTTTCTTCAAGTTAAAGCAAAGGCATCTGTTCAATTTTGATTTTGACATTCAAAATTGTCTAGATGCTTTATTTTTGCTGATTTTTCGGAATTTTCTATTGAAATTTGGTGATTATACCTGTATTATGGATATAATTTAGTTCATTAGGTTTACTTCTAATAATACATAAAATAAGAAAATCAACCCAAAATTATCGTTAGTAATTATAAAGTAGGATGAGTGTATTGTTTTTTTGTTATAGCATGCGTAATTGATTAGGAAAGAGGTTTAATTATGGATTACTATTCACTTAATGATTACATGCTATCAATTGTAGTTGCCAGTCTAGCTGCTTTTATAGGTGTCAAATTTATAATGAAAATTGATTTCTTGGATAAAAATAAAAATAAATTACGTATAACCTCTTTGGTTGTCGGATGTATTATTTATTTTGCATACCTCGATACCTATTTTTCAGGTGCTCTTACATTAATTGATTTATCCTTAATCGTAGCCATTATCTTATTTAGTGCTTTTTCAGTTTATACAGCTGTAAGTACAATTTGTTTTAAAGAAGTTACATTTCAACGCTTACTTATCGGCTCTATTGTTTTTGCTAGTTGCATTAGCTTAGTCAACTTTATTGATCTTAGAAGAGAATTGATAGAAAATAATTTGAATTTGAATCTCTTATTGTTTATCGGTGCGAACACTTTGCTATTAGGAAATACAATAGCTAGCTTTCGCTTTATTCGTCAGCTAAGAAAAATAGGGAAAATTCACGTGAAATGGATTATTTATGGAAGTGTTGCTATTGGACTTGCATTTGCAAGCATCAGGTATACTTTGTTTTCTAGCATCACTTTGTATTCTCAATATGATTTGTTTAGTAATCATAACGTTCCGATTTACGATGGGATTTACTTTAATAACACATTATTACCATTAACGATTAACATCTTCGGCTTAGTATTTTTAGAACTGTTTCCAAGTTTTATATCTGAACTTTATAGCGAAAAACAACGAGAGCTTATTTATCGAAATAAGCACCAATATGAAGCACTTTTTGAGAACCAAGCGATTGCTATATTTTCTGTAGATACTAAAGGTGAAATCAATAAAGTGAATGAAGCTACGAAAGAAATAACAGGTTTCCACCCAGAGGAACTAAGAAAATATGCTTCGTTTAAAGACTTGATTCATGAATCTCAGCGTGATGAATTCACAAATTTCTTAGAAATTGCATTTAATGGCGACTCGCAAATGTTTGAAACAAAACTGCTTACTAAGTTTAAAAGTCACATCGATGTGCAAATTACATTAGTGCCAAATTTTCTAGATGAAGAGCTGTCACATATCAATGTTTTTGTAAAAGATATTACAGAGATTGCGGAAGCGAGAGAAAAGATGCACCATATGGCATATCACGATCCACTAACTCTTTTGCCAAACAGACGATTTTTTGTTGAAGAGTTAGACCGCAGAATTTCCTTTTCAACTGCCTATTCACAAATGGCTGTCTGCTTTTTAGATTTAGACCGCTTTAAATTAGTGAATGATATTTTAGGGCATCAAGTAGGCGATCAACTACTACAAGTATTAGCTGATCGATTCCGATCTCTAGTAGACAAAGACGTAATCGTGTCGAGGTTAGGTGGAGATGAGTTTACTTTTCTATTTCCTGATGTCTCAGTTTTCGAAGCGTTTCAAAAGCAGTTGGAAGATATTTTACTTCAAATCCAAACACCATTCCTTTTAGGAAATCAAAATCAAGAACTTTACATAACAGGGAGCATCGGAGTCGCAATGTATCCTCAAGATAGTCAAGATGGTGAAGATTTGATGAAGTTCGCTGATGCAGCTATGTACAGTGCTAAAGAAAAAGGGAAAAACATGTATGAGTTTTATCATAATTATTTAAAAGAGATAAACCCTAAACAACTCTCATTAGAGGCAGACGTTAGAAAAGCGGTTAAAGAGAAAGAATTCGAGATTTATTATCAACCGCAAATAGACTATGCAACTGGAAAAATGTTTGGTGTAGAAGCTTTACTCAGGTGGAATCATCCAAAAGAGGGATTAATAAAGCCGGACGATTTTATTGCGATAGTCGAAGATAGTGAGTTAATCATTGAGTTAGGCGAATGGGTATTGTGCGAATCTAGTAAACAAGTAAAAAGCTGGCAAGAGCAAGGGTGCGAAGAGTTGTATTTGAGTGTTAACGTATCGATTAAACAATTTTTTCATCATAATTTTATCGGCAAGATTCAAGAAATTTTTAGAGAAACGGGATACAATTTTGAGCGCTTGGACTTAGAAATAACCGAAAGCCTAGCGATTAAAGATGTAGAATATGCAAAAGATATTTTTGATAGGTTAAGACATCTTGGCATTTCGATTAGTATGGATGATTTTGGTACAGGGTATAGCTCGTTAAATCATTTGAAAAACTTTTCGATTGATCGATTGAAAATTGATGGTTCTCTTATTCGGGATATCGAGCATGATGAAAAGGCAAGAACCATTATCGATACGATTATTGTCATGGCTAGAAACTTAAAATTACTGTCACTTGCAGAACAAGTCGAAACGGTAGAGCAAGAAGAATATTTAAAGTCGATTGGCTGTAACGAAGTGCAAGGCTATTTGTACTCAGAGCCTTTAACTGGAGAGAAAATGAGCAAGTTTTTAGCCAAAAACTATCATGCTAGCTTGTTAAGTAGAATAGATGTTACTTAATCATGAATGGGCAATAACTCTCAAAAACTATAGCGATGTTTTAAAAGTAAACTTCTTACTTTTAAGCACTTCGCATAGTTTTTTTCTTTTAGTAACTATAGATATTTTTTTCGAAGATCGCTTTTACATCAGTAACCTTATTGCTGTTCAGTCTCTCTGCACTTTAGTATAATTCTAATGTGATAATTATTTACACAAAAGTATCACAAAGGGGTACGTGACTTTCAAAAAGACAGATTATTCTTACTATTAAATAGGAGGTTATGTTAGATGGAGAACAATGAAGAAAAGCGCCATACTGCAGCAGGGGAAGGGCAATGTCCGGTAACAGGTGGCCATAAAGATAGTGCAATTACAACCTCAAACAAGCCAGGAAAAACGCAAAACAAAGACTGGTGGCCAAATATGTTGAATGTGAATATTCTTCACCAGCATGATACAAAAACAAATCCTCTTGGCGAGGAATTTGATTATAAAACAGAATTTGAGAAATTAGATTTTAATGCGTTAAAGCAAGATCTTCACGAATTGATGACAGATAGCCAAGACTGGTGGCCAGCAGATTACGGGCATTATGGTGGGTTATTTATCCGTATGTCTTGGCATGCTGCAGGTACTTACCGTACTGCAGACGGCCGTGGAGGCGGTTCTACTGGGAACCAGCGTTTTGCGCCGCTTAATAGCTGGCCAGATAACGTGAACTTGGATAAAGCACGTCGTTTGTTATGGCCAATCAAGAAAAAGTACGGCAATAAAATTTCGTGGGCCGACTTACTGGTACTAACAGGTAACGTTGCGCTTGAGTCGATGGGCTTTAAAACCTTTGGATTTGGTGCAGGACGTGAAGATATCTGGGCACCAGAAGAAGACGTATATTGGGGCAATGAAAAAGAGTGGCTAGAAGATAATCGTTATTCAGGGGAACGCGATTTGGAAAACCCTCTCGCTGCTGTACAGATGGGCTTAATCTATGTAAACCCTGAAGGACCAAACGGTAAGCCGGACCCTCTTGGTAGTGCTGTCGACATCCGTGAAACCTTTGCACGTATGGGAATGAACGATGAAGAAACAGTTGCGTTGATCGCAGGGGGACACACATTTGGTAAAGCTCATGGAGCGGGAGACCCTGCTGAAGTAGCAGACGATCCAGAAGCAGCCGTAATTGAAAATATGGGGATTGGCTGGAAGAGCTCATACGGTTCTGGTAAAGGCCGTGACACGATTTCGAGTGGAGTTGAAGGTGCTTGGACAGCTAACCCAACAAAATGGGACAATGGCTATTACGAGCAATTGTTTGGATACGAATGGGAGTTAACAAAATCTCCAGCTGGCGCGTACCAGTGGACAGCCAAAGATTTGTCAGAACACCAAATGGCACCCGACGCAGAAGATGCCTCAATCAAAGTAAAAACAATGATGACAACGGCAGATATGGCACTTCGCATGGATCCGGTATATGAAAAAATTTCACGTCGGTATTACGAAAATATGGACGAGTTCGCGGATGCATTTGCTCGTGCATGGTATAAACTTCTTCATCGTGACATGGGACCTAAAGAGCGTTATTTAGGACCAGAAGTTCCAGAAGAAGTGTTGATCTGGCAAGATCCAATACCAGCAGCACCAGGTACATTAACAGCTAAAGAATTAGATGAGTTGAAAGTGAAAATTCTCGAAAGCGGATTAAACCCACAGCAGTTAGTTAAAGCGGCTTGGGCTTCTGCTAGCACGTATCGTGATTCAGACAAACGTGGCGGTGCAAACGGTGCGCGTATCCGCTTTGCTCCACAACGCGATTGGGAAGCAAACGAGCCGGAAGAATTGGCTAAAGTACTCAGCTTCTATGAAGAGTTACAAGCAACTACTGGCAATAAAGTAAGCATCGCTGATTTAATTGTACTTGGAGGAAATGCTGCAATTGAGCAAGCTGTCAAAGCAGCTGGATTTGATCTTGTTGTACCATTTTCTCAAGGCCGCGGAGATGCACTTGAAGAACAAACAGATGCAGAAAGCTTTGATGTATTAGAGCCAGTTTCAGATGGTTTCAGAAATTACCAGAAAAAAGAATACTCAATTAGCCCGGAAGAAATGTTGCTTGATAAAGCACAATTACTTGGCTTAACAGCTCCAGAAATGACAGCGCTAGTTGGTGGAATGCGTGCTTTTGGTGCAAATTATAAAGGCGCTACTGAAGGGGTTTTGACCGACAAAGTCGGCGTACTGACAAATGATTTCTTTGTGAAGTTATTAGATATGAACATCGACTGGACGCCAGTAGAGTTCAATAAATACGAAGGTAAAAATCGTGCAACTGGTGAAGTAGTTGGCACAGCCACACGCTTTGACCTAGTATTTGGTTCTAACTCGATCTTACGTGCAATCGCTGAAGTATATGCACAAGACGATAACAAAGAAAAATTCGCGCGTGATTTCATCAAAGCTTGGAACAAAGTGATGAATGCCGATCGTTTCGATTTACAAAACTAAGTAGAAAAAATCCTAGTCAGTTTGCTGACTAGGATTTTTTTAAGTTAAAGAGAGACTTCTGATGTAAGCTGCCTTACATTAATTTTGTAGAGGATTTATTACGATAAGCATAAAGAGGTGTCTAAATGAGAAAATTGCATATAGTTCTTTTAGCAATACTAGCTATATTATCAGGATGTGTAGAAGAAAAGGATTTCAGTCAAAGCGAAAACAGTGTTCGAGATGCGGAGTCAACAGATGAACCAAACAAAACAGCTGATTTACAAAAATCCAATATTAGCGGACTAAAAGAACTGCAAATTGACCTCAAGGGCATTCCCATTCATATTGAAAGTAACGGAGTGGGCGTAAAAATGGAATGGTCTGTTGTGCTAGAAGATGGGAAGATTCAAAGGTTCGATGTAAATACGCAAAATGGACAGGTAAAAGAAATTACTGAAGAAAAAAATCCAGAATTCTCAAGCTTTTTTGTGAAACCATCGTCAGAAACGGTTATTCAATCAGAACTGCCACAACCGATAGGCAACTTAGAGACAACTTTATTACAAACAAAAGAAGATGAATTTGTATATGTAGACTCAAATGGTGATTTGGTTTTTTGGAATGGTGAACAGGAAGTAAAGCGAATTACGATTGATGCACTTCCCGATTCATATTTATTAGCAGATGACGATAATCGGGTTCTTGTGCTAACGCAACCATCTACTCGGTATGATCATGGTATTTTCGGAGACAAAACAGAAGCAAGCGGCTTTGCGATTATTGATGCCAATAAAAGAGCGGTAATCTACGAAGCCTCTGTGCCTGAAAGCGATGTAATTGAAAGTTTAAAGCCACTGTGGATAGATTGGGATCAAAATGGAACGAAAGAAATCATATTAACATTGAGTAATGATGAAGAAGGAGCGAGATTAGTGTTATATGATGAAACCGGAAAGCAATTAGCTGAAGGTCAACCGCTCGGACAGAGTCATCGATGGAGACATGCATTAACCATTGATGCATTTAATTCTACAGAGAACTTGGAGTTAGCGGAGATTACCACGCCTCATATAGGAGGTAACTTGCAATTTATAGAGTGGGATCAACAAAATCAACAATTAAAAGTCATCGCTTCTGGAAAGGAATACTCGACACACTCGATTGGCAGTAAAAATCTCGATATGTACACGGCGTTGGATGCTGATTTCGACGGTCAAATAGAGTTGTGGGTGCCTAGCCAGCGAAAAGATGCATTAGTTAGCGTTCAAAGAACCATTAATGGATTTGAACCAATAAAGCAGCTCCAATTACAAGGAACGCTAAGTTCGAACATCGTTTCAGTATCAAGCGAACAACAAGCTGTACTAGCTGCAGGTACTGACAAAGCAACATTGGATATTTGGATATTTACGAAATGAAAACATATAAAAAGTAGCTCCCGTCAACTAAGATAGGAGCTACTTTTTAGTATGTAAAATAAGTTTTATGAAAGAATATATAAGTCAGAATTACTATGATAAACTAGGTATATAATTCCATATCTATAAAAAAGACTTAATTTTATCTTACTTTAACTTCCAAAAAGTACAAATATGCTAAAATGTCATCAAATGATTATGGCTCAGCTAAGAAAGGTAGATCTCATCATGTTTAATGAAAAGAAATCAAAACGTAGATTAATGCTCTTATCTGTAGTCATATGCATCATACCTGTTTTAATTTTATATTTTATTAATGAAAAAAAGTTTGAAGAACTATCTTTAGCAGAGCTAGAAACCGAGAACAATCAAGTAGCGAATTTGGTTGATAAAGAGTTAGCGAAAATGCGTCAAACTGTATTGTTATTGGCAAATAATCCTGCATGGGAAAAATACTACACAGAACCAGAGCGAAAAGAGTATTGGAGAGAACAACAAATAAAAGCATTCCAATATGTTAAAGAACAAATTCCTGAAACGGATGAAGCCTGTTTTTTAGATGATACACATAACGGAGAAGAAGTTGTTCGCGTGGATGAAGAGGTAGCGCACAGTCATGATCTTTCTCCTTCTGAAAAGCAACAACCATTTTACCAAGCGGCGATGGCCGTAGATCGTGGAGAAGTCTATCAATCTATGCCTTATGTTTCAGCAGATAGCAGACGTTGGGTTTTTGGAAATGTAACACCTCTGATCAATCAAGAAGAGGGTCCTTATAAGGATGAAAAAGTAGGCCTTATCCATTATGAGGTTAATTTAGCGTATTTATCAAATGAGCTAATAGATAGTGGAGATAATAAATTTGAAGCTTTTGTGGTTAATAATGCTGGTGATTTAATCGCTAGCAGCGTTGAAGAAAAAAAAGAGGCCATTGCGGCCACAACTGCGAAAGCAAGTGAGCTTTCAGAAGAAGAGTTTGGAGAGTTTCAAGGAACTGTAAAGCTTCCGCATGTAGATGAACTTACTGGAAACAAAGAGCTATGGAATCAAATAAATCAAAACATAAAAGGTACTAACGTAATTCAAAGAGATGGAAAAGACTATTTTGTAGCGTATGAACAAGTAAAATTCAGTGACGATATGAATTGGGTAGTAGGATTGATCAAACCAGTTCCGAGTAATGCTTTTTTATCATTTTCCAACGTAGTGATGTATGTCACGTTTCTTATCTTGCTCTTATTTATTTTGGGTGCCTGGGGTATCATTAATAAAATATTTAATGAGATTAACGGATATCAAAAAGATCTGACTAAACAAGCTCATTACGATGCATTAACCGGATTACCAAATCGCGTTTTGTTCCAAAAGCAAGTGAATAACCTGATTGACTCCATCAAGAATGATAAAAATAATAAAGCATTTGCGGTGTTGTTTATTGATTTGGATCGATTTAAAATAATTAACGATACAATGGGGCATTCAACTGGGGATTCCTTGCTTAAAGAAGTGGCAATCCGATTGGAAAATTGTTTGCCGGAAAAGGCAATCGTCTCACGCTTTGGTGGAGATGAATTTACGGTCTTATTTAACGATATAAAAAGTAAAGATCTTGTACATGAATTGGCTCAAAAAATAAATGAAACTATTTTAAAACCATTTGTATTAAAAAACAATGAGTATTATATTAGTACCAGTATTGGAATAAGTATGTATCCGATGGATGGAGGCAATAGTGAACTATTGATAAAGAATTCGGATATAGCGATGTACAAAGCAAAAGAATCAGGAAAGTCTAACTATGTTTTTTATCAAAATGAATTTAATAATCAACCAATAAGACGACTGCAATTAGAAAATAATATACGTAAAGCCTTAGAACTAGAAGAGTTTCAAGTATATTATCAACCAAAAATAAAAATGCCTTCTGAGGAAATCGGGGGAATGGAGGCATTGATTCGCTGGTCTCATCCTGAAATGGGCGCAATATCTCCAGCTGAATTTATACCACTCGCAGAAGAAACAGGATTGATCAATCCTATTGGTAAATGGGTGTTACGTGAGGCGTGTAGACAAAATAAGAAATGGCAAGATGATGGGCTTCCGCCAGTGGTGATGGCTATAAATATCTCAGCCTACCAATTCCATTATGGCAGTCTTGTCCAAACGGTCACTGAAGTATTAAAAGAGACAGGTCTAGCAGGCGAATGGGTAGAGTTAGAGTTAACAGAAAGTCTGTTGATTAATAATGAAGAATATGTATTAAAGTCGATTGAAAGTTTGAAGAAACTAGGTATTAAAATTTCGATTGATGATTTTGGGACAGGTTATTCTTCGTTAAGCTATTTAAAACGATTTCCAATCGATACCATTAAAATCGATCGTTCTTTTATTAAAGATATTGTTGATAATAAAGAAATGAAGAGTATCACAAAAGCGATTATTACGATGGGACATGGTTTAGATTGCAAGCTCGTTGCAGAAGGCGTTGAAACAGAAGAACAAAAAACGCTGTTGAAACATTATAAAGTCGATCAAATTCAGGGCTACTATTACAGTGCAGCAGTCTCTACAGAACAGGCTACTGAAATGATCCGTAATACTACTTATTTTCAACAGGATGATACAAAAGAGCGGGCATAGAAAAGGACAGAGAAAATGATTTCAATTTTCTCTGTCCTTTTATTTTAAGTCGACCAATATAAAACATTGATCGTCTTTTTTATGATTGGTGTTTACCTTTTCATCAAGTGAGTTTAAAATTTTCTGTTTAAATTGTGTTAGAGAAAGAGTGGAATTCTCTCGTAATAAGGAATTTAAATGCTCTGGCTCGAGAGATTCGGACACACCATCTGTGTATAAGCAGATTCGAGAACCTTTTTTATAGGAAAACGTATTTGTCTTATAGTGAATATCATCAAAGGTTCCAAGTGGTGGAGAACTTGCATAAAGCTCAAGTTGCTCGTCATCCGAATCTTGATAGAGTATTGGCGGATGTCCCGCATTAACATATTCTATTGTTTGCTTTTTCGTATCAATAAACAAATAAACAGCCGTGCAATAATGCCAAACACTTTCGTTGCTAGGGAATAGCGTATGTAAGTGGTTGTCTAATTCTTTTATGACCATGTTCGCTGAAACGCCTGTTGAAATGAGTCGGTGAAACAAAGACTGAAGAGACATGGTGATAAGTGCAGAAGAAATCCCATGTCCCATTACATCTAGTAAGATGATGCTGTATTGGTGGTCGTTAATCTTATAAAAACCATAAATATCCCCAGACAATCCACTCGAGGCTTTATAATAAGACTCAATTTGAAGACTCTCGTTACTGATGGGTTTGGTTAATGAACGCTCTTGTATTTTCTTAGCAAGTTGCAATTCCCGGTGAGTGTCTAGATTATACTTTTGGTTTTGTTTATTGATTTCGAGAAGTTCCTTTTGATTGGTTTCCAGAGTTTTAAGCGCAGCTTCTAACTCCACATGTGCTTTTTCTTTTTCTTTGAAAGCGTCTTCAGCTACTTTTTTAGCAATCAGCAATTGATTTTCATATTCACTTCGTTTATGAATAGGAATGATAACGCATGTAATTAATTGCTCTTCTTGAGAATGAGCAGCATTAATAAGAACAGGCGTATCTTTGCCATTTTTAGCATTTAACGAAAGGTGCATTTCTTCTACTTTATGTTGCACAGTAAGCAGTGGAATAAAGTACAACTGGAAAAAGACACGAGCTGAATTGGTTAAAATAGCATTAATATGTTGACCAATAAGTTCGTCTGACGTGTAATCAATCACTCGAAGCAATGTCTCATTTATAGAAATGATTTTGCCATCCTTCGTAAGTGTCAGAAATCCACAAGGTGCGTGGTTTAATTGGTCATCCATTACGTGTGTCCACCTACATCCTGCTTTTCCAGGGGTTTTGAGGTTTCTAAAAGATACTCACGTATTAAAAGTGTCGTTTCTTCAGGATGACTCATGTGTGGGAAATGACCAGTTGCGTTCATGTATTTAATCGTGCTATTAGGTAAGCATTGGTTCATATATTCGCCCGCAGATTCGGGTGCAATTACATCATTAGCACATTGCAAGATTAAAGAAGGTACAGTTACTTTTGATAAATCTTGTCGATTATCAGCGAAAAAGCATGCTTCAGCAAAGTCGCGTGCAATAACTGGATCTGTAGAACAGAAACGATCTTCAATATCTTTTTCAAGATCTGGAAGGTCTGGGTTGTTTAAAGCTGTTGTCGAAAAAACATTCGCCCACCCAATATAATTTTTAGCCATTAAATCCATTAAACCGATTAAATCCTCTTTTTCAAAACCGCCAATGTATCCAGGTGGATCATTTAAGTAACAAGCAGAAGGGCCAACCATAACAAGGTCAGAAAAATAATCTGGTTCACGTAATGATGCCAACATCCCAATAACGGCTCCAACAGAATGACCCACTAATACAGCATTTTTTAAATTTAATGCCGAACAAACATCTAATACATCTTGTGCGTATCCAGAAAGTTTACTGTATTTATCAGAATCATAGGCCTTAACATCTGAAAGTCCGAGTCCTACATAATCAAATAAAATAACCTGATAATCTTTTTCAAATGATTTAGCAACTGCATTCCAAACCGTTTGATCGCAACCAAATCCTGGCGCAAAGATCATTGCTTGTTTTCCGGAGCCTGTAATTTTTACATTGTTTCGAGTTAAGACGTTCTGGTTCATCGTAAACCCCCTTGTGTACTTATATCTATAAAGTTATTCATATACTGTTAATTATAACATTATCGTACTGTTAACACTAAATATGTTGAACCAAAAATGGGTTAACTTGCCTATTTAATAAGTAAATTTGAAAATGATTTAGTACAACGAACGGTTTTCAAATAAAAAAGGGTATCTTAATTTAATAATAGTCTATAATTAAGAGATAAATTAACCAATAGACCTTGTTTATGTCCAATATGTGTAAAAAAATAGTTTGTTAAGTATAGTTTTGAGGATATGTTCATTTTTAATTTCATGGTATATTCAATCTCTATTTAATAAGTAAAACATTAAATTCTGTTGAAAAGAGGTAAAAATATGTTATTGGACTTGAATACATTAAATTATTGGGCGATTTTGGCGGGCGGAATTTTGTATATGTTTTATGGAGGTATTTACTATACGGTATTAGTCGGAAAGAAAAACTCGAACTCCGGCTCATTAAAATATGTGGTTTCGGTGATGGTAGCATTTATTAGTTCTTTTTTTATAGCAGTTCTCGTTCAAGCAGCTGGTTCGAATAGTTTGCTAGGGGGAGCTTTGATAGGAAGTATCGTAGGATTCTTAATTTCACTTGTGTATGTAAAAAATACGTTCTTCGGGCTGATTAACACAAAAAGTTGTGCGATTGCTATTGGAGATCATTTAATTATCTTCACATTGGTCGGAGCGTTACATGGTTTTTTAGGGTAAGGAAGAGCTTAATAAAAATGTTTTTACCCTTGAATTTAGGGATATCGGGGAGGATTATTTTTGTCGACAATGCTGACGGATTTGTTTGTAAATATGTGCGTACTAGGTTCATTGGTTTTTATGTATTTACAAATTAGGATAAAACTTAAATTGGAACAAAAAAATCGCATCATCTCTATTTTAGTTGACGGTTTTGCTGGAGGCTTATTAGGCTATTTCCTAATGTTTTTTTCTATCCAAGTTTCAGCTGAAACGATAGTTGATTTGCGTTATGTACCAGTTATGTTGTTGATCATCTATATAGGGGTACCTCAAGCTGTTATTAGCGCGATTTTAATTATTTTAACTAGATTTATGTTTGGTTTTACAACTTCAGCCATAGCTGCCATGGTCTTGATGACTATTACAATTATAGGTTTTGTGATAATTCATAAATTATGTAAAAGTGCGGATTTTAAAAAGAATGCATTTAAACAAAGCTTTTCGATGATAATCTTTTCAAATATTGTATTTAGTATAATTATTTCATATTTAGTGAAAGATACTATAGTTTTAAAAAACCTAGTGTTTTCCTTCTGGGTAGTTTCGACAATTGGGGGATTGACTTCGGTTGTATTTGTTAGCTATATACGAAAAACGCAATACTTGTTGATGAAGTATGAAAAAGACTCTACTACCGATTTTCTTACAGGCTTAAACAATGTGCGTCAGTTCGATAACGTTTGGAATACGCTCACCACTAATGCTACTGAGAAAGAAGAAAGACTATCTTTGTTAATGATTGATATTGATCATTTCAAGCATGTTAATGATACCTATGGTCACCCAATCGGGGACAAAATTTTAATCGAGTTAGGAAAAGTGTTGAAAAACAGCACACGCTCTTTTGATATTGTCTCCCGAAATGGTGGGGAGGAATTTTCCGTAATCTTACCAGATTGTCCACATCAACGAGCGATTGAAATAGCAGAGCGTATAAGGTGCGCTGTAGAGCAACACAAATTTAAAATTTCACCGAAAGAAGAAATCTCTATTACGGTTTCTATTGGAGTGGCTACATATCCAGAAACAGTTAGTGACACAGTGCAAATCGTAAATACTGCGGATGATTGTTTATATACAGCAAAACGCACAGGAAGAAATAGGATTTGTCCAAGTTATATTGGAAGTTGAGTTTTTAAAAAAACTGAAAAAGGACGGTAGACAAACTCGATCCAATCGAGTTGTCTACCGTCCTTTACTTTGTTATTAAACCAAAACAGGAACTTCACTTCTAATAAGATGGTCGAAAGCACTCAATGAGGCAGTCGCACCAGATCCCATTGAAATGATGATTTGTTTATAAGGGATGTTAGTACAGTCTCCAGCTCCAAAAACACCTGAAACGTTAGTCGCGCCACGCTGGTCAATGACGATTTCACCATGCTGTGTGCGTTCAACAAAGTCTCCTAGCCAATCTGTATTCGGTACCAGACCAATTTGAACAAACACGCCAGCTAATTCGATGTGGTTCACATTCCCGGTTTGCAGATCAAGATAAGAAATGCCGTTTACTTTATCTGTTCCGGTAATTTCTTGTGTGCGAGCGTTTGTGATAACCGTTGCGTTTGGTAAGCTGCGTAGACGATCTTGTAAAACTGAATCGGCTTTAAGCTCAGAGTTGTACTCCAAAACAGTTACGTGATTCACAAGACCTGCCAAATCAATTGCTGCTTCAACGCCAGAGTTTCCACCGCCGATAACCGCTACGTCTTTGCCCGCAAACAATGGACCATCACAATGTGGACAGTAAGCAACACCTTTGTTCTTGAATTCTTCTTCACCTGGAACGCCAACATTACGCCAGCGTGCACCAGTTGAAAGAATGATGGTTTTGCCTTTTACAACAGCCCCATTTTCAAGTTCAAGCTCGAAAAATTCTTTTTTCTCCAACTTTTTCGCACGTTGTAAGTTCATCACGTCAATATCGTATTCTTTCACATGCTCTTCAAGACTAGCCGCAAATTTCGGGCCATCTGTCTTTTTGACACTAATGAAGTTCTCGATGCTCAACGTATCCATTACTTGACCGCCAAAACGCTCAGCAACAATACCAGTACGGATTCCTTTGCGTGCTGCGTAAATCGCAGCGCTGGCTCCAGCCGGTCCGCCACCGACAACAAGTACGTCAAACGGTTCTTTGTTGGCAAATTCAGAAGCATCTGGAGCGCTGCCAAGTTTAGCGAGCAATTCTTCAAGTGTCATACGTCCACTTGCGAACGATTCACCGTTTAAGAAAACGGTTGGTACAGCCATGATGTCTTTACGTTCAACTTCTTCTTTGTATACTGCTCCGTCGATCATGGTATGTGTGATGTTTTGGTTGAGTATACTCATCAAGTTGAGCGCTTGAACCACTTCCGGACAGTTTTGACAGCTCAAGCTGATGTAAGAGTCGAAATGGTATGAACCTTCAATGCTTTGAATTTGATCAATTACGTGTTGATCGACTTTCGGTGCACGTCCACTCACTTGCAATAATGCTAGAACAAGAGACGTGAACTCATGCCCCAAAGGAATACCGGCAAATACAACCCCTGTATCTTGTCCAGGGCGATTGACGCTAAAGCTTGGTGTTCGTTCTAGCTCTGTATGCTCTACAGTAATGCGGGAAGACATAGCAGATATCTCTTCGACCAATGCTGTCATATCGCGAGAAAACTTATCAGTTCCAGCGCTGACTTTTAACAACACATCGTTTTCCAGCAATTGTAGATACTGTTCTAATTGCGCTTTTATTGCTTTATCTAATATCATGTCCTGCACTCCTTAAATTTTACCTACAAGATCAAGACTTGGCTTAAGTGTTTCGCTGCCTTCTTCCCATTTTGCAGGGCAAACTTCGCCTGGGTTGTTGCGCACGTATTGTGCTGCTTTAATTTTTCCAACAAGTGTGCTTGCGTCACGGCCAATACCGTCTGCGTTAATTTCCGCAGCTTGTACAATACCTTCTGGATCTAAAATAAATGTTCCGCGTTGTGCTAAACCTGCTTCTTCATCAAGTACATCAAAGCCGCGAGAAATGCGTTGTGACGGGTCGCCAATCATTGTGTATTGAATCGTGCCGATTGCCTCTGAATGGTCGTGCCAAGCTTTGTGTGTGAAATGAGTATCTGTAGAAACAGAGTATACTTCAACTCCTAAGCTTTTCAATGTTGCGTATTGGTTTTGAAGATCTTCTAATTCAGTTGGGCAAACAAATGTAAAGTCTGCTGGGTAAAAGCACACAACACTCCATTGACCTTTTAGGTTTTCTTCTGTTAGTTCGATAAACTCTCCACTTCCAGCCTGGTATGCTGAAGCGTTAAATGGTTGAATTTCTTTCCCGATTAATGACATAAATAATGACCTCCTAATGTTTTTAGAACAATTACATGTAACGATGTAAAGTTGAATGAAAACTCTCTTTAATCAATCATCGTTATTTAATTATAATTATTCTAATTATATTACTATTGTTATATGAAAACGTCTTTTTGTCAAAGAGAACCCATTAGTCTCCTTACATACTTTGGAATTACTATGAATAATGAGTGAACACGTTATGAGTTACTCAATTTGGAGTGATTTCTAAGCAAGATTAAGAAAAAAAGATTTACCCAATTAATAATTTCAGAATATTATTAACAGTTAGAAATCAAACATTTTTCTCATTAGAAGTATGTAATTGAGAGAGCATAAGAGTATATCCAAACATGCTACAAAAAGTTAAAATGCTTCTTACGACTTTTCTCTAATTCAATAAACTACAGCCATGTCGTGACAAGCCCGACAAAGTTGACTTTCCTTGTTCTTGAATGCGCTTCCATTTAGGGGCTATGATAAGAGTACATTATGACAAACTAGTTTTAAGAAGGAGAGGATCACATGAAAGTGAAGGTACAGAAATTCGGTAATTTTCTAAGTTCTATGGTTTTACCTAATATCGGTGCATTTATTGCTTGGGGATTAATCACAGCTCTATTTATTCCAACAGGATTTTATCCGAATGAGGAATTTAGTAAATTAGTAGGCCCAATGGTTATCTACATGTTGCCACTTCTTATTGGATATACAGGCGGCCGACTGATTTACGAACAACGAGGCGCTGTAGTTGGTACGATTGCGACAATGGGTGTTATTATCGGAGCTCCTGATACGCCAATGTTCTTAGGTGCCATGATTATGGGACCACTTGGTGCATATGTTATTAAGAAATTTGACCAATTGATAGAAGGAAAGATCAAAACAGGTTTTGAAATGCTAGTAAATAATTTCTCAGCAGGTATTTTAGGTGGGGGATTAGCGCTTCTTGCATTTAAAGGAATTGGACCGGCTGTAAGTGCTTTTACAGAAGTTCTTGTTACAGGCGTAGACTGGTTGCTAGAAGCGGGATTACTACCGCTAACGAGTATTTTAATCGAACCGGCCAAAATCCTCTTCTTGAATAACGCGATTAACCACGGTGTGTTGACACCAATTGGATTAGAGCAAGTTCAACAAACAGGGAAATCAATCTTGTTTCTATTAGAAGCCAACCCAGGACCGGGACTTGGTGTGTTACTCGGATTTATGTTATTTGGAAAAGGAATTGCCAAACAATCTGCACCTGGTGCGGCGATTATCCATTTCCTTGGTGGGATTCACGAAATTTATTTCCCATACGTGTTAATGAAACCTATGTTATTGCTAGCTGTTGTAGCTGGTGGTATGAGTGGCGTATTCACGCTTGTTTTAATGGGTGGCGGATTGGTTGCTCCAGCGTCACCAGGTAGTATTCTAGCAATTGCAGCTGTTACACCACCGGAAGGAATGGCATATTTAGCCAACTTTGCAGCAGTCTTTGTTGCTACGGCGGTTTCATTTGTTATCTCAGCAGTCATTTTAAAAGCGAGTAAACAAACAGATGATGATATGGAAGAAGCCACAAAGAAAATGGAACAAATGAAAGGCAAAAAAAGTTCTATTTCCCGGGAAATAACAGCATCAAATTCAGTTGCAACAGGTGCTTTCCCGACAAATGCTCAAAAAATCGTCTTTGCTTGTGATGCGGGAATGGGTTCAAGTGCGATGGGAGCTTCTCTATTACGCAAAAAAGTAAAAGAAGCAGGATTAAATGTATCGGTATCGAACACAGCAATTAGCACAATCCCTTTAGACGCTCAAATTGTTGTTACGCAAGAAAAGCTAACACCGCGCGCTGAAAACAAAGTGCCGGATGCTTATCATATTTCAGTGGACAATTTCTTGTCGAGTCCAGAATATGACCAGCTGATCGATCGGTTGAAAAACGGAGAGGTTAATGAAGCGACTCTTGTTGAAGAAAACGAAACAACATCTTCAAGTTCGGAAGACGAGCAACTATTACGGGAAGAAAATGTCTTTATCGGACAGCGCTTCCGTACGAAAGAAGAAGTGATTCGCTTTGCAGGACAGCAATTAGTTAAAGCTGGTTATGTCGAAGAATCTTACGTAGACGAAATGTTGAAACGTGAAGAAATCACAACAACCTACATGGGCAATAATGTCGCAATTCCTCATGGCACAGAAGATGCAAAAAAATCTGTCATCAAGTCGGGCTTTACTGTTATTCAAGTACCGAATGGAGTAGACTTTGATGGAGAGAGTGCGAAAATAATATTCGGGATTGCCGGAAAAGATGGAACGCATTTAGAAATATTATCTGGGATTGCAGTTATTTGTGCCGATCAAAGCAATGTGGATCGGTTAGTAGAAGCGAAATCTGCGAAAGAAATAATCGATATCATTAACGGCAATTAAATAATACGAATAAAAAGGTAGGATTTCCTGCCTTTTTGTTCTATCTATATTTTCTAGCATTAAAAATAGACATTTAAAAGTGGAATAGGGGGACAGCTATGTTTATCACGTTTAGAGAAAAATCCATAATCGAATTGATTGTCAGAACCTCTGGAAAACATACAGTTCATTCCTTATCTTCGCATTTAGATGTTAGTGTCCGTACAATTCAAAGAGATTTAAAATCAATTGAAAAGACATTAGTGGAGTTTGATTTAAAAATTGAACGTACCGCAGATGAAGGGCTATTAATTACAGGACCCAACGATCAAATTTATCGTCTTATCCAGAATTTAATAACGGTTAGTCCTGCAGATGAGACGCCTGAAGAACGAAAGTTAAAACTGCTCATTATTTTATTGCACGAAGGACCATTTTTTAAAAAGCAAGTTCTTGCAAGTCAGTTAGGAATTAGTAATGCTACATTAACGGCTCATTTAGATGATTTAACTGAGTGGCTACAGAAGTTTTCAGTCACGATATCTCGAACAAAAGGTGTCGGTATAGAAGTTGATGGTGAGGAAACCAATATGCGCTATGCACTTGGCAGTTACTTATTGGCTTATTTTTACGAAGAAATCATTGAGAGCTTATACCATTTGCAACAAGGGAAAAGTCGAAAAGAAAACATTCTTGGTTATTTTGTTGCGGAGTATTTGGTAGTAGTAGATCTTTTGATAAACCAAAAAATAAACAAAGAACAAACGAAGTTAGCTGATAGTGATTATATTGGATTGGTTGTTTATAGTTGTATAACACTTCAGCGAACAGAAAAAGGATTTCTACTAGAGACTGAAGACGTGGTGGAGGACAACTCGAGTAACGAGTATCAGTTGATGGACAAGATGTGTAAAAAAATGAGTAATCAGCTTGCAGTACAGCTTACGATGGCTGATGCGCATTTTTTGTCAGTTTTATTAAAGGGTTCCAAAGTCCAGGCTGCTGAGGGTTCTTACTACGATAGCGTCTTTTTGGGGAGAAAAGTCAAAAATTTAATCTATAACGTTTCGTCACAGTTAGGTGTTGATCTTATTGATGACTTCTCGTTGTATCAAGGGTTATTGGCACATATGGAACCGCTAATTTTCCGTTTAAACCAAAATATCGAGTCGTTTAATCCTTTAACTGATGAGATTAAACGTAAATACCCAGTCTTGTTTATGGCCGTAAAACAGGGAATAGAAAATGAATTTGAGGACCTAAATTTTTCTGCTGATGAAACTGCTTTTGTAGTTCTTCATTTTGGTTCCGCTATGTTAATGGGAGAAGAAAGGGTTCAAATAGATGCAGTTGTTATTTGTCCCTCAGGCATAGGCACTTCAAAGATGCTTGCAAGTCGTATTCAAAAAGAAATTCCTGAGATCAATTCAGTAGAAATTCTTTCAATAAAAGACTTTCAAGCAGCTGACTTTAAAGATTACGACTTGGTCATTTCGACCATTCGATTGCCTGTTACAGAAGTGGATTATATACGCGTAAGTCCTTTATTAAATGAGCGTGATATTGGTTACATTGAAAGTTATTTGCAGAATAATGTTAAAAAAATAACTGGTAAAACAAATTATCTAAATCGCGAAAAGACGAGCAACTCACAGTCAACAAAAAATCGACCAAATATCCAACAGCTGCTGCAAGAAATAAAACAAGTGCAGCACAGTATGGATGTAGTTTTGACCAATTTTAAAGTTGTTCGCAAACAATTTGCTACAGATCATTGGGAGATTTTGCAGGAAGTTATAGAGATGGCTAAAAAAGAAGGAGCAGTTACAAACGTAGCTTCTGCCGTGAGTGAACTAAAGGAACGAGAGAACAAAGGTGGGTTAGGGATACCAGAAACGACTATGGCACTTTTCCATTGCCGCGATGAATCAGTACAAGAGCTATTGTTTCAAGTCATCCATATAGATAATCCGCTTACCGTAAAAGGAATGGATGGCAAAGATATGCAGGTTAAAAACTTGTTATTGATGCTAGCGCCAACCATATTGACCGACCGGCAACAAGACATATTGAGTTTGATTAGCACCAGTTTGATTGAAAGTGAGCAGTCGATGATGATTTTTACTTCTTCTAATGAAAAAGTCATTCGACAGAAACTAGAAGAGGTTTTTTGGGAGTACTTACAAAATAAGTTAATAAAGGAATGATGACAATGAAACAAGCCGTCCATTTTGGAGCAGGTAATATTGGCAGAGGATTTATCGGGGCTTTATTTTCTAAATCAGGCTATCACGTGACGTTTGTCGACGTGGCAGAGCAAGTAATTAATAAGCTCAATGAAGAAAAAAGCTATCAAGTAAAACTAGCCCAATCACAAGAAGAAAAGATTACAATTGAAAACGTTTCGGGGATTAATAATATGACACATGCCGAAGATGTGATTAGAGTGATTCAACAAGCGACATATTTAACAACTGCGATTGGGCCAAACATCTTGCCGAGAATCGCTCCATTAATTGCACAAGGGTTAACAGAGCGTATATTGGCGACAGACGAAAAGTTGTATATCATCGCCTGCGAAAATCAGATTGGTGCGACTGACATATTAAAGCAGCACATTCTAGACAGTTTAGATGACGAGACAATAGCGAAACTAGAAGGGAAAGTATATTTTTTCAACTCAGCAGTTGATCGCATTGTACCCATACAAGACCAAAGTTCTTTAGATGTATTAGTAGAGCCGTATTTTGAATGGGTAGTGGAAACTACAGAAACGATTCCACCAGTAACAGGTATGACGCTAGTTGAAGATCTCGCTCCTTTTATTGAACGAAAATTATTTACAGTAAATACGGGTCATGCCGTGATTGCCTATTTGGGGTATTTAGCCGGCAAATCAACAATCGACGAAACATTAGCCGATGAGGAAATTGTTACACAGGTCAGAGAGACCCTTAAAGAAACGGGTGCGTATTTAGTAAAAGAATATGGACTTGATGAACAAGAGCATTTAGCTTATATCGATAAAAACATTGAACGCTTTAAAAATGCATACTTGAATGACGGTGTGACACGAGTAGGGCGTGCACCTATTCGGAAACTAGGACCAGAAGATCGATTGATTCGTCCGGCTACACAAGCTCAAAAAGCAGGCTTGTCTTATACGCACTTAGCAAACGCGATTGCGGCTGCATTGTTGTTTGATTATCCAGAAGATGAAGAAGCGTTGGAAATTCAAAAAATAATTCGAGACAACGGACCTGCGGCTGTTTTAACGACCATTAGTGGTTTACCTAAAGACAGTGACATTACAAAAGAAGTCGTAAGCCGCTACCATGCGTTGAAAGCTTAACTACAAGTCAATAAGTAATAAACAAAATAAAAAGGGCAGACATGTTAACAATGCGTGTTTGCCTCAGCTTATAGACAAAAGAATACTTACTCATTTTTTTGTATGTAGAGGGGATTCTCCGCACCCAGTGGACGCTTTCCGCGGACTCAGCGCCGAGCCTCCTCGTCGCAAGCTCCTGCGGGGTCTCATCCCTTCGTTTTTCCGCAGGAGTCGCCACTTGGTGCTCCGAATCCTGGAGTGAGTAGAGAAAAACCTTTTCATAGGTTACTTTTATGGTGAAGTGCACTAAAGAATCTCACTTTGTTCGTAGCAAGAAGCCTTCAACTGGGCTGAGCCCACGTAAAGCGAAGTGGCCAGCCCAGTTGAAGAGTATGCATCACTATTCAGTTTAATAAGACTTTGTCTACAGTCTGGGGCAGACACGTTAATAATGCGTGTTTGCCTTTTTTGTCGTTTAACAATTAGAAAAGAAGATCTCGCTTTTGCGGAGCTATGAATTGAGGTATAATGGACAGGCAAAAGTAGATAGGTACAATCAGGAAATATGATATAATTATATAATTGGAGCAGAAAAGGTGTGTTTTATGGTTGAACCTGGCTTTTTGTATTATTTGATCAGGAGCAAGCTGCACCTATTTGCAAATATACGGGATA
Source organism: Planococcus sp. PAMC 21323 (assembly GCF_000785555.1). Lineage (NCBI taxonomy): Bacteria > Bacillati > Bacillota > Bacilli > Caryophanales > Caryophanaceae > Planococcus > Planococcus sp. PAMC 21323. The sequence goes on along the minus strand of NZ_CP009129.1, from coordinate 3,034,431 downwards.
AGGAAGGTTTTAATGGACAACCAACAAACTAACAAAAATATCATCTTAATCGGCGCTGGAGTTATGAGTGCAACTTTAGGAGCAATGCTTAAAGAACTTGCTCCAGAGTGGAATATTAAAGTATTTGAAAAACTTGAAAAAGCAGGCGCTGAAAGTTCTAACGAATGGAATAACGCAGGAACAGGACATGCCGCACTTTGCGAATTGAACTATACTCCTGAACAAGAGGATGGCTCGATTGACATTAAAAAAGCGAGCAGCATCAACGAACAATTCCAACTTTCTAGACAGTTTTGGTCGTTCCTTGTAAACAATAAACGCATTGAAAATCCAAAAGAATTTATCATGTCGATTCCACATATGAGTATGGTACAAGGCGAAGACAACGTTCGCTTTTTAAAAAATCGTTTTGAAGCTTTGACGAAAAGTCCTTTGTTTAAAGGAATGGAATTCTCAACTGAAACAGAAAAGTTAAAAGAATGGATGCCTCTTATTATGGAGGGCCGTACTTCGACTGAAGCAATCGCAGCGACAAAAATCGATTCTGGAACTGACGTCAACTTTGGCGCGTTAACAGAAATGTTGTTTGAGTACTTAGGCGAACAACAAGTCGAAATGAATTACAACCACACAGTAAAAGATATTAAACGTAATGACGACAGTACGTGGGAAGTAAAAGTACAGGACCTTGAAAACAACAAAATCGAATACCATAGCGCAGATTTCGTCTTTATCGGCGGCGGTGGCGGAAGCTTGCCATTGCTACAAAAAACAGGCATTCCTGAATCTAAGCATATTGGTGGATTCCCGGTTAGTGGGTTGTTCTTAGTATGTAATGATCAAGAAATTGTTGAGCAACACCATGCAAAAGTTTATGGGAAAGCACAAGTTGGCGCTCCGCCAATGTCCGTACCGCATTTAGATACACGCTTTATTGATGGCAAAAAATCATTGTTGTTCGGACCGTTTGCAGGATTTTCACCAAAATTCTTGAAAACAGGCTCGAATATGGACTTACTCGGTTCTGTAAAGCCGAATAACGTCTTCACGATGCTTGCTGCAGGAGCGAAAGAAATGTCACTGACGAAGTACCTTATTCAACAAGTGTTACTTTCAAATGAAAAACGTGTAGAAGAATTGCGTGAATTTATCCCGACTGCGAAACTAGAAGATTGGGAAGTAGTCGTTGCAGGACAACGTGTACAAGTGATTAAAGATACAGATAAAGGCAAGGGAACACTTCAATTTGGTACAGAAATTGTCACTTCTGGAGATGGTTCAATTGCTGCATTATTAGGAGCTTCACCAGGCGCATCTACGGCAGTTCATGCGATGCTTGAAATTTTCAAAAAATGTTTCCCAGAACAAGTAGGCGAATGGGAACCAAAAATCAAAGAAATGATTCCGTCATACGGAAAATCATTGTCTGAAAACCCTGAGCTTCTTCAAGAAATCCATGCATCCACTGCAAAAGCATTGCAATTGGATGAAAAAAACACAATCACAAAATAAGCCGTTACTAAATGTATTTTAAAAACCCCGTTCACCTATAAAAGGTGAGCGGGGTTTTATTGTGTAACAAACTATTTTATTTGAAGTAAGGTGTTTTCTTCAATGCAATCGCGACAGGAATTGCGATAATCAGTCCAACTGCATTTTGAACAAGGTTGCCAGGAATCGACGCTGCTGGAATGATCCAACTGCTGAAAATAATTGCTTCACCAACGTAGTAAATCGCAACCATAAGTGGAATTGAAACGATTGCTGCCAAAATATTAAAAGAAGTCGAGCCGCCATTTCTGCCACCTAACCAGGCAATTTTCCCAACTAAGTATCCTTGAAGACCGCGTGCGACAATTGTGATTGGCGCCCATAAATGCCAGCCTGAAACTACATCAAACAAACCCATGCCGATAGCACCGGCGATTAATCCTTTTTTAGGACCAAACAAAATCGCGATAATGAAAAGCATAGCCGTGCCGAGGTGAACTAGTCCTCCATTAGCAGCAATTGGCAAACGAATATTCAAGAGTAACGTAGCCACAAAGACAAGCGCAATGGCCATCGAGCTCAAAACCAAATCAAAGGTACGAGAATTAGCTGCTGGTGAATAGCTAGTAGTTTTTTGCATGAGTAGTAACCATCCTATCTTTTCTTTTTCAGATAAGATTAGCAGAGCGGTGGACTAGTTAAAAGCGTCAATTTCAAACAAAACTTAGGGGTCAGATAGAAATAATAAAAACCGATCTCATTTGAACGTTCCAAATGAGATCGGTTTTTTAGTGGAAATTTTTAATCAGACGACAGATTCGCCATTGATAATCTCCAGAATGCCTGTATCTTTAGCTGAAACGGCACCAGATTTTTTAAGTTTAATCGATTGTCCTTCTTCAAGGTTGGTGAAGACGACAGGTGTGATAATAGAAGCTGCATGTTCAGCGATATAATCCAAGTCCATTTCCATTAAGAGCTGTCCTTGTTCAACCAAATCGCCTTGTTCGATATGTGAAGTAAAGCCTTCACCTTTTAGGTGTACTGTGTCGATACCGATATGGATCAAAATTTCTGTGCCGTTATCAGCTGCGATACCGATTGCATGTTTGGTAGGGAAGACTGTAACCACTTTACCGTTCACTGGAGAAAAGACTTTTCCTTCAGTTGGTTTGATCGCAAATCCGTCTCCGACCATTTTACCGGAAAATACTTGATCCGGAACTTCTGAGATCGGTAAGATATCACCTGTTATCGGGTTATTAAATTCTAAAGCTGTCCCTGAAGCAACTAGACCTTCAGTTGAACCTTCTGTTTTGGCAATCGGACGAGGAGACTTGCCGTTCATAATATCCTGCATTTGTCCGCGTAAGCTATCTGAAACAGGTCCAAAAATGGCTTGAATGTTATTGCCGACTTCCATGACACCAGAAGCACCCAGTTTTTTCAAGCGCTTCTTGTCTACATTACCTTTATCTGCAACGCTGACACGTAGACGCGTAATGCATGCATCTAAGTCGGTGATATTTTCTTGTCCACCCATAGCAGCAAGAATTTCATATGGCAAGTCGCCAATTTCTTTTACTTCTTCATCGCCTTCTTCATCTGCTTCACGACCAGGAGTCATTAAATTGAATTTCTGAATCGCGAAACGGAAACCAAAGTAATAAATGACTGAGAACACGAGACCGACGACGATAACCCAGAACCATTCCGTTCTACCTGGCATAACACCGAATAGTAGGAAATCGATCAAGCCACCGGAAAATGTCATACCGATTTTAACGTTAAGTAAATGCATCGTCATAAACGATAAACCTGCGAATATAGCGTGAATACCGAATAACACGGGAGCAACAAACAAGAATGTAAATTCAAGAGGTTCTGTAATCCCTGTTAGGAAAGAAGTTAAAGCACCCGAAGCCATGATGCCTCCGACAATTTTCTTTTTCTCAGGACGTGCTGTGTGATAGATTGCAAGAGCTGCAGCCGGAAGGCCAAACATCATGAATGGGAATTTACCCGTCATAAACGTACCAGCTGTAAAGTCTACACCGTCTTGTAGTTGCGCAAAGAAAATACGTTGATCACCGCGGACAATTTCTCCTGCAGCTGTTGTATATTGACCAAATTCAAACCAAAATGGCGAATAAAAAATGTGATGTAAACCAAATGGGATTAATGAACGTTCAATCGTTCCAAAAACAAAAGCTGCTAGTGTACGGTTTGTTTCCAACATAAAGTGAGAAAGAGTATTCAAGCCGCCTTGAGCAAATGGCCAAAGGAAGAACATAACAATACCAAGGAAAACGGCTGAGAACGCGGTAATAATTGGGACAAAGCGTTTACCTGCAAAAAATCCTAAAAACTGAGGCAACTGAATATTAAAGAATTTATTGTACAGGAAAGCGGCTAAAATACCGACGATAATCCCGCCAAAAACTCCTGTTTGTAGTGTAGGTATACCTAACACGTTAGCGTAGGCCGGGTCACTCGTCATTTCTAGTGTAATGCCACCAAAAGCTTTCATGGTGACGTTCATAATCAAGTAACCAATAATGGCAGCGAGACCTGCAACACCATCACCACCAGCAAGACCAATGGCTACACCTACGGCAAACAGTAAAGGCAAGTTGTCAAAAACAACGCCGCCCGCTTCTGCCATAATGAATAATAATTGCTGAATCCAGTTAGCTCCCATAAAAGGAACCGCTTCCAAAAATGATTCTTGTGCAAAACTTGTACCGAAAGCTAGTAAAATACCAGCAGCGGGTAAGAGTGCAACGGGTAACATTAACGCTTTACCTACTTTTTGCAATGTACCAAATAAATTAAATGACATGTAACTTCCTCCTCTATATTTTGTATGTGATAAACAATTGAATCCATTATAAAAGGCATGAGCAGAAAAGGGAAAAGTGGATAAAAGGACAGAGTTGTCCTGTTGGTCTACTTTCGTCTTTTCATACTCATGCCTGATCGAATCAGTAACACGTATGGTCAGAATTTATGTGTCAAGCGCTGCAAGTGAATCGTCAAATACATGACTTCTGATTCATCGACTGGCTTATTCAATTGGTTTTGCATTACTTTTATGAGCTTCCAAGCAAGATTATAGCATATCGGATATTCGCTTTTCAACATGGCAGCCAATTTATTTTCTTCGCCAACGGCCGTGCCTTTATCAGCGCGGTCAATTGCCCGGTGAAGGTGTTGGATTAAGCGATGATAGTCGATATTGTTTTTGTCTAATTGAATATCTAAGTTGTCTTCAATGATGTTCACCATTTGTGATAGCAAAGAATGATAGCGCTTAATGTCACGTAAAGACTTGTCGGTTACCGCGCTATGAATATGAAGTGCGATAAAGCCAATTTCACCTTCAGGGAAAAAGACACCCGTTCTATCTTCTATTTTTTGAACAACATCTTTAGCAACTAGATACTCTTTTGGGTACAGCGATTCTATTTCAAATAAAAAGGGATTGGAGAATTGGATATCTTTTTTGGCACGATTAATCGCAAAGGCAATATGATCGGTCAGTGCAACATGAATGTGTTCGTTCAATTCTTTAGCCATTCTTTCTTCGATGAAAACGAGCAAGTCTTGGATAAAGGAAATGAGTTTTTCGTCGATATAAGGAAGCAAATTTACATACTGCTCCATTTCTTTCTCGTCTTTGAGCAGAAATGTTTTATCGGCTTGGTCAAAAGGAACGGTGTCTCCTTTTTTGCGATTAAAACCGAGACCATTACCGATTAATACCACTTCTTTATAGACGTCGTTATGAGCGATCACGACATTATTATTTAATACTTTTTGAATGGTCAAGGCTTGTTTCATGTTAACCTCCGTCTGCCGCTAGCATAGATAAACAAAATTCCTGTCATATCAATTAAAATCTGAAAACTTCTCTTTCTATCATTCTAGCATTTTCTGTCTTTCTACAATAGTTCTAGTCCCTTTAGTAAGAAGAGCTGTCCTTTCGTTGAGTTTAAAAATAGCACGGCGTATACTGAGGGATATCATGTGTATAGAACAACAGGAGGTAATAGAGTGACTAGTAACCCGAAAGCCATTTTTTTAGATATGGATGGAACCATTTTAAATCATCAGAACGAAGTTAGCCTAGAAACGAAACAAGTAATCGATGAATTGCGTGAGCAAGGAATTTTTGTTTTCATCGCAACAGGTCGATCAGTGGATGAGCTAGCAGAAATGTTGCCTGAAGGCTTTGCAGTAGATGGCGTTATTACCGCAAATGGCATGGCAGGCTATATTGGTGAAGAAGTCGTTTTTGAGCACGCGTTGCCGATCGAATTGGTGAAAACGATTATTGAGAAAGCACGTGAACGAAAAATCTATTACGAGCTTTTCCCGCATGGTAATTCGCGAGTCGTATTAGAACAAAATAAAGCCTTTATTGAAGCGGCAATTCGTGATCCAAAGCCTGATTCCGTTCAGATTAACGAATGGATTTCGCGTCAAAAAGCAATAGAAGAAGATATCGAGTGGACATCAGAAATAACAGGAGATCATTTTTCGAAATTTTACTTTTTCGCAAGAACGAGGGAGGAAATCGAAGACTGGAAAGCTGAACTAAAAAAATTGCAAAAAGAGACAGATTTTTCGATGACACCTTCGTCACCGCATAATGCAGAAGTTATGGTTGCCGATGTCAACAAAGCATCAGGAATTCAAGAAATGCTAGAGCGATTTAACTTAACGGGCTGCGAGACTTTAGCCGTTGGAGATAGCGATAATGACTTGAAAATGTTTGAATACGTTAACCATGCCGTCGCCATGAAAAATGCTTCGGATCATATTAAAGAAAAAGCAGATGAAGTTACGGAGTTTACTTGCGACGAAAATGGTGTATATCAGTATTTAAAAACAGCTGTATTAGACCCTATCACGAAAGTTTCACAAGCATAAACTAAAAAGGCAATGGAAACCCGACGATTTTTCGCGGTTCCCATTGTCTTTTCTACTGCTACAAAACTACTTTTTTTCCTCATTTGAAATCTGACTCCATGTGTCCACGCCATCATCATCATCAAACTCGATAATCACATCGGTTACGTTTTCGACGCTTTCTTTAATCTTTTTCTCAATATAATTTCGAATTTCATCAGCTTCTTTAATGGTCATATGAGGATCGACTTCGACTTTTAGTTCGACGTGTAAACTTTCACCTTCTTTAATAACATCCAAGTCTTGGATATCATTAATATGTGGATGTTGCAAAATACGTGCACCCATTTTTGCCTGCATTTTCACATCTGCAACGCCAAGTGCGCCTGCCGCGTTATCCATAAAGATACGACCTACAACAAAGATAAGTGCAATACCGATAACGATTGAAGCATATCCCGTAGCACTATGGAAAGGTGTATAAGTAGCGATAACAATAGCAAGCATCGCAAGTAATGCGCCACCAACAGCAACGTTATCTTCTAAAAAAACGAGCTTCGAAGCCGGCTTAGCATCTTTCACATGCTTATAGCTTTCAGGAATTATTTTAAAGCCTTTTATTTGTTCTTTTGGTAAGTGTTCTGTAATTTCCTTCATCGCTTTATAAAGAACCGCCATTTCAAGCAATGCAGAAGCACCAAGCACACCCATATTCAACCAAAACCAATCTTCCGAATGTGTGGCATTTGAAATATGGTGAATTCCTTCGACAATGGTCTCATAGGCTAATACTCCAACAATTAGGACAGCGCCGAGTAGCACAAGGTTGACCAATCGACCAAATCCTCCTGGAAAGCGCTCTGTCGGTTCTTTTTTACTTAATGCAGAACCAACAAAAACAAAAAATTGGTTCGCAGCGTCCCCGAAACTATGCATCATTTCAGCAAACATCGCTACGTTCCCAGTAATCAAATAAGCAGCCGTTTTAAGAATGGCAACGATCGTATTTATTATAGCTGCCCATAAAGCGGACTTTGTACCAAACTTCATCAGGCCTAAAAGTTCTTTCATGTAAACTTCTCCTTTCAGTCACAAGACATAAGTAATTAAGTCGTTTCTTTATTTAATTCCCCCAGCGTTAAAATTAAAACACAGTAGTACACATGAAACTGTTTCTTTTCTGATGAGTGTATACTTATAAGAACAGCTATTTGATGAGTGTCTGACGATCGTTGATTCGTATCTTACAATTAGAGATAATAGAGAAACATCAAAATAGTCCCGAGAAAGTTATCTCAGGAAGGAATATTTTATATGAATTTTTCACTTAATGAATCAAAAATTAAAAAATTATGCGGACAAGTGGCTTTCAAAAAAGGAAGGTCCTTTTTTCAGGCAGGAAAAATTCAGCTAATGCCAGACCCGAGTGATGACGGGTTTATAAAAGCTGTTGTTGCAGGACGCAACGAATTTCATGTCAGTATTAAACAAGAGCAAAATGGAGAAATTTTGGCTTCTTGTAGCTGCCCCCCAGTAGGTTTTGTAAAAACTTACTGCCATCACATTGCAGGAGTACTACTGGCTATTGATAGTATGCAGCAACGTGAAAATCCGACAAGAAAAATGGTGGAGTTGTTCTCACGACAGTCCGAGGGAACGAAAGGACGCCAGTATTTTGATCAACGCCAACTATGCCAAATTGAATTTAATGTAGTGCCGGTTTTAGTGAGAGACGAAGCGTATCTCACGATGCGTCTTGCTGCGGATAATGAACCCATTCAAAATATCGGTAAATTTCTACATGCAGTGAGATCCGAAAAGCCATACAATGAGCCGTTTGGAGTCGATTATTCCCCACAACTCCATCGCCTAGAGAAGAGTACAGAAGAAGTTCTTGATTACTTAGCAAAAATGCGAATTATAGAGGATGAAATATCACTTAAAAAAGATATGCAAGTTATTACAGCTTCGGATTGGGAGCGGTTATTGCCATTATTGCAATTTGCGCCTAACGTAAAGCTTGTTGGAGCAGGTAGGATTACAGACGGTCTATTGATTGAAAAGCAATTACCGCTGTCCTTTCATTTTAACGAATACCGAGAAGGCGGATTTCGCTTGGATGTAGAGGGACTTGAAGAAGTCCTCATTCTACACGATTATGAATTGGCGTTTGTAGATCGAGCTCTTGTTCATTTGCCTAATGAAGATGCGAAACGATTGTCGGAGCTGAAAGAATTACTTCCAAATGGATTAGATCAACTGTTAATCCTAGCAGAAGAAATAGACTATTTTATGGCAACTGTGGTCCCAGGGTTAGAGCGTTTAGGAAACGTCTATATCGCAGATGCGGTAGCAGAGCGACTTGTGGAAACGCCTCTTCGCGCCCAATTATTTCTCGACCGTATCCGACACCGGTTACTAGCAGGTGTGGAATTTCATTATGGTCATTTAGTGATCAATCCATGCGAAGAGCCAGAAGACGAATTCCGTCATTATCCAGGCATCCGTAGACAACGCGAAGAAGAACAAGACATCATGCGAATAATGAAAGAAAGTGCATTTACGCAAACCGATGGCGGTTTTTATATGCAGGATGAAGATGCAGAATATCATTTTTTGTATCATGTCATTCCGGAGCTGGAAGAAAAAATGCAAATTTTTGCGACAACTGCCGTTAAAATGCGCGTCCAAAAAAATTATGGCGGGCCGAAAGTAAAAGTTGAGATTAGTGAACGAACGGATTGGCTAGAATTTCGTTTTGACATGCAAGATATTCCTGAAGCAGAGATTAAAAAGATTTTAACAGCTTTAGAAGAAAAGCGACCATTTTACCGTATCCCTAACGGTACGTTAATGTCGCTGGAAAATCAAGAATTCCTTGATTTGAGTGACTTTCTACGTGAATTAAATGTCGATGTAGCTAACTTTGGAAGAGAAGAAATTCGGATTCCCTTAATTCATGGTTTGCATTTAGTCGCTTCTCTAGATGAAGGACAGTTGCTAGACCCAGGAGTGAATTTTGCTCACTTGCTGCAAAATTTACATCGTCCGGAAGAATTAGGAACGGATATTCCAGCAGGTTTAAATGGAGTACTCCGTGATTACCAAGAAGCAGGATTTCGCTGGCTCAAACTATTAGCCAGTTACAAATTCGGGGGCATTTTAGCTGATGATATGGGGCTTGGAAAAACCTTGCAAAGTATTGCTTTTATCGTTTCAGTACTGCCAGAGGTTCGTAAAAACCAGCAACCTATATTAGTCGTTGCCCCGTCGTCGCTCGTCTACAATTGGCTAAATGAATTAACGAAATTTGCGCCAAGTATAAAAGCAGGAATCATAGACGGTGGTAAAACGACAAGAGCTTCCTTGATTAAAGACATCACAAAACTAGATGTTGTCATTACATCTTATCCTTCTTTACGCATGGATCAAGTATTGTACCGAGACCAGCACTTCCACACGTTATTTTTAGATGAAGCGCAAGCCTTTAAAAACCCAGTTACTCAAACAGCAAAAGCTGTGAAAAGCATTAAAGCAGACCACCGATTCGCTTTGACGGGCACACCGATTGAAAACTCATTAGATGAGTTATGGTCAATTTTCAATGTGGTGTTTCCTGAACTTTTGCCAAACCGCCGACTATTTAGTGAAATGAGACGAGACGCTATTAAAAAACGAGTCCGTCCATTTATTTTGCGTCGCATTAAAGCCGATGTGTTAACAGAGCTTCCTAAAAAAGTAGAGTCGATCTATTTTTCAGAATTACAAAAAGATCAAAAGAAATTATACGCTGCTTATTTAGCGGAATTAAAACAAGATGCTTTAAAACATTTGAACAAAGATAGCTTCCAAAAAAATCGCATACGCATATTAGCGGGACTAACGAGGCTGCGTCAATTATGTTGCCATCCTGCTTTGTTTGTTGAAGGGTACGACGGGGGATCTGCTAAGTTTGATCAGCTTATGGAAATTTTAGCAGAATGCCGCGCCACTGGACGTCGAGTCCTCGTATTTTCACAGTTTACAAAAATGCTTGGCCTCATCGGCAATCAATTGGCAAGAGAAGGAGTTCCGTACTTTTATCTGGATGGTCAGACACCTCCAGAAGAGCGTGTAGAGCTTTGCCACCGTTTTAATGAAGGACAAGGAGATTTGTTTTTAATTTCGTTAAAAGCTGGTGGGACGGGATTGAACTTAACGGGTGCTGACACAGTCGTTTTATATGATCTTTGGTGGAATCCAGCGGTCGAGCAACAAGCGGCTGATCGTGCACATCGTATGGGACAAGAAAAGGAAGTTCAAGTGGTTCGTCTTATTGCTAAAGGGACCATTGAAGAAAAAATTAACGAATTGCAAATGAAAAAGAAAAACTTGATTGATGATGTCATCTTATCAGGGGAAGAACCGTTAAAGGCGATGTCTGCTGCCGATATCCGTGAGATTTTAACAATCTAATCTCTTAAAGGAATTATTTTTTAAGATTTGGTAAAATGGACAGAAGAGACGGGGTGTTGAGATGGATCCAAAAAAACTATTGAAAAAAATGGAGAACCGAGCTCCTGGAGTATTAGGAAATAAGGATTTCTTGAAATCAGCGGTTTTGTTACCTCTTATTGAAAAAGATGGAGAAACTCATATTCTCTTCGAAGTTCGTTCTCATGATTTGAGAAGTCAGCCAGGAGAAATTTGTTTTCCAGGAGGAAGAATTGATGATGAAGATCAAACGGAAGAAGAGGCTGCAGTGCGAGAGACGATGGAAGAACTAGGGATTGAAAAAGCGGATATTTCAAACGTCTATCCACTCGACTATATCGTTTCACCTTTTGGGATGATGATTTACTCATTTGCGGGTGTCATTGATCCAACGGTTACATTTAGTCCCAACCCACCGGAAGTCGATCATATTTTTACAGTGCCATTATCGTTCTTCTTAGAAAAAGAGCCGAAAGTATACCGAATCAACTTTGATATCCAACCAGAAGAAAACTTTCCCTACGATTTAATTGCTGGGGGAGAAAATTACAATTGGCATACACGTCAAGTTGATGAATATTTTTATATTTATGAAGACAAAGTGATTTGGGGGCTGACTGCCAAAATCCTTTCCCACTTTATCGAGATCATTCGTTGAATGGTCTTTTTATTTTGAAAAAGACAGGTCTTTTATCGTAATTTTTGAATTATGAACAGGATAAGCTTTAAAAGAATAGAATAAGCGTGTATAATTATTCATATGACTGATAATTAAAACTATTTTTACAGAAGGAGTCCTGACAATGAATACATACCAGCTAGAAGTTCTTGAAAATACGAACAAAAAAGAAAAACCGGTAAAAGATCAAGTGCCATTCGGGACTACATTTACAGATCATATGTATGTCTTGGAATATGAAACAGAAAAAGGCTGGTATGATCCGAAAATTATTCCTTATGGACCGATTACGTTAGACCCTGCAGCGATGATTTTTCACTACGGACAAACGGTTTTTGAAGGCATGAAAGCGTACCGTACTGAAGACGGCCGCATTTTATTGTTCCGTCCGGAAAAGAACTTTGAGCGCTTAAACCTGTCAAGCGAACGCTTGAGCATTCCAGCAATTGATGAAAAATTAGCTTTAGAGCATTTAACGGAATTGATTAAGCTTGAAAAAGACTGGGTTCCTAAAACACCAGGAACATCTCTTTATATTCGCCCTTATATCATTTCAACAGATGCTAATCTTGCAGTTGGACCCTCTCAAACGTATAAATACATGGTGATCTTGTCGCCAGTAGGCTCTTATTTCCCAGGTGGACTGAAGCCAGTTGTGATTCATGTAGAAGATAAATTTACGCGTGCTGTAAAAGGCGGAACGGGTATGGCGAAAACAGCAGGAAACTATTCTTCTGGTTACCAAGCACAAGCCAATGCCAAAAAAGAAGGCAATGCGGATGTACTTTGGTTAGACGGTGTTGAGAAAAAGTACATCGAAGAAGTCGGAAGTATGAATATCTTCTTTAAAATTAACGGAGAAGTATTCACGCCCGAATTGAATGGCAGTATCTTAAAAGGTATTACGCGTATGTCGATTATTGAGTTACTTGGCACATGGGGAATACCAGTTACAGAAAAACGCATTTCAGTGGATGAGCTTTATGAAGCATACGAAGCTGGACAAGTGGAAGAAGTTTTCGGAACAGGTACAGCAGCCGTTATTTCTCCAGTTGGTGAATTAAACTGGAAAGGCAAGAAAATGATTGTGAATAATCATGAAATCGGTGAATTATCTCAAAAAATTTACGATACGATCACAGGCATCCAAACAGGAAAAGTAGAAGATACACTTGGTTGGACTGTGGAAGTAAAATAAATCGTTTTAAAGGCATTATTTTAGCCCGTAGCTGTCAGCTTATCCGTTGTGATAAACTGATAGTTGCGGGTTTTTTGGTTATGCAATTTACATAAGTTTGTACTAGGATTTATAGATAAGTGATGACAGAAAAGAAGGTGTAGAAATTTTGAAAAGTTCGATAGGTCTCTCACGCACTCAGTTTATTTTATTGGTGGGTGCTTTGACTACTTTAGTTCCATTTACAATTGATATGTACTTGCCGGCGTTTCCGATTTTAGCAGACGTATATCAAACTAACGCTAGTGCTGTTCAATTAAGTCTCACAGCATGTTTGTTAGGGTTAGCAATCGGTCAATTGGTTGCGGGTGCACTGAGTGATATGCACGGTAGGCGCAAACCGTTATTAATTTCTTTAATCGCTTATATTGGCGCATCAGTCGCTTGTATATTTGCGCCAAACATCTACATATTTGTTTTTTTACGTTTTGTACAAGGATTTGCAGCTTCAGGTGGAATGGTTATTTCCCGGGCAATAGTGCGAGATGTCAGTCATGGTCCTGAACTAACACGATTATTTGCGCTATTAATGGTTATCGGTAATTTGGTGCCATTAATCGCTCCATCTATTGGAAGTGGAGTGCTGTTGTTTGCAGATTGGAAAGGGATTTTTATGTTACTGACGATTCTCGGAATCTTTTTATTGGTACTTTCTGCTTTGCGTTTAAAAGAAAGTTTACCGCCTGAAAAACGAGTACCAAGCAATTTGAAATCCACGGTTGGTAACTTTGCAGGGATTTTAAAAAACCGTCAGTTTACAGGATATGCATTAGCACAAGGCTTTTTAATTGGTGGAGTTTTTGCTTATGTATCGGGTACGCCGTTTATTTATCAAAATATTTATGGTGCTTCTCCGCAAATGTTTAGTTTGCTGTTTGGGGTCAACGGCATTGCGCTCATTATTGGCAGCTATTCGGTTGGCCGATTTACACATATTTGGTCTGAAAAAAGATTTTTGGAAACAGCGCTTTACGCAGCAACTATTGCAGGCGCCATCTTATTGACTGTCGTGTTGCTAGATGGACCTTTATGGGCTGTTGCAATTCCCATTTTCTTTTTCATCATGGCTATTGGGGTAGTTGGAACATCATCTTTCACGCTGGCTATGGAAAGCCAAGGACACGTCGCAGGAAGTGCATCTGCTTTACTCGGATTACTTCCTTTCATCCTTGGCGCTACAACGGCACCGTTAGTAGGAATCGCAGGAGAAAATACAGCGGTTCCGATGGGACTCGTGATTTTTTCGATGTGTTTGATCGCATTGCTTTCATATTTGTTATTAGCAAAAAACACAACTTCATCAATTGCTAACTAATTAAAGCCTAGAAATTTTTGGGGGCTCGGTTTGCATACAAAAGAATACTTACTCATTTTCTGCAGGAAAGTCAGTGACCGAAGGGACTTTCCTGCAGTGGCTTTGCGACGAAGCTAGCGCAGCGATGCAGGAGCATATCTTTGCCCTTCGCCACTTAGTGTTCCGAATCCTGGAGTGAGTAGAGGGAAAAACTTTTCATAAGTTACTTTTATGATGAAGCGTACTAAAGAATCTTACTTTGTTTGGAGCAGGAATCCTTCAACTGGGTTGGCCACGAAGACTCCTGTAGGAAAGCGAAAGCTGAAGGCCCCGCAGGAACGTCAGTGACGAGGAGACTGAAGCTGAGCCCACGGAAAGCGAAGTGGCCAGCCTGGTTGAAGAGTATGCATCATTATTTAGTTTAATAAGCTTTGTCTACAGTCTAAGCCCAGAATTTTTTCTGGGCTTTTTGTATTGTGTAAAAATACCTGTTTTTTACAATTTACAAAGTCTAAACAATTCTCTAATTAAATCTTAACAATCAACTTTTATACTGAGCGTGTAGATTAAATGACTGGAGGAGAAAACATGATACATAGAAAATTGAAAACAAAAGTTTTACCGATTGCTTTAGCATCAGCAGTGGCATTTACAGGGGTCGGTCTATTTACACCATCGGCTGAAGCGGGGGCCTTTGACAAACACCAAGGAAAAGCACATGGACATGAAGATGCTAAAGACAAAAAGAATAAAAAAGAAAAAGTAAAGAATGTTATTTTTTTAATTGGAGATGGGATGGGCACATCGTACACCTCTGCGTATCGATACTTGCAAAATGACCCTTCGACTAAATTTGTCGAAAATACAGCACTCGATGCGTATCTGGTTGGCCAACAATCAACTTACCCTGAAGATCCACACCAAAACGTTACAGACTCTGCGTCCGCAGCTACAGCTATGGCCGCGGGGATTAAAACTTATAATAGTGCGATCGCTGTTGATAATGATAAAAACAGCGTGAAAACAGTTCTAGAGGCAGCCAAAGAAAAAGGCAAATCAACAGGCCTCGTTGCAACATCTGAAATCACACACGCTACACCAGCGTCGTTTGGTGCTCATGACATTGCACGAAAAAATATGAATGCAATTGCAGATGACTATTACGACGAATTAATCGACGGAGAACATAAAGTAGACGTTCTTTTAGGTGGAGGAACTTCTTTATTCGAACGAACAGACCGTAATCTTACGGAAGAATTTCAAAAAGACGGTTATAGCTACCTGACAAACCGTGATGAACTCTTAAAAAATGATGATGAGCAAGTGCTTGGTTTGTTTGCACCGGCAGGTCTTCCAAAAATGATTGATCGTGACGATAGCACACCATCGTTAGAAGAAATGACGACATCTGCCATTGATCGTTTATCAAAAGACAAGGAGGGTTTCTTCTTAATGGTAGAAGGCAGTCAAGTTGATTGGGCAGGACATGATAATGATATCGTCGCAGCTATGAGCGAAATGGAAGACTTTGATAAAGCATTCCAAGCTGCAATCAAATTTGCAAAGGAAGACGGTAATACGTTAGTGGTTGCAACAGCCGATCATTCGACAGGCGGCTTCTCGATTGGAGCAGACGGAATCTATAACTGGTTCGGCGAGCCGATCAAAGCAGCAAAGCGGACACCTGATTTTATGGCGCAACAAATTGTAGACGGTGCTAGTGTAGAGGAAACGTTAAGCGATTATATTGACCTTGACTTAACTGCTGAAGAAATAGGAGCTGTGAAAAAAGCTGCAGAAGGTAGAAAATACACAGCTATTGATAACGCAATCGAAGAAATTTTCAATGAGCGCACACATACAGGATGGACAACTGGGGGCCACACGGGAGAAGATGTTCCAGTTTACGCATATGGTCCAGCAAGTGACAAGTTTGCAGGCAAGCTCGACAATACGGATCATGCTAAAATCATTTTCGATTTGCTAAAAGCAAAAGTTGAGATTAACGACAAGTAATAAAGTGAAATGAGGACATGGAATGAAAAAAGCGATTTATTTAACCATATTCTCGGCATTGATACTCGGAGGATGCTCTGAGAAGCAGGATACGGTAGCGGTGGCTTCAGCAGTTGCTGAACAAGAAATTCCTGACTATTACGAAGACTATGTCTTGAATCCTCAAGTTACAGATGATCGCACCTTGCAAAACCTTGGTCAAAGCAAGAAGGATGCTAAAGGAGAAGCGGTTGTAAAAGCAGTCAACATGAATTCCAAAGCGTATGAAATTGGACCTGTCCAGTTAACCGTAAAAGAATCGAAAATTTTACAACTAAAGCCGGATTATAGCTTAATCGATTTTTACCACTCCTACACACATGAACAAGAATTCACGTTAGTTAAGATGTTCGTAGAAATCTCCAATCTCTCTGACGAGGATGTGAACTTTGCCCCAGTAGCTTTACTGGAAACGGACAAAGAAGAACTAAAGCTTTGGGAAGATGATATTTATTTGGAGGAACTGACCGGTACACTAATGGCAGGCGAAACAAAGCGAGGAAATGTAGGATTTATCATCGAGGAAAGTAAGATCGATTCAATCGAAATTACGACAAGTGATGTCTTTAGTAGTCATGGAGAACAACTTGCAAAAGCAAAAAATTTTACTACGCAATTTGATTAATCACTACAAAGAGTGCTTGGATGAATTACATCCGAGTACTTTTTTATTACTATTGAGAAATATGAAATGCCTACTATATGAGTACATAAAACCAGTAAAACCACGTTTGAAATAGATGAAGTAGTTAATTTGCAGTAAATTTGGTTTTTTCTAAATATTATGTTTATATATTGAAAAAACATGTTATCATTCTTTATACTTAACAACACATCAGGAGGAACCGCATATGATAACCTTTTTTGCTGCACTGGTACTACTTATTTTAGGCTATGTATTTTATTCGAAATTCATCGAACGTGTTTTTGGAATTGATGATCAGACACCCACACCCGCGTATTCCAAAACCGATAAATTAGATTTTGTGCCAATGAGCTGGTGGAAAGGTAATTTGATTCAATTATTGAATATTGCAGGTCTTGGTCCAATATACGGGGCAGTTGCAGGTGCGTTGTACGGTCCGGTAGCTTTTGTTTGGATTGTTGTGGGTAGTATTTTCGCTGGAGGGGTACACGATTATTTTTCAGGTGTGCTTTCGATGCGTCACGGCGGGGCACAATTTCCAACCTTGGTTGGGAAGTACCTAGGGAAAAATGCGAAAGTATTCATCAATGGCCTTTCTCTTGTGTTGATGTTATTGGTGACTGCAGCTTTTACGGCTGGTCCGGCACAGTTGATCGCGCAAATTACACCGATTAACTTTATCACGGCATTAGCAATTATTTTCTTCTATTTTATCTTGGCAACGATTTTACCCATTAATAAAGTTATTGGGCGTATTTATCCGCTACTAGGCGGGATTTTACTATTTATGGCGATTGCAGTAGCTGTGGCACTCGTATTCTCTGGCAAACCAATGCCAAACCTTACTTTCGAAAATTTACATCCAGGCACTTTGCCGATTTGGCCGTTATTAATGGTCACTATTTCATGTGGTGCAATTTCTGGCTTTCATTGTACGCAGAGCCCGATTATTGCACGAACGATGAAAAAAGAGTCAGATGGTCGTAAGATTTTTTACGGAGCTATGATTATTGAAGGTGTTATTGCTTTAATCTGGGCAGCAGCCGGAATGACATTTTTCAACGGCACTGAGGGACTTGGAGCGGCGCTGGCTGCAGGTGGTCCGTCTGGTGTGGTCAACGAAATTTCAATCACGTTACTTGGATCGATCGGTGGCTTGCTAGCGATTTTTGGTGTTATTATTTTGCCTATCACTACAGGTGACACGGCACTTCGTTCTTCACGAATGATTTTAACGGATATTCTTTCGAAATTTGTCAACATGCAAGGCAAAGTGAAAGTTTTGCTAGTCACGATACCACTAGGAATTCCAACGTTCTATATGGCAACAATCGATTATACATTCCTTTGGCGTTATGTTGGGTGGACCAATCAGTTGGTAGCAACGTTTATGCTTTGGACGGCAGCAGTTTACTTATTGAAAAACTTTAAATTTCACTGGGTGGCAGGTGTACCTGCAATCTTTATGACAGCAGTCGTTTCCATGTACATTTTCTATGCACCAGAAGGCTTGAATATGGATTACCAAGTATCTGCGATTATTGGCGGTTGCATCACATTGGTAGTTGTTGGGTGGTACGCAGCTCAAATTATGAAGTACAGAAGCATAAAACAATTAGAAGCAGACTACCACACTTTATAATAGTAACGAAAAAGCATGGGATTTCTCCTGTGCTTTTTTTCATGCAGCAAATTCTCAGTCAAAAGTGCCGTGTGTGAATCTGAAAATATATGGTAAACTGACGTATATTTTAAGTTCTTTTTTATGCAGAATAATCTGACTCATTTATTGTGTTTTCGTCCTTGCGAAACAGATAGCCTAAAAAAGATCGTTAATAACACTACATTAAAATGAATAAATATTCATTAATATTGTATATTTAAATCCATTAAAGTCTTATTTAAAAGAAAAATACAAATAAATAATTGACTTAAAATACGAAAGAGTGCATAATAACTCTATTCAAGAGATTCGATAAAAAAGTCGATGGAAATTTAGTCACGGAGGCAAGGTTCTTCCGTTTTTGAACAAATGGAAGATTTTTTTATTTATCAAAAACGGGTGGTGAATGCACGTGGAGAAGAAAAGAATTGTTGTGAAGATCGGAAGTAGTTCGTTAACAGATGAACAGGGAAAGCTATCAATTGAGAAGTTGCGAGAGCACGTGGATGCACTAGCTCGTTTAAAAGAAGAAGGACACGAAGTGGTATTGATCTCGTCTGGAGCTGTTGCTGCAGGATGTATGGGCATGGGGTATTTATCTCGACCTAATACGACAGTCGATAAACAATCGGCTGCAGCAGTGGGGCAAAGCTTGTTACTGCAGGCGTACGCCGATGAGTGTAAAAAGCATAGTATTGTCGCAGCACAATTGTTGCTGACGAAAGATCTTTACAAAAATGCCAATGATACCATTTCCAAGCTCTTGGAACGGAATGTTATGCCAATCATTAATGAAAATGATTCAGTTGCAGTAAAAGAACTCACTTTTGGTGATAACGACATGTTGTCTGCGCTAGTTAGTGGGCTGATTCATGCCGATTTCCTCATAATTTTAACCGATATTAATGGCATTTATCTCGAAAACCCAAGAACCAACCCTCAAGCTCAGAAATACCTCTATTTACAAGACATCCCTGATGAACTAATAGCTGCAACTTCTTCTGAAGGCTCTGACGTAGGAACTGGCGGTATGAAATCTAAAGTAGAAGCCGCTCGTACGGCGCTTGCTTTTGGCGTCCAAGTATTTATCGGTTCTGGAACTGGCAGCGAAAAACTAGTCGATATTTTTAAAGGCATTGGCGATGGAACCTATATCGGTGTGAAAACAGAAATGAACGTTTAATAAACCAAAAATTGAAAGGGGCAATTGGATGACGAAACTTTTTCAAGAGCAAGAAACGGACCAAAGCGAACTTCTACAAAAAGCGAAAAAGGCAAAACAAGCTTCAGCGATACTAGCAAAGTCGACGACAAAGCAAAAAAATAACGCTTTGCGTTCCATTTCAGCACAATTGCTAGAAGAACAAACTTATATTTTAATGGAAAACAACAAAGATGTGGAAGTTGGCCGTCAAAATAATATGAGTGAGTCGTTAGTAGATCGTCTTAAGCTAGATGAAGATCGAATCAAAGACATGGCGGATGCTTTGATCCAACTAACAAAACTAGCAGATCCCGTGGGTGAAGTACTTGAGAAATGGGAGCGTCCAAACGGTTTAACCATGTCCAAAATTCGCGTACCTTTAGGTGTTGTTGGCATGATTTATGAAGCACGCCCGAATGTTACAGTAGATGCTTCGAGCTTATGTTTGAAAACAGGGAATGCGGTCGTATTGCGTGGCAGTTCTACAGCCATCTATTCGAATAAAGCAATTGTTGCTGTTATTCACCGAGCATTAGAAAAAAGTGAGTTGCCAGTGGAGTCTGTGCAGTTATTAGAAGACACGAGCAGAGAAGCAGCATCGCATATGTTCAAGTTAAATCAATACTTGGATGTGTTAATTCCTCGTGGAGGCGCGAAGTTGATCCAGACGGTTGTTCAAAATTCGACAGTTCCAGTTTTAGAAACTGGCGCAGGAAACTGTCATATTTATATCGATGAAACAGCAAATGTTCAAATGGCAATTGATATCGCGTTAAATGCCAAAACACAACGTCCATCTGTCTGCAATGCTTGTGAAAGTATTTTGGTTCACCAAGCTTGGGCCGATAAGCATTTGCCACTATTGATGAGTGCTTTACAAGACCAGCAAGTAACAATCCACGGGAACGAACCCGTGCAAAAACTCTCACCTAATGTGATAGCTGCAGAAGAAGAGGATTGGGGAACAGAATACCTCGGACTTGAAGTGGCGATCAAAACTGTGGATAGTGTCAGTAAAGCAATTGAACACATCAATACATACGGAACCAAACATTCAGAGGCAATCATTTCGAAAAATCCAGAAAACGTCGATCAATTTTTCATGGAAATTGATGCCGCAGCAGTGTATCACAATGCTTCGACTCGTTTTACAGATGGTTTCGAATTTGGATTTGGCGCAGAAATCGGCATTAGCACACAAAAGCTTCATGCAAGAGGACCCATGGGGTTGCCAGCCTTAACCTCAACAAAATACATTATACGCGGAAATGGGCAAATAAAATAAAGAGTAAAAGAGGTATTGGGGCGGTGCATCCAATACCTCTTCTTGAATTGTTTAATTGTAAAAACTCTTGATACTCTTTGATCTATCTATTTATCTCCTAAGCGATCAGAGCGGTTTATAGCATTGTAAATTGCACAAATAAATTTCATGTGTTAGCCAAAGAATGAATACTTATATCGTCATATATACTAATCATGCAGGCGCTTCCCTAGACCCTGAGTTAGGAATGATCAAGCTTCTTAAAAAGTAAATTAGTTGGTTACTCTCTCTGATTGGAGACTCATGCTAGCAATCGTTCTGGCCACGGAGACTCCTATGGGACAGCGAGAGCTGACCCCGCAGGAACGTCAGTGACGAGGAGGCTGAAGCTGAGCCCATGGAAAGCGCAGTGGCCAGAACGGTTGTGGATAAACGCCACTATTCAGTTTAACAAGACTTTATCTAAAATCTGAAAGGACCCGGAGCAAAAGCTCCGGGTCCTTTTTTATGCCTGTACTTTTGTGCGGTTATGTTTCCACATCATGTAACGGTAACGAATTGTACAGCCGATGCAATAACCCATCAATGCGACACCTGCAGCGATAATGACCATAATACTAAATGCAAAACCGAGTAACGGTAAACCAACAGAAAAGAATAAGAATGAAAGTCCTAAACAGATAGTGGCAATCCATTGATTAAACAACTGTTGATCTCGGTCTTCTTGCTGGTAACTTGCCATGGGTTTTTTCAAAAAGCGGCGGCTCCACAAAATTACAGGGTTTTTCTTTGTAGATAATGTATAAGCTCCAACGGCAAATGGTAACAATAAAATAGCTGGATGGAGCAAAAGCGCCATTATGACAGTAACAACGATAAAAGCTTGGTTGGTTTGAACAAGGGGTTTTGGAATAGTCATAAACGCGCCTCCTTAAGTTTCAACCAATTATACCAAGAGATTTACTTGGTTTAAAGAATAATGCTTGAAAAAAGCTTTTTTTATTAATTTTTTTACATCAACTGAGATATAAACAAAGTCGCCATACCAAAATAAATCAATAAGGACAGAATATCGTTAATGGTTGTGATTAAAGGACCAGACGCAACAGCTGGATCAATATTAAATCTGTACAAAATAAGAGGGATAATCGTACCAGCTAAGGTTCCGATGATTAAAGTCATTAATAACGACCCACCAACCACAATACCTAATACAAAACTACCTTGCCATACATAAGCAATTAGTAAAATAAGAACAGAACAGATGACACCAATAATAATGCCGACCCATAATTCTCTCACGATTAGCTTGACGGTTTGCTTGGAATTTAGTTTTTGTGAAGCTAATCCACGGACTACGACAGACAAGGATTGTGTGCCGGTATTTCCAGTCATCCCAGCAATTAGCGGCATAAAGAAAGTTAACGCAACAACAGCTTGCAAAGTATCCTCGAAACGGCTAATTATACTACCTGAAAAAAGTCCAATGAATAACAGCAAAATTAGCCAAGGCAGTCGACGGTAGGCTGCTGTCCAAGCAGGTGTATTAAAGTCAATTGATTTACCGGAAGCAGAAAGCTTTTCAATATCTTCATTGGCTTCTTGCATGACAACATCAATGACATCATCAACAGTGATAATTCCGGCAAGTGTATTATCATTTTCCACGATTGGCAAAGTGACAAAATCATAACGGCTAATGATTTGAGCCACATCTTCTTGGTCCATCAACACGTCAGCTTTAACAACGCGCTTATACATAACTTCTTCAATTTTGTCTTCTAGATTTCCAAGGATCAAATCCTTATAGGAAACTACTCCAAGTAGCTTTTTATCTTCATCGACAATATAAAGATAGTTGAGATATTCTGCTAGTTCTGCGAAATGCTTGATCTTATCTATAGCATCACGAATGGTGTAATGACGTGGAATCCAAACATAGCGGTTATTCATTAAGCGACCGGCTGTTTCAGGAGGATAGGTCATTGTGGTATGGATAAACTTAGAATCGTCCTGATTAATCTGTGACAATAGTTCTTCAATGCGCTCTGGTTCTAAATCGGCAAGGAGTAGTGTTAAATCATCATTGTCCATACGATCTAAAACTTGGGCTGATTTTTCTATGCCTAATTTTTGAAGAATATCGATTTGTTCAACTTTAGACAGTTCTTGCATCAACTCTGTTAATTGGCGAATGGTTAGGTATAGCAAAAATTTATTCTGGTGCTTGTCTGGTAAATGTCGGTATTGAATCGCCATATCGTATGGTTGAAGTTCTTCTAGAATTTCTTGGAATTCATTTAATTTGCCTTCTTTTAATGACTTGATCAAAACCAATGTAATTTCGTCTTCACGCAATAGGGTTGTCATAAGCTTCACTCCTTTTGTTCATAATTCTAAGC
Organism: Planococcus sp. PAMC 21323; assembly: GCF_000785555.1. Lineage (NCBI taxonomy): Bacteria > Bacillati > Bacillota > Bacilli > Caryophanales > Caryophanaceae > Planococcus > Planococcus sp. PAMC 21323. Next base: position 3,011,109 of record NZ_CP009129.1, on the reverse strand, counting down.
TGCTCTTGTTGATTATTGCCTTAAATGGCGTATTTGAAAAGGAATACTTATAAAAGATGGTAAAAATGCATTAATTGACATATAATAATGAAAATCTGAAAAAGGCAAACTCCATCGAAAGAGGAGGACGCAAAGCCATGAGCCTAACCGTTGAAAAACGCAAGGTCGTCAGGTTGCCAGGGTCTCGTTCTTTGAGTCGCGGCTTACAGAACGGGAGGATATGGGGAAATGAAAAAATTTATGATGGCAGGTGTATTATTATTGTTTATGCTGACACAAACGGGTGTCAACGCTCATGCAATGGAAGTGGATGTTAAAGCTACATGGTTATGGAATCCGTGGATGATTTATAGTGATGAAGCAGGCACACTTGCCTTTTTAGAAAGCAAAGACCTCAATAAGGTCTACGTACAAATCGATGAAGACATTCCTGTAACTGTTTATCAAAGCTTTATTGAAAAAGCGGGCGCATTGGGCATGACAATATATGCACTAGACGGAGCAAATGATTGGGTAGCACCTAAAGGCTTTACGAAACAAGACCGGTTGATGAACTGGCTATCTACTTATCAGCAAAATGCATTACCAGCTCAGAAGTTCACGGGTGTTCACTTGGATGTTGAGCCGTATTTATATAGTGGTTGGAATACGAACCGAGCAACAACGATCAAATCTTATCAATCTCTTTTAAGTAAAGCAGCATCGAGCACGGCTGCGATGAATTTACCACTCGAGGCAGATATGCCTTTCTGGTTCGATGAAATCGCTTATAAAAACATTTATGGCAAAGGTCTACTCGCTGAATGGGTAATTGCCAATACAGACAGTGTTACATTAATGGCATACAGAGATTCAGCGGCAATGATTACAGAACTAGTAAAAAATGAAGTAGCTTATGCAGAAAAATATGGAAAAACAGTAGTAGTCGGAGTTGAAACAGGTCAAACCGATGAAGGCAATAATATTTCGTTCTTTGAAGAAGGCGAAGCTTTCATGAACGGTGAGTTGGCGGCAGTATCTGCTTATTATGCGGCAGCATCTGGATTTGGTGGCGTAGCCGTTCATCATGTAGACAGCTGGAAAACAATGAAACCTTAAAATCTAAAAAAACTGACGGAGAAAAGGATTGTCCTTTTCTCCGTCAGTTTTTAATTGCTCACATATTATTCGGTTTCCCCGAACGTTTCTTGAAGAATGTAATACGATTGTTTTAACCGTTCCTCGGATTGTGGTAATCCCCATGTTTCCCACGAATATTGAGCAACTTTCTTCGAATCGAAAGCTTCTACAACTTTTCCATCTTTGTTGGTTAAGTTCGCTGCAACATCAAGACCTGTAATCGTTTGAGAAGCCTCGATGCCATCTTTTTGAAGGTCGCCTGTAAATTCACGTTTTGCTGGGTCTTTCGCATTTAGTAACATCCAAGGAATTCGAATTTCCAGAACGCCGGTTTTTTCATCGTAATAATAATCATTTAACGAATCGTATTCTTCGTGTTCTGGATTGGCAATGCCAAATTGGAAAATTCCAGTTTCATAAGAAGAAAACGGTAGAAGTTCCCCAGTGTCCGGACGTACAAACTCTTTGTTTAAAGCAAGTCGAATTGGATGGAATGTCGATTCGATGTTTTCTTCTGCGGGAATCATTTTTAAACGTTCATGATAATCATAGTAAAAACTATCGTAATCGCCAGCCACTTGCAATTGTGCTTGTTTTAGATTTTCAATCTTCAACTGGAAATCTGCTAGAAATTCAGTTTCTTCTAAAGCATCGACCGCAATGCCTTTGTTGTTACGGATACTAAAGTAGAGATTAAAATCATTTTCAGTCCACCAATTGTTATTGGCTGGGTCAAATTGCGCTTTAACGTAGACATATCGCTCATCTGAATCCATCGTAACACTGTTAAGTGCACCTTCATCTTTTTCGTAAAGTGTTTTTCCATCTTGCCAATCATCTATACCATCGACTTTTACTTTATGACGGTCAAAGCTCAACAAACCAAATTGTTGCTCATTGGTTTGGGCATTCGACCAAAATGGTCGTTCGTTCGGATTATCGTACTCCATTGTATTCCATGTTCGTTTAAACCACTCGTCTTGCCAAGTAAAGACCATACCGCCTAGCATGCCTTCTTCAAGAATATCCTCGTACATGTGACTGACGATTTCCCCTTGTTCTTTTTCAGAGATAAACCCTTGATTCCAACCAAATGGATTTTCATGAGTCATCCCACGTGAAGCAGGGACTCCAAACTCAGCAATGAGTACGGGTATATCGTGAGAGTCATTCAAGTCTTTTAAATAGCCGGCGTAGTTATTAAATTCACCGCGGTGATCGACATACTCTGTATAACGCTCTTCTAAATTCAAGAAATCCGGGTAGTACGGATAGACATGATACGAAGCAAACATGCCAACTGTATCCGTTATGTCCTTGGTCTTGATGTGATTCGGATCAACAGTCGCCATATCTTCTTGATCACTTGGCTCTGCAGGTTGATCAATGTTATCGGTTGTTACCCAGTTAGTAAAGCTTAACGGACGCATACTGTCGTAAGTTTCAAGTTCATAAGAAGCGAGAAGATCTAATTGCTGTGCCAACCAATTTTCCATCGGGTTGGCATTTTCCGTGTAGATGTATTGACCTTGGTACTCGCCAAGATCAGGATAATCTTGCTCCATTTGATCAACCATAATTGGGAACCATTCGATACCAATCATCCAACCGATCACGTAAGGAGAGATGTCGGTTTTATAATTACCGTAAGCATGTCCGGGTTGTTGTTCCACAACCGCATCGCCATGGACAACATCCACGATTTTTTTGACTTCTGCCTGGAAGCGTTCAGTAATGTCAGGGTCAAAAGCATTTAAAGACTCCACCAACGGTTCTTCATCAATCCAAACACCATGATACAAATAAAGAGGCTCTTTAGCGTTAGCGTTATATGCCGCAAATGCCTCGTAAAAAGCAGGAGGGTGCAGTGTATAGACACGCACTGCATTAGCATTCATTTCGCCAATTGCTTTAAACCACCGATCATATTCTGCACGTGTAATGGCTGCTTCGCCAGGAAATGTTCCCGGCTTAGCCATTCCTAGGTTTACCCCTTTAATAGTAAGTGGCTGCCATTCACCATCTTCATAAACTTCAAATGTTTGGTCGTTGACACGAGAAGGATAAGAAACGCCATTTTCAACGGCAAGCGCTTTTTGTGCCTTTTCAGCAGGGGCTTTTTTAGCTGCTGCATTTGCCATAATAGATTCCATCATGGGGATATACGTTTTCCAGTAAAAACTCTTTTCAGCATCTAATGCTTCTGTAGAAAGAATAGAACGCAGTTTTGAGAAACCTGCAAAGCGATAAAAATTTGGAACATCATTGATATCGACAAAATCCCCGGCAAAATAGTAAACGTCTGCTCCATATTTGGATTGATGGAACACAGCAGGAAAGTTTTCTGGAATGCCCGCTTTTTCCAACTTCTCCTTGCCTGCATCTTGCAAGTCCCACTGATAGTCTGCAAGAACTTCAGTTTCTGGAAGAGCCAGATTGATATCAAACCAATAATCGAAAGAAGGGCTATTTTTCAGATCAAATTGATCAGTTCCTTGTTCCGTGAATTCTAGGTATAGACCGTCGCTACCAATTTCGTCTGCTTCTTCAGAAAGAATCACTACTTCACCGGTTTCATCGTTAACCAATACAAACCCAGCGCCTTCAAACTGCCATTGCACATCATTTTTTTCATAATTTTCAACAATCCATTGAGGAACGGCATTTTTAGAAGTTTGCAACTCTTTAAAATAGCGACCGCTCCAACCGCTCCACTCAAGACCTAAAAACTCATTCATATCTTGTGAAACTTCTTTAGAAGTCGGAGAAGCAAACGTGTTGAATTCCATAACTAAGTCGGTGCCTTCAGACTGGACTTGTTGTTTAATCGTCTGCCACTCGTCCATTTGGAGTCCACCTGTAATCATAGATGAACTACCTGGTTTTTTGTCTTTCGTTTGCCAAGGCAGGTCTTCCTCGTAAACTCCATAAGAATCAGCTAGATAAATGAGGTCAGTTCCGGAATAATCCGTAGGCAATTCACGGATCGTATAGCTCTCATTTTCTTCATCGGGAACAAAACCGTAATAGTCGACGGATTCGTTATAGGTTTCTCCTGGTTCAGAAACATAACGCTGGTGATTTAATAACCAGGTTAAGCCTTTATGTTCCCTATAACTTTCGGATGGTACGGTTTTATCGATAATGGCTATATTAACTATTTTTTCTTCTTGTAAAAACCAAATTATGATAGGGAGTGCAAGTAAAACGACCACTCCGCCTAGAGACAATCCTATTTTTTTCATATAAACCACTCTTTTCTATTTGAAAATACAACTCATTAGTTATTATAGCTTGAAAGACACTATTAATAGAAAGAAATTACCTTTTTAATCAAAATAAAAAGACTCATTTAAGAGTCTTTTCGTTTATTTATCCGGGGTATAACTAGCGATAAGAACACCAGAATCAGTCCAACGGATATTTTGTAAATTAAACATTTTTTGATCAGCATTTTCCTTGAATAGCCGTTTTCCTTCACCTAATACGAGTGGAAATGTCATTAAATGAAGTTCGTCGATCAAGTCATGCTTTAATAAAGTTTCGATAAGTTCAGCACTTCCATAAACCAATAATCGCTGACCTGTTTTTTTAAGTTTAGTCACTTCTTGCGGTACGTTGCTAGAAATGAGGCGAGCATTCCATTCAGTACGTTTCAAGCTCGTAGAAACGACATACTTTGGCAATTTGTTAATGCGCTCTGCAAAGCCTTCTTCATCTTCGGCAGAAGGCCAAGCTGCTGCAAACCCTTCATAAGTTACGCGTCCGAGCAATAATGCCTCACTACCAAATAGCAGATCCAATTGGAATTTAGCAATCTCGTCGTCCCAGTAGGGAGCCGTCCAAGAAGGTTCTTCCATAACCCCATCAAGTGTCAAATACATGGCTACAATGATTTTTCCCATAATCATTCTCCTTTGTGAATGAATTAATAGCGGGCGGTTCTTGAAGCATGATCGGTAGATTCTCTCTAGCATTAATTCGAGCTTGATTGAAAAATCTCCTTTAAATTTTGAGGTATATTATAGTTGGAAGTCGGTATTAGGTGAAAATAGTCGTTTAAAATAAACTATTTTATTTCGATACCGGTGAATTTTCTTGAATATACCTTGTGTTCAATCGTCATGTTGTCAGAACATGTAGAGAGCTAAAACCAAAAACTTGCCTAGTTGTTGGATTTCTTTTCTATAAATACTTTATAATGAAAAGATAACTATGAATGAAGAGGCGAGCTAAGTGGTATCATTTTTTTTGACATTAAGACGAATGCTAAAAACATTTTTTCAACTGATTAAAGATAAGGAATTCCAAGTATTGCTCGGATTAACCGCAGCGATTTTGATATCAGGTACCATCTTTTATTCCACAGTAGAAGGGTTTACCATAGTGGACGCTTTGTATTTTAGTGTAGCGACGCTGACAACTGTTGGTTCAGCAACTTTAGAACCCATTACAGCTTTCGGTAAAATTTTCACCATCTTATATATGATTACTGGCATTGGAGTTATGTTAAGTTTACTTGTAAAAGTATCTTTGCAAATGCAAAACAAAAAGAAACAAGTGTAAACAACATAAACAGACAGGATTCTTCACTTATGAAGAATCCTGTCTGTTTATGTTTGGGGAACTTTGTAAATCTATATGGTAAAGTGTGAAAAAGGGGGATGTATGATGGGGTGGATGATCATAATTGTCTTAGCGTATTTACCAATTTTTTATCGAATTCATAAACGCATAGATTTTCTTGAGAGTGAAGTTGCTAGGCTCAAAAAAGAACAATGAAATGTGAAAACGCCTAACCTAAAAAGGTTAAGCGTTTTTTGATGGAGTAATTTATCGATTTATTTATAGCCCAATTCAACTGCATCTGCACGTTCTTTTTTGCCGTGCAATACATAATATAAAAATGCAGTAGCAAGTACAACAAAGCCCAAAAATCCATAAAGTGAGTTATAACCGATCATCGGAATGATAAAGCCAAGAAGGTAAGGACCAAATCCTAACCCCGTGTCCATTGCGATGAAAAACGTTGATGTGGCAAGTCCCATGCGATGAGTAGGTGTCAGCTTAATCGCCACAGCTTGTGTGGTTGATTGCATATTACCAAAACCAAATCCAATCAATGCACCAGCGACTAATAAACCAGTGCTACTGTTAGAAATATTCAATAAAAATAGACCTGATGCAAAAAGGACGAATGCTGGGTACATGATAAAATTTGCGCCTTTTAAATCCATGAGTCGTCCTGTAAAGGGGCGCGATATTAGTATTGAAATCGCATAAACAAGGAAGAAATAACTGGCGGCTTGTACAAGGTTTTCTTCCATCGCATAAAAGTTAATGAATGACAGTACGCTAGAATAGCAAAGTGAGATTACTAAACAAATAATGGCGATTGGAACTGCTTTTGGCTCAATAAATTCTGAAACCTTAAACCCTTTCGTAAGGTTTGGGTTCGGAGGCGCTTCGACGGGTGGTACATAGACTAATGATGAAATGACGAGACTGATTACACCAAGGGCTAAACAGACCGTGAAAATCATTTCATAGCTACTGTACTGACTCAGCATTAACCCAATAAACGGACCAAAAGCCGCGGCCAATGTAGAACTCATACTAAAATAGCCGATGCCTTCACCTTTGCGGGTCATCGGTATAATTTGCGCAACGATGGTTCCTGCAGCAGTACTCGCCATTCCTAGCGTCATACCGTGAAGAAAACGGTTGGCCATTAAGAATGGCAATCCAAGATTCAAAAAGTAGAAAAAAGTCGTCAACGTAAATAATGTTGTCCCAATGAGTAAAGTTTTTTTACGGCCAATCTTATCGATGCTGCGACCAATAAAGATCCGGCCAGTTAATGCACCTAATATGAAAATTCCTGTAACGAGTCCAGCTTCACTCGTTGATGCACCGTATTCATTGACCGCATAGACAGCAATGGTGACCATCAGCAAATAGAAAATGAGGATTAAAAAGAAATTCACTATAGAAGTGAGGATAAAATCTCTTGTCCATAAAGCTGGTTTTGAATTGTTCATAGTGAGTAGCTCCTTGCTAAGCGATAGTTGTAATGAGGAGAAGAGGTGAAGAATGATAGAAGAAACAGACAGCCCAATTAAGCTATCTGTTTATCCAAATTATTTGTAGTTATGGCTTCAACAAGACCACCAACTTTTGTGATAACCAACTCACTACCAAGTGTCGGCGATAGTTTTTTGTACGAATATGAGTAGCTAACTGTTGTTAACTTTATCATATTCGTCAAGTAGATGTCTGTGAGGCAGAGGACGTGAAGTTTTCTATCCAACTTTCTAATGCTGACTTATACTTATATCAATAGTGAAAGAGAGGTGCTGTAAATGGATAAGCAATTAAAAGCCATAAGCTGGATAGGGAGTGAGAACTCTTTTATTGATAAAGTAGACGTCCTTTCAGTTCAGCATATTACGCTTGGTCGATTTGGTGGGAACTCTGCTTCTGGTCAAACTAAAAACGAAGACGGATGCTTGATTTGGCTTAGTCGAGAAGAGAACTGGGAGTTTGTTGCGGTTTTAGATGCGCATCATTCAGCAAAAAGTGCTGAGCTCGTCACTGAACAGTTGGAAAAGAATAAAGAGGTTCTTACTTCTTTGCTATCAAATCGAATAAATGGTGAGCTTTTTAAAAGTCTAGAAACAGCTTTACTAGCGCTGGTTCTCGAACAAGAATTTTTGGAGAAATGTCGTCATATACAAGGAGAGACAGCCCTCTTAATCGCCATCCGAAAAGGAAAATATCTTTATTGGTTTTCCGTTGGAGATTGCCTATTGTATGTATTCCATCCGGAACTAGCCGCATTCGATCAATACCAAATCAATCAGCGTCAATTTTACGAATGGATAGGAAAAGTGAACACGTTTGAAAAATCTGTGCCGTGTTTTAGTAGTGGAATTCGTGAATTGCGTAGAGGGAAAAATCAGCTCTTGCTAACGACAGATGGACTTGTCGAATGCCCTGGTGATGTATTTGCAGAGCCTAAGAGCATTTCGCAGCTTGTATCAACGACTACAGTAACGGATGGCGTAACTAACTTACTGAAAACAATCGAAAAAAACCACGTTCGTGATAGCACGACCGTGGTTTCATGGACTGTTGATGTAACTGAACAAGCAAGTTACGCCAGCAATCAATAACTTTCGCTTTTAGCTAAATGGATGGTACAATTATACAGTGAGCAATCCCATTTATTTTCAGCATTCGTTAAAATCGTAATGGATGTATTGTCTAGAGATGTTTCTTTAAATTTTTCAGGTAAGAGTTTTTTTAACGTCAATCCAATCAATGCACCGTGACTCACAAGCAAGATGCGTTGTCCGTTAAACTGGTCCAAAACATCTTCAACGCAAGAAATTCCTCTATTTGCTGCATCGTCCAAATTTTCCATAGCTAAGTCGAGATTTCTCCATTCAGTTCCCCATTTTTCAATGCGTTCTTGCTCTGTCGTGCCTTCGATTTTACCACCACTTCTTTCGCGCAACCGAACATCAAAATGACTAACTGGCAAATTGAGTTTGTGGCCAATGATTTCCGCTGTTTCTTTTGCACGGGACAAGTCGCTTGAGATAATTCTGTCCCATTGACCTTCTCCAGCCAAGCGTTCGGCAAGTGCCTCTGCTTGTTGCTTTCCAGTATCATTAAGTGGAATATCCGCAGAGCCCTGTGCGATGCCTTGTATGTTCCAATCTGTGATGCCATGTCGTACAAATCCAATTGTAGTCAAGAATGCCATCTCCTTTACTATACTCTTTTAAAGGATAGCGGAAATCGAAAGAGCAGACAAATAATGAGTTTTTTATGATGTTTGAAAACCCCCTTAACGTGAGAACATACTCATGTTAAGGGGGTTATTTGTTAAGCCGCTTGTTGTTTCTTTTCGTTTTTATCAATGATGGTAGTGCCGACTAAGTCTCCTGTAACGTTAAGTCCTGTTGCACCCATTCCGACTAATGCGTCTATTGCAGTTAGCAACGCGACAGCTTCGATCGGTAAACCTAACTGAACAAAGACGGTCGCAATCATGACAATACCAGCCCCAGGAACGCCCGCAGTTCCGACAGATGCAAGCGTACCAATAAGAACAACCATTAACATTTCAGTAAGGCTGAGCGGATCACCTACAAGATTCGCAGCAAAAACGGCTGAAACCGCAATTCGAATGGCTGCGCCGTCCATGTTAATTGTCGCACCGAGCGGCAAACTAAAGCCGTATAAGCTTTTAGATAGACCTAAGTTTTTCGCAGCATTCAACGTTAATGGCAATGTACCAGAACTGCTTTGTGTAACAAATGCCGTCAGCATCGGTGTACGTGCTTGTTTGAAAAAGCTAAGTGGATTTACTTTGAATGCTAATAACAGCAGGACATAAAGTGCAATTTGAACCAGTATAGCAATGTAGAGCACTCCGACCATCTCGCCTAAAGAGACAAGCGTATCTAAGCCTTGATTTCCAACAGTTTTTGCCATAATCGCAAAAATACCGATTGGTACATATTGAAGAACTGCTTTTAACACGAGCAGTGTCATTTCATTTAATGCATTAACGGTTTTGTACAAATGCTCGCCCAAGCTTTCCAATTCAGTCGAATTGCGCATATAAGACAACGCAATACCAAAAGCAAAAGCAATAAAAATAATACCCAGTAAATTAAGATCAGCAAAGGCCGTGAAAATATTAGATGGCACAATGTTCAACAGCACGCTGACGATTCCTGGGTTTTCCGGCACATCAAAAGTTTCGTTGCCTTGCAGTTCCATTCCCAAACCAGGCTGTAACAAACTAGCTACTGTGAGACCCACAATAATGGCGAACGCAGAACTTAAAGTGTAATAAATAAATACTTTTCCACCCATTCGTCCAAGATCGCCAATAGAAGATTGGTTAATCCCGACCATCATTGTGAATAAGATCAATGGAACGATTAATAAGGTCAATAAATTAAGCAACAAGTCGCCCAAGGGCGCTAATACAGCTGCTTGTTCTCCGAATATCACGCCAACGGCAACGCCGAGTATGAGTGCAATTGTAATTTTTACAATCAATGAAGTATTCAAATAGTTAGTCCACAAAGCTTTCATAACGTACCTCTCATTTCCAGGGGAATTAAATCCCTATAAAGTCTATCGGAATTCATCTTATTAATTTATAGCAAGATGAGTAGAAGTGTCAATACATCTGCTTAGATAAACGAAAAAACCCATTCCTCAAAAAAAGGAATGGGTTTTTGTTTCTATAAACGTCTATGGGACATTGCTTCACGCATGTCTTGAAGTGCTTTTTTTCCGTCGTCGCCACGGAGAATCATCAAGTTGGTGTAAAGAGCATCGATCAAACTGAGTTGCGCAATTCGTGAAGACAGTGCTTCTGAACGGAAGTCGGTTTCTTCTGAAACTGTATAAAGGGCGATATCGGCTTCTTTAGATAGCGGGGATTTCGCGAAATTCGTGACAGAAATAATTGTGACGCCTTTTTCTTTCAATACCCGAAGGACATCGAGCACATCAGTCGTTGAACCCGAATGAGAAATCACAATCGCCACATCATCAGATTGCAGCTGAGAAGCAGCCATCAACTGCATATGAGAATCTAAATTCATGGAAACTTGAAGGCCTAGACGGACAAATTTATGATAACCATCCATAGCGACCATCGCAGATCCACCGTTTCCATAAAAATCGATTTTTCGAGCGCTCATTAATTTACGTGTAGCTTGCTCCATCGCTTCCGCATCAACAATTTGAAGCGTATCTTCGAGCGTTTTGATATTAGAGCGGAAAACCTTTTCGGTGACAGCGCTAATGCTATCGCCTTCTTCAATTTTTTCATGAATATCTTTTAAAGGTGCGACAACTTCCGCAGCAAGTGAAATTTTGAAAGCTTGAAACCCTTTAAAGCCGATGCGTTGGCAAAAGCGAAAAATGGTGGATTCCGCGAGTCCTAATTCATCCGCAATTTGATTGATCGTCAAATGGATAATATTCTTTGGGTCATGTAATACATAGTCGGCAATCTTTTTTTCTTTTTCACTAAAATGGCGGTAACTACCGCGAATGGCAGCCAGCGCAAATTGCTGTTGTTTCATGATCCGCGCCTCGTTTCTTTTAATAATATAAGTCTATTATAGAATAACATGTTGCGTATGGAAAAATATTTGATACAATTAACTAAATAAAGAAAAATATTCTTTTTTAAAAAGAGGAGGATTTTCAATGGAAATTGGAATTATCGGTTTAGGAAAAATGGGATTGAACTTGGCGTTAAACTTAATCGACCATAATCATAAAGTTGTCGGCTACGACAGTCATGCGGCAGTTGAAGAAGTCGGTTTTACTCAAGTTTCTTCTATTGAAACAATGATAAAAGAATTAAAAGCACCGCGCACGTTGTGGTTAATGGTACCAGCTGGTGAAATTACAGAATCGGTTATTCAAGAATTGACTCCGTTACTAGAAGAGGGAGATTCGATTATTGATGGGGGTAACTCTAACTATAAAGATACAGTTCGTCGTGCAGCCAACTTGAAAGAGCATGGAATTTTCTTCTTTGACTGTGGAACAAGTGGGGGAACAGACGGAGCACGTCACGGCATTTGTTCGATGATTGGTGGCGACGCGGAAAAATTTAAAACGATTGAACCTCTTTTGAAAGATATTTCTGTAGAAGACGGCTATTTATATACTGGCGAAGCGGGCAGCGGTCATTTCTTAAAAATGATCCACAACGGAATCGAGTACGGCATGATGCAATCCATTGCTGAAGGCTTTGACATTCTAAACAAAAGTCCATTTGGGTATGATTTTGAAAAAGTGGCTGACGTTTGGAACAACGGTTCCATCATTAGCTCGTATTTAATGGAAATGACCAAAAATGCATTTTCGAAAGACGCGAAACTTGAAGGCATCAAAGGGGTGATGAATTCTTCAGGTGAAGGCAAATGGACAGTAGAAACAGCACTTGATTTGAACGTTCCTGCACCGGTGATTACTTTATCGCTAATGATGCGCTACCGTTCATTAGAAGAAGACACGTTCGCAGGTAAAGTCGTGGCCGCACAACGCAACGAATTTGGTGGGCATGCAGTAGAGAAAAAATAAGGTTTTAGCTTTAATTTACAAAAAGAAAGAGCAACAGGCGGTAGAGTACGAGCGGATGACGGCAACCGCCTGGAGCGATTTCTATATTTCTTAAATAGCATTTGATGAAAGCTATATACCAAGGGGGAAAAAATATGTCAGGTTCAATGTTGATTATGGTAGCGCTTGCAGGTATCTTTTTATTGTTATTCTTAGTTATTCGTACCAAACTACATGCGTTTGTGGCTTTATTATTAGTTAGTTTACTTGTCGGAATTGCAGCTGGCATGCCACTGAACGAAGTTATTACATCTATTCAAAACGGCATGGGCGGTACACTTGGCTTTGTCGCTGTGGTGGTAGGTCTTGGTGCCATGTTCGGTAAAATGCTAGAAGTATCGGGTGGAGCAGAACGTCTGGCTTCGACGATGATTAGCAAATTTGGTGAAGACAAAGCACAATGGGCGCTAGGTGTTACTGGATTTATTGTAGCGATCCCTGTATTTTTTGATGTTGGCTTTATCATTTTGGTGCCAATTGTATACGGGTTGGCTAGAAAAACAGGTAAGTCGCTTTTGCACTACGGAATTCCATTACTAGCAGGTCTTGCGGTTACGCATAGTTTTATCCCGCCCACACCAGGACCGATTGCAGTTGCTGAATTAGTTGGTGCAGAACTGGGTTGGGTTATTTTATTCGGTGTACTTGCTGGTATTCCTGCGATGATTTTGGCTGGACCAGTGTTTGGTCGCTTTATCGGTAAAAAAATTCACGTCTTAATCCCAGATTATATGGAGCTTGAAAAAAAGGAATACGATAAAGAACTACCAAGTTTTGCGATGATCACGTCGTTGATTTTGATTCCGCTTGTATTGATCTTATTTAATACCTTATCAGGCGTGTTGCTAGAAGAAGGCAATACCGTACGTGAGATTTTGACGTTCCTTGGTCACCCGTTTGTGGCATTAACAATCGCTACGTTGCTGACATTTTACCTACTAGGCACGAAACGCGGGTATTCGCGTCAGGAAGTACAAGATATTGCCACTAAAGCACTTGAACCTGCTGGGATTATCATCTTAGTTACAGGTGCAGGTGGTGTTTTCAAACAAGTATTAATCGACTCGGGAGTCGGCGCGGTGCTTGGTGACATGATGGGCGATTCGGCATTGCCGCCAATCGTGTTAGCATTCCTGATCGCTGCGGCAGTTCGTGTTGCACAAGGATCTGCAACAGTTGCGATGGTAACGGCAGCTGGTCTAATCACGCCACTTCTTGAAATCGTTGGTATGACAGGTCCTGCTCTTGGCTTGATCGTTATTGCCATTGCTTCAGGCGCGACCGTGTTATCACACGTCAACGACTCTGGATTCTGGTTGGTTAACCGTTATTTCGGTATGGACGTCAAAGATACACTGAAATCTTGGACGATTATGGAAACCATTATCGGGTTAACCGGTTTCGTGGTAGTGTTAATCATAAGCTTTTTTATCTAAATTAAACTTGAAAGAGAAAAAGGGAATTTCGCCTTTTTCTCTTCTTGTCTATAGAGGAGGGCTCTCATGCCTGAACAGTCATATTATCTTGGAGTAGATATCGGTACCACATCCACCAAAGCGGTGTTATTTGATAAGTCCGGTAAAATCATATCAGCAGACACGGTTTTTTATGCGCTTGAAACGCCAAATCCATTAGTAGCCGAACAAGACCCAGAGGAGATTTTTCGAGCGGTATTGAGTTCTGTTCGAAAAACCATTCGCAACAGCGCAATCGATACAACTCAGCTCAAACTCGTATCGTTTAGTTCAGCAATGCACAGCCTCATCGCAGTAGATGCAAAAGGCGATTTACTAACACAAAGTATCACGTGGGCCGATACAAGAAGTTCAAAGCATGCAAAGTATATTAAAGAAAGACTAAATGGTCATGAAATTTACTTGCGCACAGGTACGCCGATTCACGCGATGTCGCCGCTATCAAAATTGTTATGGTTAAAAGACGAAAAGCGGGAAATCTTCGAGCAGACAGCGAAATTTATTGGCATTAAGGAATTTGTGTTTCAGAGATTGTTCAATGAATATGTAGTCGATCATTCAATTGCTTCAGCTACAGGATTATTCAATTTACAGCAATTGGATTGGGACGAAGAGGCATTAAGAGTAGCAGGCATTACGCCTGGGAATTTATCTCGTCCCGTACCAACGACGTATAAACTAACAGGAATGGACTCGGAACATGCCGCATTTATGGGCATTCCCGAAAATGTGCCATTTGTTATTGGTGCAAGTGACGGAGTATTAGCCAATTTGGGCGTAAATGCTATCGAACCAGGTGTCCTAGCTGTGACGATCGGTACGAGTGGTGCCATTCGAACGGTTACGACTGAGCCAAAAACTGATCCAAAAGGGCGGACATTTTGTTATGCCCTAACGGAAAATCATTGGGTAGTCGGGGGTCCAGTTAATAACGGGGGTATCGTTTTGCGCTGGCTACGTGATGAGTTTGCTTCATCAGAAGTGGAAACGGCGAAGCGACTCGGCATCGATCCGTACGATGTACTGACGAAAATTGCCGAGACGGTCAATCCTGGGGCGGATGGCTTGCTGTTTCATCCCTATTTAACAGGAGAACGTGCGCCACTTTGGGATGCCAATGCACGCGGTTCATTTTTTGGGCTGAGCATTCACCATAAAAAGCAGCATATGATTCGAGCTGTGTTGGAAGGCATTGTTTTTAATTTGTATACGGTATTGTTAGCAGTAGAAGAGTTGACCGGCGAACCGGTACGTATTCAAGCGTCAGGCGGCTTTGCGCGTTCAGCTATGTGGCGGCAGTTAATGGCCGATGTCTTTGATAAACCAGTTGTTATTCCGGAAAGTTTTGAAAGTTCGTGCCTTGGTGCAGTCGTACTGGGTATGTACGCTACTGGCGAAATTGATGATTTTAGCATCGTTTCGGATATGATTGGTCAAACACACACGCACGAGCCGGAACAAGAAGCGGCGGGCATTTACCGCGAGCTGTTGCCGATTTACATCCGCTTATCGCGCCTATTAACAGCAGAATATGAGAGTATTGCCGATTTTCAACGAAAACATTTAGAGTGATAGAGCAACCGGAAACCAGTGAGCTGGTTTCCGGTTTTTTTTTTTTTTGAGTTTTATATAACGCGACATTGTTTTTAGGCGTTCAATAAAAAATGCAGGCGTTCAGCCACTTTTATGAGCGCTCGGGTAAAAATACAGGCGTTCAGCAACATATGCAGGCGCTCAGACAAAAATACAGACGTTCGATAAAACGGATAAGCTCATTTAAATGAATTTTCAGTAATATCTATAATTTTCCAATCGCTCATGATACGATAAAGCTAACGAAGAAATCAGTAAACATCAAAGGGGATGTAGAGATGGAACTCGATGCGATTGTGGTAGGAGCGGGACTTGCGGGGTTAGTGGCGGCTGCGGGAATCGCAGACGCTGGCAAAAAAGTGTTATTGCTTGACCAAGAACCGGCAGCTTCTTTAGGCGGACAGGCCTGGTGGTCGTTTGGCGGCTTATTTTTAGTTGATTCACCTGAGCAACGACGAATGGGCATCAAAGATTCGAAAGCACTGGCTTGGCAAGACTGGCTTGGGGCAGCTGGCTTTGATCGACAACAAGATGAAGATTATTGGGGCAAGAAGTGGGCACAAGCCTACGTTGACTTTGCAACACATGAAAAACGAAACTGGCTAGCCGCAATGGGTGTTAAGTTTTTTCCGGTAGTTGGATGGGCAGAGCGTGGTGGCCATTTAGCGGAAGGCCATGGCAATTCGGTGCCACGCTTTCACATTGTTTGGGGAACAGGTCCAGGAATTGTAGCACCATTTGAGCAACGCATTCGAGAGCATATCAAAAACGGCTTGATTGAATACCAACCACGTCACCAAGTAGATGAATTAATTACAAAAGAGGGGCGTGTGGTCGGAGTTACAGGTTCATTATTAGAACCGAGTGATGCCAAACGGGGAGAAGCCAGTTCACGAAACGTCATCAGCAACTTTCGTTGCAAAGCAAAAGCAGTCATTGTCACAAGCGGTGGAATCGGTGCCAATCACGAATTGATTCGGAAAAATTGGCCCAGCCGTTTAGGCACGGCACCAGAAACGATGCTGACAGGCGTTCCGGCATATGTCGATGGACGAATGCTGGCGATTACTGAAAAAGCGGGAGGACGAATCGTTAACCGGGACCGGATGTGGCATTACACAGAAGGAATAAAAAATTGGGCTCCGGTTTGGAACAAACATGGCATTCGAATTCTGCCGGGACCTTCCTCTATGTGGTTTGATGCGACAGGCGAGCGTTTGCCATCACCCAATTTCCCGGGGTTTGATACGCTTGGAACACTGGAAGCCATTCAAAAAACCGGCTATAGCTATTCGTGGTTTATTTTAACGCAGAAAATTATTGAAAAAGAATTTGCGCTGTCGGGCTCTGAACAAAATCCGGATTTAACCGGCAAAAGCATTCCGCAAGTTTTGTCACGCGTTCGTGCAGGAGCGACCGCGCCGGTGCAAGCATTTATGGATAAAGGTGAAGATTTTATTGTCGCTCATACACTCGAAGAGCTAGTTGCGGGCATGAATACGTTAACTGGAAAAAACTTATTGGATGTTTCGCGAATCAAGCAACAAATCAAAGCACGCGACGGACAACTTGATAATGAATTTTCAAAAGATCTTCAAGTCACAGCGATGCGAGGTGCTCGAAATTACCGAGGAGACCGGTTAATTCGTGTAGCGACACCGCATAAATTACTCGACCGCAAAAAAGGTCCGCTCATTGCAGTGCGGTTAAATATATTAAGCCGAAAAACCTTAGGCGGCTTGCAAACGGATTTATCTGCACGGGTACTTGATGATGAAGGTCAACCTGTACCTGGCTTATATGCGGCAGGAGAAGTCGCTGGTTTTGGTGGCGGTGGCGTTCATGGATACCGTTCACTAGAAGGAACATTTCTAGGGGGTTGCTTGTTTTCAGGAAGAGTAGCAGGAAGGGCAGTAGCCGATAAAGGAGGTTCGGCAAGTGCTCTTTGAAGGGATTGCGTGGAAAGTTATTCTTTTTGCCTCTGGCAGTGTATCGAGTATTTACCTCATGAACACCTTTCTTCGAAACTTTTTAGGTGTCGAGAAAAAGAAAGCTGAGCCAATAAACGAACTTCATAAAAAGTGGGAGAGAATATTAAATATAGGCTCGGGCATCGCTATTTTTTGCGCGTCGATGGCGGTGATTAAGTTTGGACCCACAGCAAGCCTATTTGTATTTGTACTAACTGTTGTCATTGGGATTGCGCAAGTTTTGCTGAGAGCAGGGTTCGAAAAAAATTATGCAGAAAACCCGAATGATTATTTGTTCACCATTTTAGAAGCTTTAACGAACGTTATTATCTTACTGACCTTTGGCGTAAGTTTATTTCCAGATTTTATTACGTTTGTACTCAATATCTACTAACAAAAGACGACGCACACGCAGAACTAGGAGACTGGTTTTGTGTGTTTTTGTTTTCTGTAATGCTTATGAGCGATTGCGAGTGGAATGCGCGCGGTAAAACAAAAATATGCGCGTTCCAAAGAGTTTGTTTGCAGAATACATAAAACTATCTGAAAATATCTATAATTTTCCAATCTCACATGATACGATAAGAGAAATAAAGCACTTATTCAGAATCAGGGAGGTATAATGCGGGTGGATTTCGATGCGATGAGCATGAGAGAGAGCATTCCTATATTAGTTGGAGACGGAGTTTCAGAAAGTGAAATGGCATTCCGTTTTATTCTTTTTGTAGGTGGCAGCATAGCAGTTATTTTTTTAACGAATAGCTTGTTAAAAAGAATCAGTGGGGATGAAAAAGAGAAACCTGTTAAAGATAAATACGTAAATGATTTACACAAAAAATGGGACAGAATTGTAAGCATAGTATCAAGTATTGTATTAATAACAATCCTACTTATCCTTTGGAATACAGATCTTTCCATGAGTACACCGCTATTTCTCGTATGTTCAGTCTTTATGATTTTACCGGTATTGGTTCAAATAGGATTTGAACGAAAATATGCAGAAAACCCCAATGAATACTTATACACAATATCAGTCATGGGATTAGCAGGTGCTGTTGTCATAGCGCTGTTGTGGATTTTATCACCAGGTTTTTAAAAAGGAAGGAGGTAACAAGATGGGCGACATCATTGGAACACTCTTTATCCTAATACCTATTTTTATTGTGGCATTTGCATTTAGATGGATTCGGCAAATTCGTCTAAATTCTGAGAAACAAATTGAGCAAAACAATGAAATCATTGCGTTATTGAAGGAAAGTAAGCGAATGAATTAGAAGAGTAATGATTTTTGACACACTATCAAGATTCTCAAAAACCATACAAGAATAAAGTTGTTTCACGTGAAACTTTAGAGGAGGGTCTTCAGTGAAAGGTAGAAAAGTGCATATTCGTTTTTTTCAGCCAAGAGATGCTGCGCAAAAACTGAAACTAGAAATAGCAAATCGTGACTTTTTCGAAACCTATTCGGTGACGCGTTATTCGGACTTTTATACGCTTGAGATGCAGCAAGAGCTTATTGAAATTTACGCTGATCAAAAAGAAGATGATCTATCGTATAGCTTTGGAATTTTTGAGAATGAATCCGATTTGTTGGTCGGAACGATTAGCTTAGTACAAGTCATTAGAGGACCAATGCAAAGCGCGATATTGGGATACGCACTAGACAAAGCCTATAACAATAGGGGCTATATGACAGAGGCAATCGAGTTAACCGTGGCATACGCTTTTAAAAAGCTAGCGCTACACCGGATCGAAGCAGGCGTTATGCCAGGAAATGAAGCTTCTATTCGCGTGCTGGAAAAAGCCGGTTTTCATCGAGAAGGCATTGCTTCGAAAAATGTTGAAATCAATGGCAAATGGCAGGACCACCAAATACTGGCGATCATCAATCCACGAGATTTGTGAAATCGAAAAGATGTAGAACGATGGAACTTTCAACACTGACCACCAAACGATTAACGTTAACGAAAGTCGAAGAAAAGGATGCACCCCGCTTTTTTGATATTATGTCGCGCGATAGTGTAACCGAGTATTACGGAATGGATAGTTTGACTGATCCTGAAGAAGCCGTTGAAATCATTCGGTCGTTTGAAGCCGTTTTAATCGCAAATCGCGGAATGCGCTGGGCGATTCGTTTAAAAGAGAACAATGAATTTATTGGGACGATTGGATTAAATAATTTAAATACCAAAGCAAAAAAAGCGGAAGTTGGATACGAGCTTCATCCGGATTATTGGCATCAATACTATACACAAGAAGCGAATCAAGCCGTATTAAACTACGCTTTTTCTGAACTGGATTTACACCGTATAGGAGCTGTGACTTTTCCAGAAAACACAGCATCAAACCGATTATTGGAAAAGCTCGGCTTTACATTAGAAGGCCGCCTCCGTGGTTATTTACACCAGCGAAATCAGTCTCACGATGCTTATATTTTTTCTCTATTGAAAACGGAATGGCTAGAAAACCTTGAGTAAAGCCTTAACGGGACTCGTTGAGCATCGCCGTCATTAGCGGCATCATCGTTTTGCGCTCTTCAACATGTTCATCGATCCAACTAGCTTCCTTAGCAACTAATTGCCGTATTTGAAAAGCAGCTTGTGCATGGTTTTCAGGCGTCATGAAATTAGATATAGACTCTATTTCTAAAAACACAGCCTTTGGTAGCGATTGACTGATTGTTTTTAATCCTAATTGAGCGCGGTGAGGGGCATATCGGTATAACAAAACACGTGCCAAATGTTCAATTACGTGAGATAACATTTTCACGGCCCAAACGCCATTTCCTCTACCACTCGCTTTGCGGTATTGAAATAAAAACCACGCAACATCAATAACATGATCTGTATATTCTTCTTTGCTAAGCTCGAGATTTTGTGATTCTACAAATTGATCGAGCAAATTTTCGGGGTCGTATAACACTTTGAAAAAATCCTTCGTAGTAAACGATTCAACCGTCACTGTAAACAAATCGATATGCAATAAATTATCAAAAACCGCGATTAATTGAGGCGCAATAATGAAGATATCATCTTGAAACAACACCGGTCGATAAGCTTCTAAGTGAGATAGTCGCTGTTTCAGAAAAAGTTCTTCTTGTTCTTGATGGACTAAGCAATAAAGATCGATGTCTGAATGTTCATCGTGTTCATTTCTGCCCATGGAACCTTTCAGGAAAATAGCCCTTACATGGGGACTAGTCATTAAACTCGTTGTGATTTCTACGACTGCAATTTCTTGGATAAGCATAAGCAATTCCCCCAATAACTGAATTTTTATATTATAGCAGAAGAGGATAAAAGTTCCAATTTGATTAAGCGGAGGTGCTCTATATGCGTCAAATTATTGCGATGGGAGGCGGTGGATTCTCCATGGAACCAGATAATCCGCTACTCGATCACTACATATTGAAACAAGCAAACAAAGCTCGGCCAAAAATCTGTTTTATCCCGACAGCGAGTGGAGATGCAGATAGTTATATTGACAAATTTTATGATTTTTTCAATCAACAACACTGCGAGCCAAGTCATTTATCATTATTCAAACCACATACACGAAACTTAGAAGCGTTTGTATTACAGCAAGACATCATTTATGTAGGCGGTGGCAATACGAAAAATTTATTGGTGCTTTGGAAAGAGTGGGGACTGGATCGTATTTTGGAAAAGGCGTGGGAACAAGGAATTGTGCTAGCAGGTCTTAGTGCAGGATCGATTTGCTGGTATGAACAAGGGATTACCGATTCTTATGGCGACAAACTCGAACCACTCGATGCGCTCGGCTTTTTACCAGGAAGCCATTGCCCACATTACGACGGCGAAGCTGAAAGAAGACCGACCTATCGCCAGTTTGTGGACCAAGGAGTAATACAATCTGGCATCGCTGTAGATGACGGAGCAGCAGTTCATTATATTGACCACGACATCAAAAAGATTGTTAGCTCAAGACCTGCAGCTAAAGTTTACCGCGTGTATAAAGGTGGAGAAGAGGAATTGGTGGTTGAGTACTTGGGGGAGCGAAATCTTCTGAATCCTTAGCTTCAAGCTCTCTATGAGTAGACACAAACCATGTTCCAACACACATACTTCTGCTATAGTGACATTAAGGGCAGTATCATTGCTGAACTGCACCTATAAAAATACTCAACAACTGCATAGTTCTGCCTTGATCTTAAATCGACAGGGACGGAGAAAACCTACAATAAACTTCCTGCCCGTCTGTCCAAAATTGGAAAGATGGGCTTTATTTTTGGTTTCCCTCCCAAAAGGAGAGAGAAAAATGAAGAATACAGCATCACTGATCAAAATGAAAACACAAAACGAAAAAATCGCCATGCTCACCGCTTATGATTATCCGTCAGCCAAACTTGCTGAGGAGGCCGGAGTGGATGTTATTTTAGTTGGAGATTCTCTAGGAATGGTTGTTCTTGGATATGATTCGACAGTCAAAGTCACAATTAACGACATGATTCATCACGGAAAAGCGGCCCGGCGCGGAGCACCCGATACCTTTTTAGTTGTAGATATGCCGTTTGCTTCGTTTCACGGAAGTGAACAGCGCATAATCGATAACGCCGTCCAGATTTTTCAAGAAACTGGAGCGGAAGCGGTCAAAGTGGAAGGCGCAGATAGTGTTTTAGATGCCATCAAATTACTAACTCATACCGGCATTCCAGTTGTCGCGCATCTCGGTTTGCTGCCTCAATCGGCAGGTGTTCTTGGTGGCTATAAAGTGCAAGGGAAAACTGCAGATGCGGCACAAAAACTAATCGACGATGCCCTCGCTTGTGAAGCGGCAGGCGCGTGTATGCTGGTACTTGAATGCATTCCTTATCAACTAGCTGAAAAAGTAACTGCGGCGCTTACAATCCCTGTTATTGGCATTGGAGCGGGCAGCGAAACAGATGGTCAAGTGCTGGTATACCACGATACGCTGAAATATGGCTCTCACCATTTACCGAAATTTGTTCGCTCCTACGCTGAAACAGGAGAAAGTATGAAAAACGGCTTGATGACATATGTAAATGAAGTGAAATCAGGCGCATTTCCTGCAGAAGAACATCGTTTTACGATGAAAGAAGAAGAGCTGAAGCAATTATATGGCGGAAAAGAATAAGTAATAAGACAGAGCCTAGTATCTTGAAAAAGATGCTAGGTTTTTCATAATCATGAAATACTGTCGAAGGCGAAATTGTAACAACGCGACACTCCCTATATAATAGAAAATGGGTAGTTGAATGCAACTATGCCTTTTTAGATGGTGGGTGATGAACATAAATAGTCAATTGAAATTGTATTTAATCGGTATATTTTGTGTAACAGCTTGGGGCAGTAACTTCGTTTTTGGATCGATCTTGGTAAAGCAATTTGATCCAGGAATCATTGCAGTTATTCGCTTAGTATTTATTTTAATGTTCTTGTATACCGTAACGCATCAGCAAGTGCGTGGGACGAGGTTTGATAAAAAAGGATGGCTGCTCCTGGTTGCAGGAGGATTAATCGGAGTTTCATTTAATCAATGGAGCTTTTACGCTAGCTTACAGTACACAGAACCTGTAACAGCTTCGCTTATTTTAGCGCTTTCGCCTATCGTAACGGTCGCATTATCTGCTTACTATTTAAAAGAGAAAAAGCAATTAATGTTTTGGGTAGGCGCTTTAGTAGGTTTATCTGGTGTTTGGCTCGTCATTACTCAAGGGACATGGTTTGTACCGTCAATTGGCTTGGGCGAGTTGCTTATCGGAGGGACGATGTTATCGTTTTCTATATTTATCTTACTCGTTCAACATATGTCTAAAACAATGAGTGTTGGCGCGATAACGTGGTATACCAACTTAATCGGAATGATCGGGTTGTTGCCGTTTGTTTCGTGGAAATCTTTTCCTTCAGCGCTGAATGTGGAATGGAAATATTGGGTTCTGCTAATCATTACGGCAGTTATTATGCACGGCTTATGTACGTATTTATGGAACGGGATTATTCGAGCGGCAGGAGCCTCAAATATTTCACTCCTATTAAATTTAGAGCCTTTTATCGCCATGATCTTCAGTTATATTTTGTTGAAACAGATCATCAGTGCACCACAGCTTATAGGTGGATTAATCATCATTACCGGAATTTTAATCTCGTTACGAACAAAATCTTTTCGTACCATCGATAAGCCGTGAATTGACTGAATATTTCTTTTAGAAGGCTGGAAATCGATTGTAAACCTCCCCTGAATGTATTATGTTAGTAGTAAGTCATGTTTTTAACTTTACATTTAATGCAACTTCACTAGAAAAAGGTGGTTGAAAAAATGAACGGGACAAAACACAAGAACTTACACAAGGCTTATAAAAAATACGAAAAAACAGATGTAGACATTTATTATATGAAGATGCATGGAGGCGGTAGTTAATTAACTACGGCTTCTTTTAGTTAAAAAATAATGAAAGGAAGTTGAATGGAATGAAGAAAAAGACAAAAGTATTGGGGCTTGCAGGACTCGCTGCAGGAACTATATATCTTGCTAAAAGTAAAAAGCAGAAAAAAGCAAAAGACCTCGATATTGATATGAAGGATTTAAAAACACAATATGTGAAAAACTTGGGCAAGCCGTCGGATATCGATGACTCTGACATGGTAGAAGAAGGCGCTTTGACCAGCGTACAATATTATAATAGATTGCAGCAAAAATCGAAAAATCTTTAAACAGCTATCCTTTGACTAGTTCTTTATTCCTGTTAATAGCAGAGCCGAAAAGCGATAAGTAAGAAGTGTTAAGAGGTTATATAGTTCTTTATAATATCTTTAAGTAGTTATAAATAACTGCTTTACGTAAGAGGTCTTTACCTTTAAATACCCACATGCTAAATTGCTTTAGAGAGAGTATAAAAAAGAGACGAAAATTATGTTGAAACAGAAAACCATATAAAATGCATAGGTTTCTAAAATTTCTGAATCTTGCAAAATAAAAAGTCTCGTAGAAGAGGGCTTTTTTACTTTCTCCAAAAAATAAGGGAGGTGTAGTAGATGCATTTATTGCCAAGAGAAATCGACAAATTAATGATTGTGGTAGCTGCTGACTTAGCGAGAAGAAGAAAAGACAGAGGCTTAAAATTGAATCACCCGGAATCCGTAGCCATTATTACCTACGAAATCGTAGAAGGCGCACGAGACGGAAAAACTGTAGCAGAATTAATGGAATACGGTGCAACCATCTTAACTCGAGAAGATGTCATGGAAGGTATTCCAGAAATGATCAAAGATATCCAAGTGGAAGCCACATTCCCAGATGGTACGAAACTTGTGACAGTACACAGCCCAATTCGTTAAATTATTCCAAGGAGGTAGAGACGAATGGAACCAGGACAATACGTTTTAAAAGATGAAGATATTATTTGTAACGAAGGCCGAACAGTAAATACAGTCTCGGTTATAAATACAGGAGATCGCCCAATCCAAGTAGGTTCGCATTTCCATTTTTACGAAGTCAATATCGCTCTTAAGTTTACTAGAGAAGAGGCGTACGGAAAGCGATTGAATATTCCTGCTGGAGCTGCTGTCCGATTTGAACCAGGAGACGAAAAAGAAATCCAATTAATACCGTTTGTTGGAGAACGCCGTGTATATGGTTTCAATAACAAGGTGGATGGACCACTAGAAAGCGGGGAACAATCATGAGTTTTAAAATGACGAGAAAACAATATGCAGAAATGTTCGGGCCAACTACAGGCGATTCTGTCCGACTGGCTGATACGAATTTATTTATCCAAGTTGAAAAAGATTATACAACTTACGGTGAAGAAATGGTGTTTGGCGGCGGGAAAGTTATTCGTGATGGAATGGGACAACATCCACTTGCTACGCGCGAAGATGGCGTACCGGATACAGTGATCACAAACGTTATCATTTTTGACTACACAGGAATTGTAAAGGCTGACCTTGCGATTCGCGACGGCAAAATATTTGGCATCGGAAAAAGCGGAAATCCGTTAATTATGGACAATGTTGACATTGTTGTTGGAGCGGCTACAGAAGTAATTGCAGGTGAAGGCTTAATCGTGACAGCGGGAGCGATTGATACGCATGTTCACTTTATCAATCCAGAACAAGTTCAAGTAGCACTTTCAGCTGGGACAACTACGTTAATCGGTGGTGGTACGGGTCCGGGAGCTGGATCTAAAGCAACAACAGTAACGCCGGGTGAATGGAATATTCATCGTATGTTAGAAGCAGCAGAAGGATTACCAATCAACGTCGGTTTTACAGGAAAAGGACATGCAGCCGATCGCGCACCTTTAGTAGAACAAGTAAAAGCTGGAGTGATTGGCTTGAAAGTACATGAAGACTGGGGCGCAACAGGATCTTCTCTTGATCATGCACTGAGTGTTGCCGAAGAATTCGATATTCAAGTGGCACTTCATGCCGATACATTAAACGAAAGTGGATTTATGGAACAAACCATGGCTGCCGTGAAAGACCGTGTACTTCATATGTACCATACAGAAGGCGCAGGCGGTGGACACGCACCAGACTTGATCAAATCAGCAGGCTATCACAATATATTACCGTCTTCGACTAACCCCACACTCCCCTATACGATTAATACAGTAGATGAGCATTTAGATATGGTAATGGTTTGCCATCATTTAAATCCTTCAGTACCAGAAGATATTGCTTTTGCTGATTCAAGAATACGCCGTGAAACAATTGCGGCAGAAGATATTTTACATGACATGGGTGTATTCAGTATGGTCAGTTCGGATGCACAAGCGATGGGCCGTGTAGGAGAAGTCGTACTTCGCACATGGCAAGTAGCAGACAAGATGAAAATGCAACGTGGCGTAATGGAAGGCGATAGCGAATATGCCGATAACAACCGTGCAAAACGCTATATCGCAAAATATACGATCAATCCCGCAATCACACATGGAATTTCAAAACATGTGGGCTCGATTGAAGTAGGGAAAATGGCGGATCTAGTTTTATGGAATCCGGCTTTCTTTGGTGTGAAACCTGAGATGGTTCTGAAAAACGGAATGGCTGTAGTCGGGTTAATGGGAGATGCGAACGCATCGATTCCTACTCCGCAACCTTATATTTCACGTCCAATGTATGCGCAGTATGGCAAAGCGTTATCAAATCATTCAGTTACGTTTATATCTCAAGCAGCTTTCGATGATGGAGTTCACGAAAAGCTTGGATTGAAAAAAATCATTCTTCCTGTTGGGGGAATCCGTAATTTGACGAAAAAAGACATGAAATTAAATAACGAAACGCCCAATATTACAGTAGATCCGCAAACGTATGAAGTAAAAATAAATGGAGAATTGCTAACCTGTGATCCTGTAGATACAGTACCAATGGGACAGCGATATTTCTTATTCTGAGGTGAACAGACTTGATCATTGAAAAGGTAGTAACGAATATAGAAGAAATGGACAAGACTGAAATCGGTAAACGTCATATCGAAAAAGTCTATTTAGAAAGTGCCTATTTAGTCAAGCGAATCCAGCGAGTAAAGACCGATCATGGCAATGAGCTCGGAATCCGCTTGAAAGAAGCACGTGACTTGGTTGCAGGCGATGTCCTATTTATGGACGACAAAAACATGATTGTCATTGATGTACTGTCTGATGATTTAATCGTCATTAGTCCTCGCAGCATTAACGAAATGGGCAATATCGCTCACCAACTAGGCAATCGTCACTTGCCCGCTCAGTTTGAAGGCGACGATATGTTGGTTCAATACGATTATTTAGTTGAGGAACTCCTACAAGAAATGGGTATTCCGTTTAAACGAGAAGACCGCAAAGTAAAAAAAGCCTTCCGTCATATTGGACATAGTCATGAATAAAAACCTGCTATCGCTATTTCAACTATGTGACTCAGGCTTGCCAACAGGCGCTTTTAGTCATTCTTTCGGATTGGAAAGCTATATACAAGCAGACATCGTCAAAGATCAAAAAACCTTTTTTGATTGGCTTAAAGTGTATGTACATGAACAATTAATTTACACAGACGGAGTGGCATGTTGTTTTGTTTATGATGCGCTTGAAGAACAAGATTTACTCGAAATATGGAAATGGGACCGCATGTTAATGGTTCAAAACTTACCTCGTGAAACGCGTGAGGGAACGCAAATGATTGGGGACCGGTTATTGAAAATCGCCCAATCTTTGTATGACTTTCCTATTCTCGCTTTATACAGAGAGCAAATAAAAAACAAAAAAGCATTTGCTCATCCAGCAATTGTCTTTACAATGATTGCGCACGGACTTGGTTGTTCGAAGAAAGAAACGGTTTTATACTATTTTTACTCTTCTTCTTCGAGCCTTACGCAAAATGCCGTACGAGCAATTCCATTAGGACAAACGGCTGGAATTATCATTACGCATGACTTTCATCCTGAATTGCAGTTGGCAGCAGAGAAAGTTGTACAGTTAACCGAAGATGATTTTGGAATCACTTCGCCTGGACTTGAACTTTCTCAAATGCATCACGAACGCGTTAATATTCGTATTTTTATGTCGTAACGATGATTTTTTAAATAGAAAAGGAAGTGGATTGGAATGGGACCGATTAAAATTGGTGTCGGCGGGCCAGTAGGAGCAGGGAAAACCATGCTTGTTGAAAAACTAACCCGCACATTAGAAAAAGAAATTGAAATGGCTGTTATAACAAATGATATTTACACAAAAGAAGATGCAAAATTCTTAATGGAAAATGGCGTATTGCCAGAAGATCGTATTATTGGCGTTGAAACAGGAGGCTGTCCACATACAGCGATTCGTGAAGATGCATCGATGAACTTTGCAGCAATTGACGAATTAGTAGAACGCCATCCAAATGTCGAATTGATTTTTGTTGAAAGTGGTGGGGATAACCTTGCTGCAACGTTTAGTCCTGAGCTTGTAGATTTTTCAATCTACATCATTGATGTTGCTCAAGGTGAAAAAATTCCACGAAAAGGTGGACAAGGCATGATCAAATCCGATTTATTTGTTATTAATAAAACGGATCTGGCTCCGTATGTAGGAGCTCGCTTGGATGTGATGGCTTCTGATACAAAAGTGTTCCGTGGCGAAAAACCATTCGTGTTCACCAACTTGAAAACTGAGGAAGGTCTCGAAGAAGTTATCGAATGGCTGAAAAGTCATGTTTTATTAAAAGGATTAGAATAATATGGGACAGTGGACAGGCGAGTTATCGCTAGATATAGAAGAGAGAAAAGGAAAGACCGTTGCGAAGAACGTATATTTTCAAGGTGCATTTAAAGTAATGCGCCCGGTTTACCTTGAAGACTCGGGAAAAGTTTGTTATTATCTACTGAATCCTGGAGGTGGATATTTAGATGGCGACCGCTACCGCATGAAAGTATCGGCGAGTACGGGGTCTAAAGTGACATTGACTACACAATCTGCAACAAAAGTGTATAAAACACCAAAAGGATACGCTTATCAAGAAACAGAAATTTATTTAGAAAAAGGAAGTTATTTAGAATTTCTGCCCGATCCATTAATTGCCTATGAAAATGCAAATTATCGTCAATATAATACGGTACGACTGGAAACGGGTGCGACTTTTCTTTATACGGATATTTTAACGCCAGGCTGGTCGCCGAGTGGAAAGAAATTTACGTATCATTCGGTTCAACTGGTGAATAAAATCTATGTTGATGGCGACCTTGCTGTATTTGATCACATTAAACTATCTCCAGGAGAGCAAAATATCTCGGGAGTAGGGATGATGGAAGGCTATAGCCATATCGGTTCGATGATTGTGATTGGGGAACAAACGACTAAGGAGCTGCTCGATGAACTGTATGAGGCGATTCTTTCTCAAGAGGCTGATGTGAAATTTGGCTTGTCGGAATTGGTCGTTTCAGGCTTGAGTATTCGAATATTGGCAAATTCAACGCAAGTGATCGAAAAGATTATAAATGAGTGTCACAGAATCATACACGAGCGGTGGTTTGGGGTCACTCCGAATTCTTTAAGAAAGTATTAAGCATTCCGATTAAAGAAACACAAGGAGGTTCGAATGATGGATGAAGAAGATAAAGATCGTTCAGGAATTGAAAATTTTGAAGTAGAATCAGTTTTTGAAGATCGCGTTCATGAAAGGTATGCTTTCACCTTCACGGTAGAAGAGCATGCACTTAAAGGACATTTTCATGAAAACCAAATTCAATGGCTACACCCTCATCCGAAACAATTAATCGAAGAAGAAAAAGTAGATGCGATCGAATCCGTTATTTACAAATTGATGGTCGAGTATGGAATATCAACTGACGCAGAAGCGAAAGAATTGAAAATAAAGCCAGTTTTCAAAGATAAAGCATACAAACGCCATCAATTTACGTTGAAAGTAGACGGAGAGCAATTTAAAGGATTCGTCCATGAAAGTGAAATCAAGTGGTTTCATCCACAACCAAAGCAAAAGCTAGAAGATGAAAAAGTAGAAGCGATTGAAACCGAAATCCATGAAAAATTAGCAGAATTTAAAAAAGAAGAAAACGAACAAAGTTCTGGAACAGAAAACAACTAATGTTTCGAGAACAAAAAGGCTGTCACCTAAAGTCATGTTTATGACCTTGGGTGACAGCCTTTCTTTAGATTTATTTAGTTTATTTCTTTATCCCATTCTTCGATATTCCACAAAACACCGAATCCGTGATGTCCAAGTGTCCGTGTACTGATTCCAGAAACTTGATCATTCACGCCGTATAACGCTTGAAGGTAAACCAGGAAGTTGTACGGTGGGTCAATGGTTAGTTCTTCTTGGAATTGGTGATACAAAGCTTTACGTTCATCTAGGTCTGTTGCAGTTCTCGCTTGTAATAGCAAATCGTCAACTTTTGAATTTTGGTATGAACCGAAATTGTATTGTCCATCGCCTATTTCACTGCTGTGGAACAAGCGGTACGTATGGTCATCCGGATCAAATTCACTGCCCCAGCCGATGATCAATGCTTCTTCACCATCGTATTGCACGGCATTTTGATCGACAGGTTTGGGTGTAGCGATTATGCCAAATGGTTTAAGTTGTTCAGAAACCACATTGGCGAGTGATACGCGTACCGTGTCTTGTATGGGGGACACCAATTCAAATTCAAAGCGCTGTCCATCTTTTGTCAGTACGCCATCTTGATCTTTAAGCCAACCAGCTTCTGCTAATAGCTGCTCAGCTTTTTCAGGATTGTACGTATATCCAGCTTTATTAGAAGTGCCTGCCCAAGAATTTTGTAAAGGACCGTATGCGGCTTCACCTTTACCAGCCAATATTCCTTTCACCAAATCGTCTCGGTTGATCGCATAGCTCATCGCTTGGCGAACTCGTTTATCTTGGAATAAAGGAAGATCGAAATTATACATGATAGCGCGGTAATCTGCCGTTGGAATTTCATGAACTGTGTACGGGTCATTTTCTTTCATCCCGGCCAATTGATTTGGGTTTACAAGGGCTAAATCAATTTCCCCAGTTTTCAACTGAATCATACGTGTATTCGCATCGGGCACGGCTTTAAAAACCACTTCGTCTAATTTAGGAGCGGGTCCATAATAGGCGTCGTTTCGCTCTAATGTAATGGTGTGGTCAGCACCCCAACTTTTCAATTGGAAAGGACCATTTCCGATAGGGTGTTGATTAAACTCAGTTGTATGAAGGTCTTCGCCTTGTAGTAAGTGTTCCGGGACAATCCCAATCTTCAACTTGTCGAGAAGAGGAGGAAAAGGCCGGTGCAATGTCATTTTAACCTCAAAGTCGCTTACTATTTCCACAGAGGCAATTTCGTTAAATTCACCAGAGATGGGTGTGTTAGTTTCTGGGTTTTGAATTTGATCAAATGTGAATTTCACGTCTTTTGCTGTTACCGGTTCGCCGTCTTGCCATGTCGCATCTTGGCGAAGTGTAAAGGTATAAGACAATTGGTCATCTGAAATTTCCCAGCTCTCAGCTAAATCAGGAGTGACTTGATTATCTTTATCCGGTTTAGTTAACCCGCGAAAAAGAAGGGTATCGATTTCCTGACTTTCGTCTAAAACCGGATTCACTTTTTCAATTTCCGTATTCATTCCATAAACGAGCTGCTTAATAGGGGGGGGATCCGCAGATGTACCTTTATCTTGAGCACATCCAGCAAGAGCGACCAAAGCAACAATCATTATAAGTTTCCATATTAATTTATTCATTCATATCCGCCTTTATCTTAGTAGTAGTGGGTGTTCGGTTAAATTCCAATCCCGTCATACAGGCTAATAATTGCTTTGTATAGGGGTCTGTTGTTAAATGTAATTCGTAGGCTGTTGCTTCTTCAGCAATCGTCCCTTTTTCCATTACGTAAAGTCGCTGACATGTTGCTAGCGCAACTTGAATGTCGTGTGTAATAAATAAAACCGCTAAATTTTCTTGTTCATTGATCGTCCGAATCAATGAAATTAGTTTTGCTTGCGAACTCATATCTAAGCTGGCAAATGGCTCATCTAATACGATCAATTCAGGCTCGAGGAGCAGCGCACGTGCCAAGGCAGCACGTTGGCGCATGCCGCCTGATAATTGGTGAGGATAAAGTTTGGCGTCGTTAGAAGACAAGCCAACTTGTTGAAGCGCGGCGTGTACGCGTTCGTCTTTTCTTTTTTTGTCTTCTTTTGTATAGTCTAATCCTTCGCCAATAATTTTTTCAACAGTCCATCGTGGGTTAAAGGAAGCGAGTGGGTCTTGATGAACCCATTGAATGCTTTGACGAAGAGGTTTTGACCCTAACCAACGGATGGTCCCACTTGAACATGTTTCTAAGTCGAGTATTAGCCGAGATAACGTGCTTTTGCCTCCGCCACTTTCACCGATCAATCCGACAATCTCACCTTTGGAAATATAAAGCGATACATCTGCTACAGCAGAAAACACGTCTTTTTTAAACCAGCTTTTCTTTGTGTAGTTTTTGGTTACATTGTCCACTTGCATCAACACGTCTCTACTAGAAGGCTTAGTCGATGTGCTTGGACGAGAAAGCAATAAATAATCTGCTAGCAATTGCTTAGCCTGTTGAGAACGTGGAGACATTAACAATTGTTCTGTAGGAGCGCATTCCACTATTTTTCCTTTACTCATGACAATGACTCGATCTGCAATTTTAGAGACCACACCAAGGTCGTGAGTGATAAATAAGACTGAGCTCTCCGTTTTTTCTTGCCAACTTTTTATTAATTGGATAATGTCCATTTGTGTTTGCAAATCGAGCGCAGTTGTCGGCTCATCAGCGATTAACAGAGTGGGATTCATCGAGATTGCTAAAGCTAATTGAACTCGCTGCCTCATGCCACCTGAAAGCTCATGTGGAAATGCATGGTAAACTTTTTCAGCATCATCAAATTTCATTTGATAAAGTAAATCGAGTGCTCGTTGTTTCGCATCTTTTTTGGATAAAGAAAGATGCGCTGCAAACAGTTCTAAGAAATGTCGTCCAATCGTTTGAATCGGATCAAATGTCTGCCAAGTATCTTGAAAGACAATGCCGATTTCTTTTCCAAGGTAATGTTTTCTTTCTTTAGTAGTCATTGAAAAAACCGAGACGCCAGAGAATTTGACGGTGCCTGCTTGAACAGCAATCCCTTCTGGGAGTAAATTAATCAAAGCTCGTGCAGTTAAGCTTTTTCCGGAGCCACTTTCTCCAATAATTGTGGTGATTGTATTTTTTTGAACAGAAAAAGAGATATCAGAAACAAGAGCTTGCTGTTGTTTAGCAAGTGTTAACTGATCCACTTCAAGAAGAAATCCAGTCATTTTTATCCCCCTTTCTAAACTGTGGAGCTGCAAAATGATCTTGCAACTTGTCTCCAAAGTAGTTAACAGCAAGAATGGTGAACGTAATGCAACTGGCCGGGAATACAGCTAGCCACCAAGCTCCTGAAAGCAAGTGAACTTGAGCTCCCATTAACATATTGCCCCACGAAGGTTCTTGAGGGGGAATCCCGATTCCTAAAAAACTAAGTGTCGCTTCTGCAAGAATTGCATGGCTGATTCCACTAACAGCGAGTACAATAATTGTTGGAATACTTTGCGGCAACATATGCCGGCGCAACAATTGAAAAGGCGAAGCACCGACAACGGTTGATGCTTGTATAAACACATCATTTTTTATAGCAATCAGTTCTGTGCGGATTAACCGTGCAATCGGCATCCAGCTTGTCAGGCTAATCACTAAAATAATAGACAACAGACTTGAGGAGAATACCATTTGAAGACCAATCATTAATAATAATGAAGGAATGCTTAAGAGTGCGTCGATCAAACGCATCATAATCTGGTCAAGTCGTCCGCCTACTAGCCCACTAATGGCTCCGTAAATGACACCTACCACTACAGAGACAACCATCGCAACGGTCCCGACAAGAAGAGAAACACGACCTCCGTATAACAGACGCGAAAAAACATCTCGCCCTAATTCGTCTGTCCCTAATATATGAGCAGAGCTCGGAGGCTGTAGCACACTGTTCATTTCAACAGTTAACGGGTTATGGATGGTCAGTAATGGTGCAAATACAATCGCAGCAAGAAGTACGCTAAATAAAGTAAGTGTAAGAGAGAGAAACCAATGACGTCTAATGTTCATCATTGTCCTTCCTCCAGTACATCATGACGTAACCTTGGATCAATCCATGCGCAAAGAAGATCGACAAGTAAATTAACAAGGATGACAAACACCATACTTAGCATGATGATGGCTAGTAAAACTGGGTAATCGTGAGCAAGTGCTGACTTTAATGCAAGTCGACCAAGTCCTGGCCAAGAAAAAATCGTTTCTACAACCACTGAACTTGCTAAAGCTACAGCAAGCGAAATTCCCGCATAAGACAATAATGGGATCGAAGCATTAGGCAAAAGATGATTTTTTAAAATAGACCAATCTGAAAAACCTCGTGCTTTTAACGCAAAGACAAAGCCGCTGTCTTTTGTCATAATGATGTGATTTCGTATAAGTCGAAGAAAGTAACCAACATGTGATAATGCGAGGACGAGTGAAGGCAGTATGAGGTAGCGGATTTCTCCGTTACCAATGCCAGATGTAGGCAATACGCCTAAATAAACCGAGAAGAAAATCATCAGCATCAAAGCAAACCAAAATGGAGGAATAGACAGGAAAACGAAGCTAATAATGGTTACTGCATGATCGTACAGTGAACGATGCTTTAATCCGGTAGATACACCGAAACATACAGCGAGTATAAGAATGAGGAACTGAGATGACAATAATAATAGGAAGGTTGGTTGCAAAGAACCTGCGACAACAGATGCAGCGTCCATGCCAGAAATGGTGGATTGGCCCCATTCACCTTGGAAAACTTGGCTTATCCATTTCGCATATTGCGTCGGAAGTGGTTCATCTAAACCCAAATTTTCTGTAATGCGAAGTCGATCAGCATCACTCAGCTTCTGTAGTTGATCTCCGTACATAGCAGCAGCGGGATCGCCGGGAAGAACACGGATAAAGGCAAAGCAAAGCACACTGCCAATTAGTAAAACAAAAAGCGATTCAACGATTCGCTTTAAAATAAAACGTCCCATTTTCTTCCTGCTTTCTATAAAGAATTGTGGATTTTAAGTGGTGAAAATAATAACACCATGCTCTATTCTATCATATAGACACCCCATTTAAAATCTTAACGAATACGAGTGGAATCCTTGGTTTAATCAACTTTATCGATGTTTTTTAGTAAGGAAATAGACGAGGGTTTTAGCCAATTTACAAACCAATATTACCTGCTGAAAAAAAGAAAGGACGATTCAAACTTTTTAATCGTTTAATCCGTCAAATAATAAGAACGTGTACGCGACATGTTGGAAATTAGAAAAGGTGAAAACTTTGTCATGACAAAAGCAGAAAAATTTAAACTCATAGAGAAATTTATAATCGAAAATCGAGAATCGCATTATCGACTTGCTTATAGCTATGTAAGAAACAAAGATACAGCACTCGATATTGTGCAAGATGCTATTTTGAAAGCGCTCAATTCGATTGATCGACTAGACGACATCAACTTATTAAAAACCTGGTTTTACCGAATTGTCATTAACACATCGATTGATTTTATTCGAAAAAATAAACGATCGACGGTAATGGACGATGAAGTGTTGAAAGTCTATTTGCCTCATTTAGAAAATGAACTGCATGATATGGATTTACAAGAAGCCATTGAACAACTTTCTCCAGAATACAAAACAGTGATTATTCTTCGGTTTTTTGAGGATTTAAAAATCGACACCATAGCAGAAATAACCGAACAAAATGTGAATACCGTTAAAACTAGACTGTATAGCGCCTTGAAAAAATTGCGCATTGAAATCGGAGGGGACCTTTGGTCATGAAAAAACTTGAGAAATTAAAAAAAGACTATGATGAAATTGAAATTCCATCAGAACTAGAAGGTCTTGTAAAAGACTCGATACGACAAGCAAAATCAGCACAGAAAAAGCCAAGGCGTGCAAAAAAATGGTCTCTCGCTTCAGCTGCAGCAGCGGCAATATTTGTTGGGAGCATCAATGTAAGTCCAGCATGGGCACAATCGATGTCATCGATTCCTGGACTTGGCGCGATTGTGGAGGTCTTTACCGTTCAAAAGGTAGCGATAGATGAAGAAACCTATCAAGCGAATCTTACGACACCTGCGATTGAAGGCTTAGAAAACAGTGAGTTACAAAATTCGTTAAATGAAAAATACATTGAGGAAAATAAAGTGCTTTTAGAACAATTTGAACAAGAAATTGCGGGCATGAAAGAGATTGGCGAGGGACACCTTGGAATTGATACAGGATATGAAGTCATCACTGACACAGAGCAATTGCTGTCTATTGCGCGTTATGAAGTTGAAATCGGTGGGTCATCTTCAATGACGATGAAGTATGACACCGTTGATAAAGAAAATAGTGTATTAATCACCTTGCCAAGTCTTTTCAAAGACGACCAGTACATTGACGTGATCAGTTTATATATTGCGGATGAAATGAAAAGACAAATGGCTGTAGATGAAGAAATTTCTTATTTTACTTCAGACGATATAACATCAGGATTTAGCGCCATTAAACCGGATCAAAAATTTTATATCACCCCAACAAACAAACTAGTGATTGCATTTGATGAGTACGAAGTAGCAGCGGGGTATATGGGAGTTGTAACATTTGAAATTCCAACAAACATATTGAAAGACTTGTTGGTAAGTGATCGATACATTAACTAGTTCTGATTGTAGAAGCAGTAAATAACTCAAGGAGTTTACTGCTTCTATAAAATTGCATAATAATTTTAAAATATTTCTTACTTTATCCAAACTATTTTTGATAAGTATCCGTCTAACTTTTTTATAAACAATTAAAGGAGTTTTAGTCGTGAACAGAAAAAATCAAAAACGTCGTTCTTTTTGGATAAATGCTTTATTAATCTTTTTTATAGGGATACTCACAGTTTCTACATTTAGTTTAATCACGATGGCTACAAAGAAAGAAAATGCCTCAACACCTGAAGCAACTAAAGTGACGGTACCAACTAAAATTATGTTTAATACAGCTGAATCTGATGTTCCAGGTATAAAAATCATTACGGAAACGTCAACTAATGCAGCGGCTCCTTTTGTTCTTCAATATCCACAAACCAAACATAGCACTCATAATAAAGCTATTTTTCAATACATAAAAAGAGCGAAAGAAGATTATTTAACGAAAGCTAAGAACGGAAAAATCAAAGGAAGTTTGAAGATTTCTTATGAAATCATCCCTCATTCTTCAAAAAATTATTCGATTGTGTTAACGACCAACCGAGTGATTGGAGATGCTAGTGAACAGCAGGGAGTAGAATCATTTCATTGGAATCTTGAAACAGGTGA
Source organism: Planococcus sp. PAMC 21323 (assembly GCF_000785555.1). Taxonomy (NCBI): domain Bacteria; kingdom Bacillati; phylum Bacillota; class Bacilli; order Caryophanales; family Caryophanaceae; genus Planococcus; species Planococcus sp. PAMC 21323. The sequence goes on along the minus strand of NZ_CP009129.1, from coordinate 2,973,919 downwards.
AAGTTTCACCATTTCGGATATCCTCAGCAATGATTCAAAACATTTAATGGTTTTATCTACGTTAGTACGTCACGATCTATATAATAACTCAACTGTGACTAAAGAGTTTTTCCAAGAAAAAATTCGTGTAGAGACAGAACCAATTTGGGCAAACTTTGAACGATTTGCAGTTACAGATGAATCCATTATGTTTTATTTCGGTGAATCTGAAGAAGGGATAGGCATTGGTAATCCTCTAGTTGCAACCGTTCCATTAACTACGATTAATGAGTTGCTCGCTGAGCCATTCCAATTACCGATAGAAGAGAAGGAAGAGGGAGTGACACAAGCACCTGACGAGACAAAGAAGAAAGTCGCTTTAACATTTGACGATGGACCCAATCCAAAAACAACTATGCAAATACTCGAGACATTAGACAAATATGATGCTCAGGCCACGTTTTTTATGTTAGGAATTATGGTAAAAGCCTATCCTGAAATCGCGAAAAAAGTTCAAGAGGCTGGTCACGAAATCGGCAATCATTCATGGAATCATCCGGATTTAACAAAGCAAAGTACAGAAAAAATACAAAGTGAAATCAGAGACACGAACACAATTATTGAAATGGTTACAGGTGAAAATCCAACTAGCTTCAGACCGCCATACGGAGCAGTAAATGCAGCTGTTCGCCAACAAACAAATTTATCTATAGTTTTGTGGAACGTGGATACGCTCGATTGGAAAGATCGTGATGCCTATCAATTACTGGTTAATGTGAAACGTGATGTGAAAAATGGTAGTACAGTCCTTATGCACGATATCCACCAATCAACAGCAGACGGCCTTGATGCAGTATTAGCTTATTTACAAAGTGAAGGCTACACTTTCGTCAAAGTTTCAGACTTGTAACAATCGGTTTCAAATTAAAAACAATATCAAAAAAGAGACGTGGTATAAATCCACGTCTCTTTTTTGATGTCATATATGGATTACAGGAGCCTAGTGTGTATTGTGTCCCCTTGTATTCAATCAAAGATATTGACGATTGAAACTTACCATGATAATATTATCTCATATTAAAGATATATTAATTAAAGATAATTAATTCGAAGGTAAATGGGGTGAACTCAATGGAATTGCCAAATCTCAATTTAAAAGCATTGACCGTTTTAATTCGGGCAACAGATGCTCTTCATGAGGTCATAAAAAAGGATGTCGCCCAATATAAATTGAATCCTACTGAATTTTCGGTTTTAGAATTACTGTACCATCAGGGAAAACAGCCGATTCAACTCATTGGTAAAAAAGCATTGATCGCTAACAGCATCACGTATGTGATTGATAAATTAGAAGAAAAAAGCTATGTTGTTCGAAATGCCTGTTCACAAGACCGCCGCGTAACGTATGTCGAGCTAACGGATGAAGGTCAACAATTAATGAAGAAAGTATTCCCGCATCACGAAAAAGTGATCAACGAAGTATTTCAAAACATCGATCAAACTGAGATAGAAGCACTTATCGAAAGTGTCAAAAAGATTGGTTACCAAGCTCAAAAGAAATAAATTTTTTTAAATGACTATCTCGAATTAAAGATAAATGAGGCGCCTGATTACTAGAAAATTGTTTTTTCAAAGAAAGGGAGGGTAATGATGAATAGAATTGCAGGACATCATCATATTTCGATGGTTACTAAAAAAGGACATGAAACAGATCATTTTTACCGGGAAATATTAGGGCTTCGCCGAGTGAAAAAGACGGTTAACCAGGAAGACCCAAGTATGTATCATTTATTTTATGGTGACTTGACGGGAAGTGCCGGTACCGAACTCTCTTTCTTTGAAATTCCGATGGTTGGTAGAACAAAACGCGGAACAAATGCAATCACACGCATTGGATTGCTTGTTCCGTCTTATGACAGTTTACTGTATTGGAAGAAAAGGTTTGAATCACTAGAAGTACAGCATGGAGAAATCACCAACTATGCGGATCGAGAAGCGCTCTATTTTGAAGATGGTGAAGGGTTGCGACTCGTATTATTGAACAATAATGGTGAAGACGTCCCTGACCATTGGCAAGAATGGCAAGAGTCGGCAGTTCCTTCTGAACACCGCATAGTAGGAATGGGTGCAGTAGAAATGACGGTTCAGTCAAAACAGAGCTTAGGGAATGTCTTAACCAACTTGTTAGGATATGAACTTGCTTTAGAGCAAGGTCATGAGGCTGTATACCAATCTGTCACAGGACAAGCGTTTGGTGAGATCGTGGTGGTTGAGCAAGATGGTCCGAAAGAAAAGCCTGGAAAAGGGAGTATTCATCACTTGGCGATTCGCGTGAAAGACGGCGAGGAACTAAGAGAATGGGAACAAAAGATTATAGACTTTGGCTTAAAAGTCACGAAAATAATCGACCGTTATTATTTTGAGAGTTTGTATTTCCGAGATGAAAACGGAATCTTGTTTGAGATGGCAACAGACGGACCTGGTTTTACAATCGATTCAACAATCGAGTTGTTAGGAAAAAATCTGGACTTACCACCTTTTCTAGAAGATAGAAGAGCTGGAATTGAAGAAATGTTAGAACCAATTGAATAACTTAATCCATATTCAATACTCAATAGAAAAGAGGTAATTCACAATGATTTCGATCAATCCGAAAGAAAATAGCGAGCGAGACAATTACAAACTATTAATTGGTTCCATTATTCCGCGACCAATTGCATTTATCACCACACAATCTGAATCAGGTGTTGTGAACGGAGCACCATTTAGTTATTTCAACATTGTCTCTTCAAATCCACCAATGGTATCTGTGGCGATACAACGACCGACTGATACATTGAAAGACACGGCACGAAACATTTATGATTCAGGCGAATTCGTTGTGCATATTGTAGATGGTGAAAATGTTGCAAAAATCAATGAAACAGCAGCATCTTTGCCACCGTCAGAAAGTGAAATAGAAAAATCTGATTTAACGCTCATTCCAAGTACAGAAATTTCAGTACCTGGTGTAAAAGAAGCGAAAGTGCGTATGGGATGTCGTTTAGTACAAGCCATCCCTTTAGGCGGAGATGGACCTGGTAGTGATTTGTTTATTGGAGAAGTTATTCAATTTCATGTGGATGAAGAAATATATGAAAGTGGTCGTATTGATCCTAGAGGATTAGGGGCAGTTAGCCGTTTAGCAGGTACAAATTATGCGCATATAGGCGAAATTTTTTCAATCGAAAGACCAAAATAATAAAAAGAAAAGAGGAATAATAAATGAAAATGGAACATGTTTTTAGAAAAGGAACAAATCCAGAAAAACCGGTATTATTGTTATTACACGGAACAGGCGGAAATGAAAATTCACTCTTGTCACTTGCACCGATGATTGACTCAGAAGCATCTGTCCTTAGTGTACGAGGAAATGTTTCAGAACAAGGCATGCCTCGATTCTTCAGACGCTTAAGCGAAGGCGTATTTGATGAAGAGGATTTAGTATTCCGTACGAATGAACTCAATGAATTTTTAGATGAAGCGGCAGCGAAATATGAATTCAACCGCAATAACATCGTCGCTATTGGTTATTCAAATGGTGCAAACATCGCAGCAAGTTTGTTATATCACTTTAAAGATGCAATAACAGGCGCTATTTTACATCACCCAATGGTGCCATTACGCAATATTGAACTGCCAGACCTCTCAGAAAGAAAAGTCTTTATCGCAGCCGGAACGAATGATCCGATTTCACCGGTAAAAGAAGCAGAAGAACTTCATGAGATGCTGAAATCTGCAAAAGCTTCTGTGGAAGTTCATTGGGAAAACAATGGCCACCAATTAACCGGAAGTGAAGTAGAAGCTGCAAGACAATGGTATAACGATAGATTTTAAAAAGACAAACCAAATAAAAAGTTCGCGTAATAGAGGAGGAAACAATATGAAAAAAACTACTGGAATTCACCATATAACAGCAATCGTAGGGCACCCGCAAGAAAACGTTGATTTTTATGCGGGTGTACTCGGTTTAAGATTAGTTAAAAAAACGGTAAACTTCGATGACCCAGGAACATACCACTTGTACTTTGGAAACCAAGGCGGCGAACCTGGAACGATTATTACGTTTTTCCCGTGGGCAAATGCATTTCAAGGGAAAATTGGAGCAGGGCAAGTTGGCGTTATCTCGTTTGTTGTGCCAACTGGCGCATTGTCATTCTGGGAAAATCGTTTAGGAAAACTCAACATCAACTTTGCAAAAGAACAACGTTTTAACGAAACGTTTATAACGTTTGAAGATCCTCACGGCCTACAACTTGAGTTGGTAGAACGACAAGCTGGAAAACAAAATGATTTTGCATTTGGAGATGTTACTCCAGAAGTCGCGATTAAAGGATTTGCAGGTGCCACTTTACTTTCGGCACGTCCAGAGCAAACGGCAAAAACGCTTGAAGAAGTGATGGGACTTGAGAAAGTTGGAGAAGAAGGCGACTTAATCCGTTTCCGTTCTTCTAGTGAAATTGGCAATATCATCGACTTGAAAGCGACACCTCTTGGTCGTGGAGAAATGGGTGTTGGAACTGTGCACCACATTGCTTGGCGTGCAAATGACGATCAAGATCAAGTGGAATGGCAAGAATTTGTTCGCAACCAAGGCTTTGGTGTAACAGAAGTAAAAGACCGCAATTATTTTAATGCCATTTACTTTAGAGAACATGGAGAAATCTTGTTTGAAATCGCAACAGATCCTCCAGGATTTGCACATGATGAATCACTTGAAACAATGGGAGACAACTTAATGTTGCCTCCACAATATGAGCAGCACCGTGAAAAAGTAAAAGAATCCCTTATCCCATTTGAAGTTCGTTCGATAGATTGAAGCATTAGCTTTGACGTCATAAAGTAAAAAGAAAAAACGCCGAATTCTCAGTAGAGAATTCGGCGTTTTAGTCTATTATCGTACGTAAGGAGCAGGGTTAACTGCGTTTGAACGCGAGCCATTCCAAGGTCCTACGTGAATTTCAAAGTGAAGGTGAGTCCCAGTCGAACGACCAGTGTTACCCATACCGCCAACTTGTTGACCTTGTGATACAGATTGACCTACTGATACGTTGATAGAATTCATGTGTGCATAAACAGTAGCGTGCGTACGTCCGTTAATCGAATGTGTAACGATAACAACATTTCCGTATCCACCCATGTTACCAGCGTAAGAAACGATACCGCTAGCTGCAGCAGAGATAGGAGTACCAGGTACATTCGCAATATCCATACCAAGATGTGATTCTGCGCCAACGCCAATATCACGTCCACCAAATCCAGAAGTAAAGCGTCCAGATGCAGGTAGGATGAATGTTGACCCACCAGAAGATGGTGCAACAGCTTGCACAGGTGCAGCGGATGCTGTTGATGCTGTTGATGCTGTAGATGTTGCTGATTTCTTAGCCGCAGCTACTGCTGCAGCTTTACGTGCTGCTGCTTCTTTAGCTAGGCGTTCCGCTTCAGCTTTACGTGCGATTTCTGCAAGTCGTGCTTGTTCAGAGGCAATTTGTTTTTCAAGTGCCGCGCTGATATCTGCTGTTTCATTGTGTTCCATTTCAAGAGTTGATTTTTCTTTAGCTAAGCGTGCTTGTTCAGCTTTTAAATCAGCTTCTAGTTGTGCTTGTTCTTTTTTCTGAGAGTCTAATGAATTTTTTAAGTCGACTAGTTCAGCTTTTTTCGCTTCTTGTTCGGCTAATTTTGTTTCAACTTCAGCTTTTTGTTCAGCCAGAAGTTTTTTATCAGCTGCTTGTTCACGCATAATTTCACGGTCTGCTTCGATTAAGATATTAACTGCTGAAAAGCGGTCAATAAAATCAACGAAACTATTTGCACCTAATAATACATCTATATAATCTACTGATCCACCACTCATTTGAATGGCACGAGCACGTTCTTTTAATAATTCTTCGCGTTCAGCGATTTTTCTTTCCAATTCTTCAATAGACTTTCTCAATTTATCGATTTCCACTTTTGTTTGATCGATTTCGGCTTGAGCAACGTCAATTTTGTTTTGTGTCTCAACGATTTGATTATCTAACTCGCTAATTTTAGCGATGATTTTTTCAAGAGTAGTTTGGTTCTGTGAAATCTCGCTTGATTTTTGCTGAATTCCAGCGTTTAGTTCACTTTGCTTTTGTTGAACCTCTTGCTGTTTTTTTTCTAAATCGCTTAATTTATCAGCATTTGCGGAAGGCAAAAACATGGTTAAAGCCAATAAAGTCGATAAAGCGACTGTTAAAAATTTTGATGATCTATTCAAAACGATTGCGCCCCTTTCATATCCGTGACTATCTATAAGTTATCGTGAAATTCTTTACATAAAAATGATTTCTCCTACGGTTTTTGGTATCCGTTAGGAAAAATCCAGCAGAATCATTGTAACACCACATAAACCTATTTATTATTACAGTTTCTTATCAATTTCAATGCATACATGACAAACTATCAGAAAATAGTAATAAAATGCTCATTTTTAACATAAAAATGCTTTGTATTTAGATTTTTCAGTAAATAATTATGGTTTTATTAACCATTTGAGTTTAATGGTGGGGATTTTTGTGTGGAGAGACAGAGTTGAAAGCAAAAAAATAAGCCTTTCCCAATAAATTCGGGAAAGGCTTATTAGTTATTCGTCTGCTAATACATCTTCTTGTTCTCTACGGACAATAAGTACGTCGCATTTTGCGGTACGAACAATTCGCTCTGAGACACTTCCCATTACGAATCGTTCAGCAGCATTTAATCCTGAAGCACCACAAATGATGACATCAATATTAAATTTAGGTGCGAGTTCTTTCGGAATGGCGATTTTAGGTACACCGTATTCGATGATGACATTTACGTTTTCAACACCAGCAGCGAGTGCTTCTTCTTTGTACTTTGCTAATAGTTCTTCAGATGTTTTTTTGGTGCGATCTGCAATTGTACGGTCATATGCTTCAATCGAACCAAACGAACGGTTATCAATGATGTGTGCAAGATGCAATGTAGCGTTATTTCGAGTAGCAGCAGCTAACCCTTTCTTAAAAGCGAGTTCTGATTCTTTCGAGCCATCAATGGCTACGAGAATATTGGAATATTTTAATGTCATTAAGCATTCCTCCTTATGTCTCTATAGTAAGCATTCGCCGTCGTGCATTAGAGTTCCTTCTCGAATTCCCTACCATATTAGTCAAAAGTGTCCATAACGTGAATCTTCATATTAATTCACAAAATTTATGTGGTAAAATAGACCAACAAGAATAGTTCGATAGATAGTAGGGAGGCAGATGCGGTTTGAAAACCAATTTAGGAAATACAGACGCATTAACAGGAATAGAAGAATTAAAGTCTATCCGCCACCAAGTAAAGGAAATAAAGAAAGAACGTTTTTTGTTTCGAGAAGGAGACTTTGCTGAAAATGTTTATATAGTTCAATCTGGGAAAGTTAGGATTGAAAAAGTAACGCCGAATGGCCGAGAATTGACCTTGAAGATTAGTGGACCAGGACAGCTTGTTGGAGAAGTGACAATTTTCTCAGAGACACCTAAATATATGCTTGCTGCCCGGGCGATTGAAGATACCGTTTATCTTCAAATTTCGATAAAAGATTTGGAAGAAGCGTTAGAGGTAAATGGTCGACTTTCTATTGCGTTCATGAAGTGGATGGGAATAGATCAACAAAAAACGCAAACGAAGTTTCGAGATCTCTTGCTTCACGGCAAAAAAGGCGCACTATATTCTACACTGATTCGACTTTCCAATAGTTACGGAGTGAAAACAGAAAGTGGAATCTTAATTGATATTGTACTGACCAATCAAGAATTGGCGAATTTTTGTGGAATGACTAGAGAAGTAGTTAATCGGATGCTAGGAAATCTTAAAAAGAATGGAACAATAAGTTTGCGTGAAGGAAAGATTTTTATTCATGATTTAGAGCATTTAAAGACGGAAACCAATTGCGAAAACTGCCCAATTTATTTATGTAAAATTGATTAAGTAAATGAGCTTGCCATGAGGCAGGCTTTTTTTTGTCTTAAATTTGTCTATTTAATAAAAATAAGCAGTGGGTGTGATAAATGTCACAGTGTGAAGTCTAGAAATAACATAGGCTAAAAGTAAAGTTTGTAGGAATGAGGAGTGAGAGCAAATGGGTCAGAGAAAATCAGAGCCAGAGGTCAATTTGAAAGGTACGTTTGTAAGTGTTCTTATAGTAGGGCTCGTCATTGTCGTGATGTGGGTAGCCGTTTATTTATTGTATGTAGCTCGTTAACGTAAAACGAAAGGAGTAGATTAAAATGCATCTACATAAATATGAAAAAATTTGGCTGATATTAGGGATAGCATCGCTAATCGTGTTTTTAAGTGTAGTGGGAGTGAGTGCATTCTCTCAGAATCACACCCCTGCTGGTGGGATGGAAACCATTGATCCAAAAAAAGTAAATGAAACTGCGCCGTTTGATAAGCCAGGTGTTACGCAATTAGATGACAATACCTATCAAGCAACGATAGTGGCGATGGCTTTTGGCTACACCGCTCCCGAATTGAGAGTTCCGGTGGGGAAAGAAGTTATCTTTAAAGTCACCAGTACCGATGTAGTTCATAGTTTTACCATTGATAATACGAAAGTAAATATGATGGTCGTTCCAGGGCGGATTACAACAAAATCTTATACTTTTGAAAAACCCGGCACTTATTTAATTCTTTGTAATGAATACTGTGGAACAGGTCACCATATGATGTATACAGAAATAGAGGTGTATGAAGAATGATTGCTTTACAAGATCGTAAACTCGCTTTATGGAATATTGGTGTCGCGTATGCCGCATTTTTAATCGGAACCCTATGCGGATTGCTTCAAGTTTTTATCCGTAATGACGCGCTTCAATTACCTGCTTGGCTAGATTATTATCAAATTTTAACGGCACACGGCGTTTTACTTGCTCTTATCTTTACGACATTTTTTATTTTCGGCTTTTTTATTACAGGCATGAGTAAAAGTCTCGGCAACTTTGGACCAAAAGTTCTCTTGTTTTCATGGATTGGCTTTTGGGTGACCTTGCTTGGAACCGTAATGGCAACGGTCATGATTGTTTCTGGACAAGCTTCGGTTATGTATACATTTTATGCTCCGTTACAAGCAAGTGGGTTTTTCTATGTAGGACTGGCACTCGTCATTATTGGCACATGGATTAGCAGTTTTGCATTGGTGGGCCACTACCGCGTATGGCGTAAAAACCATAAAGGTCAATTAAGCCCATTGTTTGCTTTTATGACGATTACAACGATTATTATGTGGATCATTGCCTGTCTGGGTGTAGTAGCGACGGTCTTGTTTCAATACATTCCTTGGGCGTTCGGATGGACCGATACGATTGACGTCGAACTCAGTCGCTCACTATTTTGGTATTTTGGTCATCCATTAGTTTACTTTTGGTTATTGCCAGCTTATATGGCTTGGTATGTAATCGTACCAAAGCTTTTAGGTGTAAAAGTATTCAGTGATTCACTTGCCCGCATGTCTTTTGTGCTCTTTATCCTGTTTTCGATTCCAGTTGGATTTCATCATCAACTAACCGAACCAGGGATTTCGAACTTTTGGAAGTTTCTTCAAGTAGTGTTGACGTTTATGGTCATTGTTCCTTCATTAATGACGGCGTTCTCGATGTTTGCGACATTTGAAATTGCGGGACGCAAAAATGGCGGCAAAGGTCTTTTTGGGTGGTTTACAAAACTGCCATGGAAAGACATTCGATTTACATCTATTTTTATCGCTATGCTGTTCTTTATTCCCGGTGGAGCTGGCGGAATTATCAATGCAAGTTTCCAGTTAAACGAAGTGGTTCACAATACGTTATGGATTGTGGGACATTTCCATATTACGGTTGGAACTCCTGTAGCGATGACATTTATGGGCGTAACATTTTGGCTGATCCCTTATTTAACAGGGCGTAAATTTACGAAGTCGATGAAAGTCTTAGGACTTGTTCAAATTATCACGTGGTCGATTGGTATGGTTTTAATGTCGACAGCGCAGCATTTGTTAGGACTTCTTGGAGCACCAAGAAGAACAGCGTACTCTGGTTATAACGACCACCCTGCTGCAATGGAATGGTTTGACGGTATCTTAACCAATCATGTGACGATGGCAATTGGAGGTAGCATCTTGTTTGTATCGGCAATGATCTTGATTTATATCGTCGTCATGACCATGTTCTTGTCGCCAAAAGCAGTCGACGCAAAAGACATCGTCGATTTCCCGCTAGCAGAAAGCGATATGACAAACACCCCCAAATGGTTAGAAAATTGGTGGATTTGGATTGGACTTGCTGCAGCACTTATTGCTTTGGCCTATGCGATTCCATTAACGCATATGATTCAACATGCACCGCCAGGCTCAGAAGGATTCAAAACGTGGTAGGAGTTGAGGGACAATGTTCACTATGGTTTTGTCATTAATGGTTGTGTTTATCGCGTTTACCGCGATGTTAGTTGAAATATCTTCGATGGAAGAATAAAGCGAAGGCAGTCAAGAATTCTTATTACAAGAGTTCTTAACTGTCTTTTGTGTTTTAGAATAGTAGTAATCGTTTATCGCTTTCTATAGTATATAAGGAAAGAAACAGGAAGTTGGGACTTAGCGATGACGATCATGGAATGGATGTTTACAGCGATAAGCGTTTTTTGGTTGAGTGAATTTATTATTTTTCGCAATCGTGGAGTTGGTCAAGGAGATTCGTTGGAAAAACGTACGTTTGTTGCAATTTTTGGTGTATTAATCGCTACTATTCTATTGGCGTATTTGTTACAAGAACTCCAGCCGTTCCAAATGGTAGCGTTTGTTGGACAAGTGGTGGGAATCATCTTTCTTGCTACAGGAGTGTTTTTACGTTTTTGGGGGATTATCCACTTGAAATCACAATTCACACGTTACGTTACAGTTCGAGAGGGCGATAAAATAGTTAGTACCGGTCCTTACCGGAAGCTACGGCACCCACTTTATACAGGATTGTTTTTAATAACGCTTGGCATGGCTTTATTCTTTGGTAGCTTAGTTGCCACACTTGTAGGAGGCATTGCGATGGTATGGGCCTTACTTCGGCGCATCAATTACGAAGAGCGTTTGCTCATTGAAAAGTTCGGTCCAGATTATGAGCTTTGGATGAAGCAGCGCGCGAGATTAATCCCATTTGTTTATTAATAAGTTCTAACCTAAAGCTTTTATTCTTCTGAACAGAGAATGAAAGCTTTTTTAGTCTATGAGCAGTTCTTTTTACATCGTGTACGATATAGTTTATTATAAGTCGTGTACGATATAAATGGATGGAGGACTACATACAATGAAAACACTATTTGAAACAACAATGACGAATACAGGCGGAAGAGACGGAGCGGTATATTCTCCGGACAATATTTTTTATATGGACGTAGCAAAACCACAAGCGCTCGGAGGTTCTGCTACAACTGCAACAAATCCAGAGCAACTTTTTGCGGCTGGCTATAGTGCATGCTTTAACAGTGCGTTGGAATTGGTGCTTGAAGCTGATAAAGTAGAGATAGAGAAAAGTGAAGTGACTGCAACTGTTGCGTTGATAGGAGACAAAGCAGATGGCGGCGTGAAACTAGCGATAAAACTAGTGGTAGATATTACTGGTATTGCTGAAGAATTAAAACAACAATACGTCGAAAAAGCGCATAAAACTTGCCCGTATTCAAAAGCTATTCAAGGATCTGTGGATGTAGAAATAACCGTTTTATAATAATTAGTATAGGTGAGATGTAAATGGCAAACCCAACGAAATTAGAGCAACAATTATGTTTTGAAGTGTATAAAGCTTCAAGTAATTTTTCGAAAATGTATGCAAGAGCATTAGAGCCTTTCAACTTAACTTTTTCGCAATACTTAGTACTGCTCGTTCTTTGGGACGAGCACGAGTTATTGTCAAAAGATATTGGGGAACGATTAGGGCTTGGGACAGGCACCTTAAATCCAATTATTAAGCGGATGATAGACAACGGTCATTTAACAAAGCAACAATCTGAAAAAGATAAACGTGCATTTGTGATTTCGTTAACGGAAAAAGCGAGAAAAGAACAACCAGCTATCGAAAGAGCCGTTTTTGAAAAAGTTGAGAGCTGTAATTTTATGGGCGTAAATGCGATGACATTAATGATTAATTTAAAAGAGTTGAACGCAGCCTTCAAAACCATGAATTTTTAAGAGCGTCATAAATTAGTAAATGAGGAGTGAGCAAGATGAATATTTATGATATTGAAGTACCAAAACCAAACGGCGAAGTATATCCATTGAGTGAATACAAAGGCAAAGCCATGTTAATTGTTAACACAGCAACAAAATGCGGGCTACGCGATCAGTTTGATGGACTCGAAAAAATGTACGCCGAGTATAAAGAACAAGGATTGGTTGTTTTAGGATTTCCATCTAACCAGTTTAAGCAAGAAGAAGCTACAGGTGCAGAAGCACAGGAAGCTTGCCGCATGACATACGGTGTGACTTTCCCGATGCATGATTTAGTAAAAGTCAACGGCGCAGATGCACATCCGTTGTTTACTTATTTAACGAGCAACACGAAAGGGTTTTTAACAAGCGGCATCAAATGGAATTTCACGAAATTTTTAGTGGATCAAGATGGCAATATTGTTTCTCGATTTTCTCCAAAAGATACACCAGAATCGTTTAAAAAAGACATCGAAAAAGTACTTACTCGCTCGTAACGAGAAGGTTTCTGTTTCACTAGCGGTTGCGATGTGATAAGCTGTACATCATCGTAGTAGTAATGGAGTGATTATAATGAGCAAAGCAAAAGCGAAAGCAAAGAGCGGTACGGGCCAAGGAACTGGTAAAAAAGGCTGGACTCGCTGGAAATCTGGCGCAAACAAAGCAAAGAGTTTTAAACCGTATACAAGCAAAAATAATAAAAAAGCGGACGAACCAAAAACAGATAAAGAAAAAGCTTCTGTATGGGTCGATGCATAAATAGAAATTCAAAGGTTGTCCAAAAAGGGCATCCTTTTTTTATGTAGAAATGGTGAAAAGTTCGGTAGGAAAAATATAATTTTTCACCAAATGCTTTGAAATTGTGAAACGACTTGTTAAACTAGTGAAAGTGGTTTATAGTTTATGAATACAATATTTAGTGTTTAAATATAAAAAATTACTATATATAGTAGAAATCGATAACGAAGGTGCCTGAAAAGGCTTAATAGGGAATTCGGTAAAATGCCGGAGCTGTACCCGCAACTGTAAGTGCTGACGAGCTGTCGCAATCCACTGTCCAATGGACGGGAAGGAGACAGCAGAGGATGACGCACGAGCCAGGAGACCTGTCTTCGTTACAAGTTTATGATCTTCTCCGGGAGTTGAGAGAGATAACGAAGAAATGATGCGCAAGCAGCTAGTTCTAGCTGTCTTGAGTTGCTATTCTGCGTTTTCAAACCCATCCTCCCTGAGAGGATGGGTTTTTTTGTTTGTTATAGAGATGGAGGAATGGAAGTTATGACAGAAGCATTAGCTGCAGGTGTAGCGAGAACCGTCCAAACAAAATTGGTGTTGCCACCGGATACCAATCATTTAGGAACGATATTTGGAGGGACGGTACTCGCATATATAGACGAAATCGCGGCGATTACCGCAATGAGACATAGCGGCAAAGCGGTCGTAACCGCTTCAATCGACACAGTGAACTTTTTATCTTCTGCTAAAGTGGGTGACATTTTCATTTTAGAAGGTGTAGTCATTTCGACTGGAAGAACGTCGATGGAAGTTTATGTTAAAGCAGAATGCCAACAAATTGAAACGGGCGTGACCAGTTTAACAACGACAGCTATATTGACGATGGTCGCGGTTGACAGTAACGGCAAACCAATCCCTGTAAAAGGCGTAATCCCTGAAACCGATGCAGAGAAAAAATTATTCCATAGCGCACAAGAACGAAAACAACGACGCATGCAATTAAATGAATACTCAAAGGAGTTGTGCTGATATGAAGATGAAAATTGAGACGGCTGAAATGTCATCAGTAGAAAAAGCGCTTGAACGGGCTACGGATGTATATGGGTTAGATACACGCGAGTTACTCGAGCGGGCAGGCGAACTTGCCGAACAAGCAAAAGGCGAACAATCTTTACTCTACGCGCTCAACCACATCACCATGGATCAACCAGATTGGACTTATGTAGCGGCAGAATTGTATGCGAGTGATTTATATAAGAAAGCAGCAGAACATCGCGGGTACACTTCTTCTGAAAAGTACGGAGATTTTTACAAGCTCGTTCAAGAACTGACGCAAGTTGGAATTTACTCAAAAGACTTATTGTCTAGTTATTCGCAAGAAGAAATCGCAGAACTTGGACAAGCAATCGATCCAGAGCGGGATTTATTGTTTAATTACATTGGCTTATTTTTGTTGGCAGACCGTTATTTAGCTAAAGACTATGAAGGGCGTTTGTTTGAACTTCCGCAAGAGCGCTTTTTAGTCATTGCCATGACATTGATGCAAAACGAACCAAAAGATCGTCGTGTAGAGCTAGTTAAAGAAGCGTATTGGGCAATGAGTCATTTGTATATGACCGTTGCGACTCCAACTTTATCAAATGCGGGTAAAAGCTTTGGACAATTGTCGTCATGCTTTATCGATACAGTGGACGATTCATTAGACGGCATTTATTTAAACAACTGGGATATCGCGCGCCTTAGTAAAGACGGTGGTGGCATCGGTATTTATTACGGAAAAGTGCGGGCGTTAGGTTCGGACATTAAAAAATTCAAAGGAAATTCTTCGGGTGTTGTGCCGTGGATTCGCTTGCTTAATGATACAGCGGTCAGTGTGGATCAATTAGGTCAACGTCAAGGAGCCGTCGCGATTTACTTAGACGTCTTCCATAAAGACATTATGAACGGCTTCTTGGATTTGAAAACCAATAATGGCGACGAGCGCCGTAAAGCACATGATATTTTCACAGGTGTATCGCTTCCCGATTTATTTATGGAGCGTCTGCAAGATAAAGACGAAAACGGACGCAGTATTGGTGAGTGGCACACCTTCTGTCCACACCAAGTCAAACAAGTCATGGGCTGGAAAGATGAAAATGGCAACGCCTTAGGACTTGAAGATTTTTACGATGAAAAAGACGTAAAATACTTTAGTGAAAAATACCAAGAAGCAGTCGACCATCCGTTATTGCCGCGTAAAACCTACCGCGCAATGGAAATTATGGCGCGCATCATGGTGTCGCAATTAGAAACGGGCACGCCGTATATGTTTTACCGGGACGAAGTCAATCGACAAAACCCGAACAAGCACACAAGAGGTCGCGGGCTGACATCAATTTATTGCAGTAATTTGTGTTAATTTTTAGCACCTTCAGTCAGTAATGGCTGTCGAAAACCCATCTAAACGGGGAAACACTTTTAAATGAAGTCAATCCCGTGCTAAATCTCTTTAATTTTGAATGTTGAGAAGTAATAAAGCATAATAAGGAAAAACTAAATGAGGTGGAAGGCATAGTTAATCCTTTTGGCTTTATATACGAAACAACTAATCAAGTAAATAACATGAAGTATATTGGGAAATGTATATACACGCGAAAGAATAATTGGAAAGTGTATATGGGGTCGGGTCTATATCTCAAGCGAGCAATTAAGAAATATGGGTTGGAAAATTTTACGAGGGTCATTCTAGCAGAAGCTAATTCAGCTGAAGAACTTAATGCGTTGGAGGAATACTATATTTTGTTATATAAAGCAGTCGAGTCTCCAACTTATTACAATGTTAAATTCACTTCTATTGGTGGCGACATTTTTACAATGAATCCAAATAAGGAATCAATAAGACTGCAAAGAGTTCAACAGATGTCTGGAGAAGGCAATCATCAATATGGTAAAGCTAAAAGCCAAAAAATGATTGAATCTGTTAGAAAAGCAAATTCTAGAGTGGTAATGATTGATAATGTAGAGTATTCATCGGGTAAAGAGGCAGCGGAGATATTAAATATTAAAACTACAACTCTTAATTATCGCTTAGGCTCAGATCATTTTCCGAATTATGAAAGACTCTATGAAAAAGTGAACAGACCTACAAACAAAACTAGTGCTTATAAATGTCAAATAGGTAATATTCAATACGAGAGTATTGCTAAAGCTGCTAGTGCTCATGGAATTTCAACCCATAGTATGAGAAACCGAATGTATTCAAAAAACTTTCCAGATTACTTCATAATTAAAGAGTAAATGCCGAACGACTATCGAAAGCACGCATTATGCGGAAGCGAGTAGAGTAGGGCCAAGCGGTCCGATACGGTGGGCACCCTTATTATATAAGGGTGATGATATAGTCTACTCTGCATGGCGACATGCAGCTGCATCTAGTATGCGGGTTGAGTTTAGCGAATTCAATTGAATAAGGGGACCGAAATTATGCAAAATATGTCAGCTACGACTATTGTTAAAGAATATACCGATGACGAAGGCAACCTTGTCATGATCCGTAAGCCTGGTGATTTTGTCGTCTGTAATTTGTCATCGATCAACTTGCCAAGAGCGGTTGGAGCGGACGTATTAGAACGTTTAGTGCCGATTCAAACACGTATGCTTGATAACGTCATTGACTTGAATACGATTTCAGTAGGACAAGCTGAAGCAACAAATAAAAAATACCGCGCCATTGGTTTAGGAACTTTTGGATGGCACCATTTACTAGCGCTTGAAGGCATTCATTGGGAAAGCGAAAAAGCCGTTGAATTTGCCGATAAGCTATACGAAGAAATTGCGTATCAAACCATTCAAGCTTCTATGCAATTAGCGGAAGAAAAAGGTGCATTTAGTCAGTTTTCAGGTTCAGAATGGCACACAGGCGAGTATTTTGAGCGCCGCAACTACACGAGCGAGCGGTGGAACAGCTTGCAACAGCAAGTAGCTAAAAATGGCGTTCGAAACGGCTGGATGATGGCTGTAGCGCCTAACTCATCGACTGCAAAAATCGGTGGTTCAACAGACGGCATCGATCCATTATACGCAGTAGAATACGCCGAAGAGAAAAAGAACTTCAAATTTAAAGTGACTGCTCCTGACTTGGACCACAACACGTACGAATATTACCGACGTTCGCGTCACGTGCTCGACCAAAAATGGAGCATACGCCAAAATGCAGCGCGTCAACGTCATATTGATCAATCGATCAGCTTTAACTTTTATGTGCCGCACACCATTAAAGCAAAAGAGTTATTAGAGCTGCATTTAGAAGCATGGAAGCAAAACTTGAAGACGACTTATTATGTTCGCAGTACATCTCAAGCAGAAATTGAAGAATGCGAAGCATGTCAAAGCTAAAGGAGAATGATCATGACGATACATGAACCGTTAAAAAAGATTAAATTATTAAATCCCGAACATCCGAACAAGTCGACTGGCGTATTAAATGGCCAGTCTTCGGGCTTGTTAAATTGGAACGATATTGCGTATCCGCAAATGTACGATTTGTATCAAGCGCTATTGGCTAACTTCTGGAAAGCGCAAGAAATCAATATGCAAGACGATATTAAGCAATGGGACCGCTTAAGCGACGTAGAAAAAGACGTCTTTTTACGCATTAATACGCAACTTGCCTCACTTGATAGCTTGCAAACACCAACAATGAGCCAAGCAATGGATTACGTCACTGATTCGAGCTTTAAAGCGATCTTTGCGGTCATTTCCCAACAAGAAGCTGTTCATACAGAGTCGTATTCGTACATCTTAAGTTCTCTCGTATCCGTAAGCGAACAAAATGCACGCTTTGATCAAGCAAAAAGCGATCCAGTAGTTCAAAAACGTAACGATTTAATTTTGGATGCGTACGAGGAATTCCGTCAAAATCCTACGCCGCAAAACTTGTTTAAGCTAAGCGTCAATTCTATTAACTTAGAAGGTATTTATTTCTATGCCGGATTCGCATTTTTCTACCATTTAGCGCGTCAGCAAAAAATGTTGAAATCCAGCACGATGATTAGCTATATTCAACGCGACGAAATGCAGCATGCGTATTTTATCGCGCAGTTTATCCGCATCATGTTGACGGAAAATCCAGAATTGAATACAGACGAAAACATTCAATACATTTATACGACGATAGATAAAGCTGTGCAGTTAGAAAAAGAATGGGCGTATTACATCTTAGCTGACATTGAAGGCTTAGATTTGGTAGAGTTTACAGGATATGTTGAATACTTGGCCAATAAACGCTTACGTCAATTAGGACTAGATAATTTATACGAAGAGCGCAGCAACCCAATGCCGTGGATTCAAGTATTTGGTGATGATATGATGAACGACACCAAATCGGATTTCTTTGAACAAAAATCAAGAACGTATACGAAAGTGTCACAAACGAATGGCTTTGACGAGCTTTAATTCACGAACAGCAATCATTTATGCTTCGGTTACCGGTAACACGGAACAGTTAGCAGAAATGCTGCAAACGGCCATGCTCCACCGAGGAATCTCGGTGGAGCTTTACCGAATAGAAGAGTTTTCAATAGAGGATCTACCTTTTTTTGATTGTGTATTAATCGGTACTTATACATGGGGGAGCGGTGAAATCCCAGCAGAAATGCACGAATTGTATAAAGCGATTGAAGAGCTTGAAAAAAAAGAATTGAAAACAGCTGTTTTCGGAACAGGTGATAGTTTTTTTGCAGAATTTTGCGGAGCGGTCGATCGTTTTCGAGACATGTTATTTGTTAAAACAAAATTGATCGCTAGTTTAAAAGTAGAACTGACGCCTCAACCAAAAGATGTCGTGCGCTGTGAAAAACTAGCGGAACTTATTAAGTGATTGCTCAGTCCAGGGTCTTCAGCTCATCCTGTTTTTCATGGAGTCGCCCTGCGCTCGGAATTCTTAAAGTACTCTTTATCAACCTATTTGTTTACAGTCTGAAACCGCTTTTTAGCGGTTTTTTTATTTTGTCTAAAAGTGTTTAAGTTTTGAAAACGGGGTATAGAATATAAACAAATGGAAATCATATTTTTACTATTTCCAGCTGTAGCTAGCGTTGGGGATTTTCGTTGTGAATTTTTTTATGGATTAAAATTACGCACCCATAGTAATTTTGAGCGAATATTTAAATGAGAAATCGGCGTTTTCATTTAAATGATTTTATTGGTCACAAACTAAAAGAGCAACAACATACAATCCGTTCAAGATTTTGGCTAGAAAAAACGCCGAAAAGAGTCTAAGGATTCTTTTCGGTGTTTTTGTGTCTGAAAAACCACCATATAAAGTTATATGGAAAACAGGAGGGTGAGCTGAGTGGAAAGATTCGAGCGATTGGCCGAACAAGTTGGCGTGTTGCTAAATGCGGAAGTGGAAGTACAGGGCGGCGAATGTTTGGTTAAAAGAACAAGGACTATCAATATTTCCTCTCAAAACAAAAATTTCAATTGTGTGCTCGATCATGATATTTCGTTTAAAAATCTTAAAGAAGACGGAACTGCGCTTAACCAGGCAGAAATATTCTTACTTCCAGAAGAGCTAGAACTTTTTATAAATGCACTTCACCAACATCCGCTACCCACTAACTACCGGCAGCGTGTGGATACGAATCCTAATATTGTATGCATCTATTTGTCGTCAGAAGAAGCACCTGAAAATTTTGCGGCAAGATTATCTACTGCATTCCAGATGATCAAGCAAATTTCGTTAGTAAAGTGATGACTGAAGGGGGAGAGTTACATGTTAACTAGATACAAACGGGCTTATGAAAAAGTAGCAATGGGCTTACTGGCCTTGATGCCGGCAGAACGAAATATTAAACAACTGAAAACAACCATGGGATTATACAATGAACGCCCAGATTGGCAGCTTTTCTTTTGGAAAGTAAACGATCGGTATGTGGGCATCATTGGCGTTTATATAGAAGACGACAAATCATTCTCAGTTCAGCACATTTCGGTAATTCCTTCATACCGCGGAGAGGGAATCGGCCACGAGATGATGGCATGTGTTGAAAAGTACATGGGAAACCGCAAAGTAAAACCAGCTGAATCTACCAGAGCCTTTATGACAAAATGTAGTGCATGAACAAGTAGATATTCGATAGTCAACCGGTTGTGGGAATACACAACCGGTTTTTTTATGGATAAATTCCCAACAAACCTATCAACAGCGTATAATAAAAACATCAGATTCGACTAAAGTAGAGTTAAGAGGTGTGCCCATGATCGTTATCATCGATAACCAAGATTCGTTTACCTATAATCTCGTTCACTATTTCGAGCAATTAGACGATAATGTCCGTGTATTTCAAAACGATGAACATATAGAAAAACAAATAGAAGAATTAAAACCCGACCTAATCGTTCTGTCCCCTGGTCCGGGTCGACCTATAGCGAGTGGGGCAAGTAAACGAGTATTAACAGCATTAAGCGGACATATTCCAATACTAGGAGTTTGTCTCGGTCATCAAACTATTGTGGAACATTTTGGAGGCACAGTAACAAAAGGAGAACAGCCAATGCACGGCAAAGTTTCTACACTGACGCATGATGGAAAAGGAGTTTTTAAAGAAATCACCAATCCTACACTCGTAACGCGCTACCATTCATTAGTGGCTGAAAATACGATGCCCGACTGCTTATTGGTGACTGCACGTTCTGAGGACAATATGGTTATGGCCGTACGTCATCGCAATTTCCCGGTCGAAGGCATCCAATTTCATCCAGAGTCAGTGTTAACAGTAGAAGGCTTTCATATGTTGAAAAATAGTTATGAACAAGCCATAGAGTGGAACAAAATAAAAAAGGGAGGTGTTGATCGTGTCGAACCCTTACCTTATGTATGAGTTTAAAAACAGTGCAGGAGACATCGAACCACTGCATTTTAGCAATCCGGTCACCATTTTAGAAACAAACGAGCTAGCAAGCGTAGCTGGTATTCTAGAAAAAGTTGAAAAAGCAGTAGCTGACGGATTTTATGCAGCAGGCTATGTGTCGTATGAAGCAGCTCCGGCTTTTCGCCCAGAAATGCGTGTTCAATCAACGGGTGAAATGCCACTCCTTTGGTTTGGCATTTTTAAAGAGCCGCAAAAAATACCGCTTGTTTCGAATGAACAAGAAAGCTACCATGTCTCAGATTGGAAAATGGCAAGTCGAATCGAAAAATACAAAGATGGCATTCAACAAATCAAAACAGCCATCGAAGAAGGGCACACCTACCAAGTAAATTACACAGAACGTTTGACTGCGAGATTTACGGGTGACGACTTGGCCTTTTATCACCAATTAGCAAGAAACCAACAAGCAGATTATGGAGCTTATTTAAACTTAGGCCGCTTTCGTCTACTTTCGGCATCGCCCGAGCTATTTTTTAAAGTTCAAGAGGGCAAACTGACTGCTAAGCCGATGAAAGGCACAGCGCCAAGAGGACGTACGACACAAGAAGATCAAGAACACGTAAAAGCCTTGTTGTCGTCTGAGAAAGAAAGAGCTGAAAATTTAATGATTGTCGACTTGCTGCGAAACGATATGAGCCGCCTGGCTAAAAAAGGCAGCGTCAAAGCTGATCCACTTTTTACAGTTGAGACATATCCAACGGTTCATCAACTAACTTCAACAGTCACTGCTGACTTAAAAGACGGCACCACCATTTGGGACTGGTTTCAAGCCTTATTCCCGTGTGGCTCGATTACTGGAGCACCAAAAATTAGTACAATGAAATACATAGCTTCATTAGAACAAACGCCGCGAGAAGTGTATTGCGGCGCTATTGGATTTATCACGCCTAATAAAGATGCGGTTTTTAATGTACCTATTCGTACCGTTATTATTGATAAGGAAAAGGGCATGGCGAGTTACGGAGTAGGAGGCGGCATCACGTGGGATTCAACTTCTGACGGAGAATACCGAGAGTTGCAAACAAAAGCAGAAGTACTTACTGCAAAACGCCCTGTATTTAAATTACTTGAATCATTAAAGCTAGAAGACGGGAAATACCCATTGCTGCCCTATCACTTGGCTAGACTCCAAGACTCTTCGGATTATTTTCATTTCCCGGGAAATACCGAAGGAGTCAAAGTTGAATTAGTTAAACTGGCGCAACAACATCCGCAAGGAATATACAAAGTGCGTCTCTTATTGGATCGGAAAGGTCAGTTGGAGTTACAAGCACAAGAAACGTTTCCGGTGGATGATGCGGTAAAATGTGTACTCGCCAGCGCACCTATAGATAGCGAAAATCCGTTTTTGTTTCACAAAACGACCCATCGCGAAGTCTATGAAAAAGCAAGTGCTGAACTTTCAAAAGAGCAGTTTTCAGTCTTATTATGGAATGAAAAACAACAAATTACGGAATTTACAATTGGCAATGTCGTTGTCGAAAAAGACGGTCGTTTTTTCACACCACCTATTGGCTGCGGTTTATTAGCAGGTACTTTGAGGCAGCAATTACTAGATCAGCAAAAAATCGAAGAAAAAATTATTTTAAAAGACGAATTACATGAATACGATGCAATCTGGTTTATTAACGGAGTGCGGGGATGGCTCGCTGTGGAGTTAAGTGAGTAAATACTATGAAATCTAAAAGCCTAATCGAGAAATTTTCGGTTAGGCTTTTGTGTTTTAGTTGGTTGTGGTCAGTAATCTTAAGTTTCTAATGTTGTAATATTCAGAAATCAAGTGTTTAATGGGGGGTAGGAACTTTTCAATACAAGGAGGCGGAATGAGTGGAAATAGCAGGTAAAGTAGCAATTGTAACAGGAGGAGCATCTGGTATTGGTTTTGCGACAGCTAAAGCATTTATTGATAAAGGTGCAAAAGTGGTGATTGCTGACCATAACGAAGAAGGTGGTCAGCAAGCAGAACAACAATTAAAAGAAAAAAGCGCAGACGTAGCTTTTGTCAAAGTAGATGTTGCAAGTGAAGACTCTGTTGAACAAATGGTAGCAACTACTGTTGAACGTTTCGGCAGAGTGGATATTATCGTCAACAATGCGGGAATCGGCGAACTGACGGTTACGCATGAATTGTCTTATGAAGATTATCACAAGGTGATAGCAGTCAATCAAGATGGCGTCTTTTTTGGCGCAAAACACGCGATTAAAAACATGTTAGAACACGGTGACGGAGGCGTGATCATTAGCACTTCATCAATTTTAGGATCTGTTGGTGAAGGAGGAGCTTTTGCCTATAATGCATCAAAAGGCGCGGTCAATTTGATGACCAAATCGTTGGCACTGCAATACGCAGAGCATAAAATTCGCGTCAATGCAGTAGCACCAGGATATGTAGAAACCGGTATGGTTAGCAAAGAAGCCTTGGGTGATTTTTACGACGCTTTGGTAGCGAAGCACCCGGTTGGTCGACTTGGTCAGCCAGAAGAAATTGCGCACGCGATTGTCTTTTTAGTTGAAAATGAGTTTGTGACAGGCACAACGATTATGGTCGACGGTGGATATACGACTCAATAAATAGAAAATAGAAGAGCTGCAAATTGCAGCTTTTTTTAGTGGAAAAAAGTAACTAGAATCTGATGGATGGAAAAGAAACATTGGATAAAGTATGATAAAACCACAAGAAAACCTTTTTCTTCCGTAACTAGGCAAGTATCAAAACGTAAGGAGTGGGTTCTGATGATTCATGTTAAGGAAACGACAGAAAACCATATTACTATTGCTGATCATCCAAAAGCTTTTATTCGAAATGATCAATATAATTTCATCAAAGACCAAACGAAAATTTTGCTGACGGCGCAAACTAGCACGAACGACGCTGAAGTATTAAATGTGCTGCGCCATCTCGCGCATGAAAAAGTCCAAAAGCTATTTCCGACGCTCACAGATGCACAAAAGAAAGTTCTCGAGCCGTTAGTCAAAGTAAAAGAACTTGCTGAGGCAGAAGTTTTTTTAGGACAACTGCAGCCTTATCTCATTCCGTTTAAAGCGGTAACTGAACAAGACTTAAAGAAACTATTTCCTAAAGCGAAAAAACTAAAGGGACCAAAAGTGGAAGCTATTAACTTCCATAAGACTTCTTATTTAGGATGGACTGAAAGCTCTAATTTACGGTATTTAGTAGCGGATGTAAACGATCAATTTGTAGGTATTCAAGGCAGTACTACACGCAGTCAAAAACGTGGGGTTTGTTCGGTATGTAAGTGCCATAGCGAAGTCGGATTATTTATTGCCAAAACGAAAACTTCTGGCAACGATCAATTTATTAAACGCGGCAATTACATTTGCCAAGATGCTGGGGTTTGTAATAACAACATGAAAAGTTTGGATCAGCTAGCAGAGTTTATAGAGCAGTTTCAGAGATAATTAAAGTCGTGCACCACATTCTTTTATGGAGGTCGTTATTATGAGTCAAGTGCATCACGTAGAGTTTGAATCGCCAATCGGCATCGTTGAAATTACAGGGACAGAAAAAGCCGTTTTGTCTATTTTATTTAATGAAAAAAGCGAGGTCAGCTCGCCAATTTCTGTAAATACACCGCAAGTTTTAATAGATTGCCACCAGCAACTTGTCGAATATTTTAAAGGACAACGCATGGAATTCACGATTCCTCTTGAGTCGAAAGGAACTGAATTTCAACAAAAAGTGTGGACCGCATTAACAGATGTGCCATACGCAGAAACAGCTTCTTACGGAACAATTGCTAAAGCCGTCGACAGCGAAAAAGCCGTCAGAGCAGTGGGCAACGCTAATAGTAAAAACAAGCTAAGCATTATTGTTCCATGTCACCGGGTAATTGGTGCAAATGGCAAACTAACTGGCTACGCTGGCACATTACCGCGGAAAGAATGGCTACTTCGTCATGAAAAAGCATGTAGAGAAAATCAAACTGTATAAAGATAAAACGAAAAAGCTGTCCCCAAAATCAGTTTACATGATTTTGGGGACAGCTTTTTATTGTTCATAAAGTTAGGGCTAGAACGATTTCTTTGAGTAAAAAACTACTCTGTTTCTGCCGCAGCTTTTTTAGATTCATTCAAATCAACATCTACAGAAGTGACAAAATAACGCTTCGTGTCGTCTTTTTGAATATCTACTTTTTTACGGTCAAACAATGAAACGGTTTCGATTTTTGTCATTTCGCCAGTTTGGATATCTTCTTCGTAAATGCGGTAACCGATAATCGCATCGTCACGCACTGCATGCCAAGAAATATTGAAAGCAGTCGCTAGTACGTTTGCCGGTGGTTCAGGCTGTTTATCAGTAACGCTTGTATCAGAAATTAACTCAGCTGTTACAACCAATCGTTCTTCGTGTGAACCGATATCGCGGTTGTAATCACCTGTACATGTGATCAAGCTCAAGAGACGTTTATCTGAGCTACCGAATATTTTTTCAATCGGTGCATCGTCTGTTTCGTAGCTAGTTAAATCGGTCACTTTATAAACCATTTCGCGTCCATCGGGTCCTGTTACTGTGACAGTTTCACCAATTTCTATATTTTCCAATTCATAAAATACTGCGGGTCCTGTCAAGCTATCGACGTGACCAGCTAAAACCGCATGACCTTTCGCACCAACTTTATAGCCTGGCTCGAACCAGCCAACCTGGTCTACATCTTCAGGGACACCCATTTCGCCATTATCTAAAATACCAGTCGATTCGATGGCTGCATCGACACCGATTGAAGGAATTTTAATTTGAAAAGGCTCCATACCTTTGATACTTTCTTGACGTTCACGTTGCAACATTTGTAGCTTTTCACGTTGTTCTGGAAGGATTGGAAACTCCGCAATCTTGTCTACGTAGTTGCCCGTTACTTCTTCTTTTTTTACAGGCTCTTTTTCTTCCGCTTTTTTGACTTGCTCAATTTGATCTTCAAAAGTGGGGCTAGCGGCTAAGGGCTTTAATATGATAAACAAAGCGAGACATAAAACTAAGGCTGTACTTATTGTGACAAGCTGCTTCATTTGTCATTCCTCCTTTCCAAAGGGGAAAGAGAGCTTGAGGCTCTCTTTCTGTTAATTTATGATTGTTTTTTTGTTTGGCGGTAAGTAATTGTTCCAGCTGCTAATAAAATCATCATGCTCAATGTGATCCATAAGATCATTGTGTTTGATTGATTTGACATGCCGCCAAGTCCTGTAGCAGGCATTTTTTCTGGTGAATTGTTTTCGAATTTCTCAGGGAATTGATCAACAACTGCACCACTCAACCCTTTACCAATATCAAACATAATCGCATATCCTGAACGGTAAGTTTCGTAAGATGTTTCGTAATCACCTGATACGTATTGTTGGAAAGTATCGATGACTGACATTTCGTGAGCTTTCACACCCGCAATTGTTTCATCCAAAGGCATACGATCTTCTGTTGCTGCATTCAAAAACGTGCCTAAATCTTTTGCGAAAGCGCTTGTTAATGTATTTGTTGCTTCTTCAGCCGCTTCTTTGTCGTCAGCTGCTACAGCGATTACTAAGTCACCTTGAACCGAGATATGTTGATTGTTCCATAATTGAACAAATTCGTTACTTGCTTCTTCACCATAAACAGTGGCAAGGGCTGCACGGAATTCTTCCGTATTTTGATCTTGCGCCCAATCGGCAAAGTCAAAGTCTTCAGCACCATTATACCCTTTTGTCATGCTCAATTGCGCTAAAGCGAAATGCTCAGCAGCGATACGGTTTACAGTTGAACGAAAATCACCGGCTGGCGTATTTGGATCTGAAAACTGATCAGGGAACTGAGTCGAAATGGCTCCACTAATTGCGCTACCCGCTCCAAAGATTTGTGTAAAACCATCTAAGTAAGAAGTGTAAGCTGCCACATAATCTCCTTCTACGTATAGATCAAATGTGTTTTGGACAAAATCTTCATGTTCGCGAAGCGCTGCAGTGGCACCGTCTTCAGGAAGATTTCCTTCTGTCGCTGTTCCAAGAAATGCGCCCATGTCGTCAACAAAAGATTGAATTTCGTCTAACGCTTCTTCTTTCATTGCGTCATCGCCATCTCGAACTGCTGCCGCATAATCATCCGTTCCGGTATTATGCTTATCAAAAATTTCCGTAAACGCTGCGCCGCCTTCTTCGCCATAAACAGAAGCAATAACTGGCTCCATGTCCGCTGCATTTGCATCAAGTGCTGCAATCGCCGCTTCAGCTGCCTCGTCTTCATCGTAAATTTTCATCATCGAATCGACTGCCAATGCGTAATGCTCAGATAATAATGAGTCTAAGCTTGTGCGAAGTTCCACACCTGTCGTTTCAGTAGGTGAACCTTCTTCTGCTGCTAATGCGTTTGATGCCATGCCCGGTAATAAAAGCGCTGCTCCTAATACAGGTACCAATATTTTATTCCATTTCATATAAAAACACTCCTCTTTTTTTAATCTATTACACACATAACGGAGGGAGTGAGAATTTAGATCACATTTTTGGAGGGGAATTGGCTGGAATTTTAATTCGGACAGTAAATGGTGTGATTTCGACAGTATTCAGTGTCATTCGGACAGTATTCGAGTCGAATCGGACAGTATTTCTACAAAACTGGACAGTATATCCAATTAACTGGAAATTCAGAGCGCGATATAAGTATAAAATAACAACTTCAAAAGAAATTCATACTATATAAGAAGCAACTAACAATCAAACCTCTAAAAACCCGAAACTTCTCTCTATTCAACTCGTAAATACAGGTACAGGAAATAAAAGGAGGCGCTATTTTTGTGGCCAATCGTATTTACGTTACTAGCAGTCCTAGCATTAGGCATCGCGCTCAATAAAATCATCAAAATAAACGCAGATCCCAAAAGCAAAGTGACGGCGATTTGTTTCTTACTAATTAGTATTATTAACATAGCTGGTTATTGGTTAGAGAATCTTGGCGTGTTCACGATGGCGCTAACCGTGGCACTGTTAATCACAGGTGCTTATTTTACTCGTTACATGCAAACGGATCATCAATTTAAGGAGGAGTAAACGATGCCAAACTGCGAAAGTTGTGGGCAAAAATGGCCGTGGAAAACTACTGTTTCAAAAACCTTCAAGCTCACTAATAAAATTAACTGTCCGCATTGTGGAACTCCGCAATACCTCATACCCAAATCACGAAAACTAACCGCCATGTTTGCTTATATACCGGCATTTCTCATTATTACACTAACGTTAGTTTTAGATTTCAATGGATTGGGAGTTTTCCTGCTTGCCATTACGTTAATGATTGCGTTTTTAGGGCTTTATCCATTTATGATGAAACTTTCAAATGAGGATCCAATGCTAACTTATAAAATGTGGTGATCTTACAAGATGCTTTGTTTAGTAGAGCGTATATAAGGGGAATCTTATACTATAGAAAGAACAAAAATCAGGAGGCGCAATCCTTATGGACGAAAAAACGCGTAAGAAAACAACACTCTTCGCCATTTTGAATTTAGTTTTCTATTTTCTCACTTTAGGCATCAACTCACTCGGGTCAACCGGATTTTTTAATGGCATGAGTCAAAAAGATCTGTCCGACAAATACATGACACTCATTTCACCAGCGCCGTTCACGTTCTCAATTTGGGGTGTGATTTACACATTGCTACTAGTCACGTTGGTTTATTTCTTTATTAAACGAAAAGACGAACGCGTTGGAAAACTGATTCGGTTGGTGTCGCCTTTATTTATCGCCAGTGCCGTATTTAATATGGCATGGATTATCGTCTTCTCATACGAGTTATTAGGGATTTCAACGTTACTGATTTTGGGTCTCCTGTTCTCGTTGATTTTGATCGTCAAAAAAATCACCAACAACCGCGACCAATTTCCGAGTACGCTGGCAGGCATCAGTTTCACGCTCTACAGCTCGTGGGTATTTATCGCAACAATCGTTAACACCTCGCTATTTTTAGTACAGCTAGAGTGGAACGGCTTTGGACTATCCGATTCGATTTGGACCATCGCCATTTTGTTTGTGGCCATTGGCTTTGTATTTTTCTACTTGGCGCTATACAAAAACGCTGCATTTCCACTGCCAATCGCATGGGCGTTCTTTGGTATCTACAGCGCATACGCGAGTGGCGTATTAGAGGCATCGATGGCAACAACCATTCAAGCCGTTTTAGTAGCTGGAATTGTCCTATTGCTGATTGCGAGTGCGTGGACATATATTAAAAATGACAAAGGCCTTTTTCCGAAAACAACAAGTTAAGACTAGTAGTCGAATAAAAGCAGCCACAAAATCTCTTTTGAAGAGATTTTGTGGCTGTTTTGAATTGGAATTTCTTTATACAAAATATGGGTTGACCTCTGAAAAAATGCGCTCGCTAGTAAATCACTTGATCTGGACAGTATTCCATTCAATTTGGACAGTATTTGAGTCGAATCGGACAGTATTTCGATTAATTCGGATAGTATATCCAAATATCTGGGAATAAATGGCGTAATATAAGTATAAAAAGTTAATATCATAACGGCATCGCCAGAACTTCATTAGCTATAAAATCTTTACAAAACCTAAAATCTCTCTCGTTTCAACTCGTGAATATAAGCATAAGAAATAAAAGACTGCGCTGTTTTTGACTTGTTGAAGGTAACAATCTAGAAAGAGCAACCAGAAACTATTTTTCCAAACTCATTTATTGGATGAGAGCTTTTGTTCCACCTGTAGTGGGGAAGTGCTTACTCATCCGCAACCCCAAGCGTCATGCCACCATCGACAACAATCTCCGTACCCGTACAATAAGAACTGTCGTCTGAAGCAAGAAAGGCGACTGCTTTTGCGATTTCAAGTGGTTGGCCAATACGCCCTAGCGGAACAGAATCGTAAAAGGCAGGAACGTCTTTGCCGCCAGTCGCCATATCCGTTTCGATGCCGCCGGGATGAATCATATTTACTCGGATTCCGAGTGAACCGAGTTCAATCGCGGCAACTTTGGACATCGCCACCACAGCTGCTTTTGTGGCTGCATAAGCGGATGATTTCGCAATGGGGGAAAATGCAGAAATCGAAATGTTGTTGACAATGGATCCTTTTCCCTGTTTTTCCATTTGCGGAATCACAGCTTGCATGCCAAGAAAAACACCCAGTTGATTGACGTTGATCAACTGCTGAAAGTCTTCTAATGTTGTTTCTCTAAACGAGTTTCGCTTTAATGCGCCTGCATTGTTCACCAACGCATCAAGTTTACCAAATTGGTAGATCATTGCATCAACTGCTGCTGTCCACTCTGACTCTTTTGTCACATCTAACTGAACCGAAAAGGCACGTTCTCCAATCCTCTCGGCGACTTCCTGAGCTTCCTCGTAATTTCGCGCACCAATTCCAACCTGAGCACCCAATGACGCAAGATGCGCAGCAATTGCTTTGCCTTGCCCTCGGTTAGCTCCAGTGACAAGAATGACGGTATTCGTTAAGTTTGGCATGGAAACACTCCTTTCTATCAATATAACATGTGACTCTAACGTAATGGGAGTGTAGTATAAATCATATCCAATTTTGTAACCTTAGCGCATAGGCGGGTAACGTATTTACTAACAAAACATATACTAAAACTGATTTTTGGGAATTATTCTATGTTAAGATATATTTTGGATATAATTTACTCTTTGGAGGTGTCAAAATGAAACTCGTTATCGAAGAATTAAACAAATCCTTTAACAACAAGCATGTGTTAAAGGGAATTAATTTAACTATCAACTCCGGGCAAATTTTTGGTTATTTGGGGAGAAACGGTGCTGGAAAAACAACATCCATGCGAATTTTGATGGACGTATTTGAAGGAGACAGTGGTTCAATTACGATAGACGGCAAAAAGTTCAAGCCGACTGATTACCGAATTGGCTATTTGCCTGAAGAACGTGGCATGTATTCAAAGTTTAAAGTAAAAGATCAATTGATTTATTTTGCGGAACTGCGCGGAGCTAACAAAAAAGACGCTGAGCATTCCATGAAAAAATGGGCTGAAGAATTTGGCATTGCGATGTATTTAGACCAAAAACTTGAGACGCTTTCAAAAGGAAACCAACAAAAAGTTCAAATCGCACAAGCGTTTATTTGTGAGCCGGATATTTTGATCTTGGATGAACCTTTTTCAGGCTTGGATCCGGTCAATTCAAAAATCTTTCAAGATTCGTTAGTGAATTACATACGTGAAGATCGCATTATTATTTTTTCTTCTCACCAAATGGGGTATATCGAGTCGTTTTGTGATGATATTGCCATTATCAATGATGGAAAAATTGTATTAGATGGCGATTTAAACGATATAAGAAAACAAATGGGCAAAGACAAGCTGCGTTTACGCTTTGCGGATCAACACAACTTAAGTTTTCTGTCAGGCTATGAATACACACTCGAAAAACAAGATATTATTTTAGCGCTTCAACCAAATGAAACGAAAAAATCGTTTGTCGAAGCGGTATTCAATCAAGGAATCGAACTGACAATGTTTATGGATTACTTACCGAGCCTTCAAGAAATATTCATTGAGAAAACAGGTGATCAAAATGAAAAAGCTTAAAACCGTTTTTAATTTCGAATTGCGTGGAATGATTCAAAAGAAAAGCTTGCTTGTGACAACGGCGATCATGTGCATCATCACATTACTTATCACCACCGTTCCTACATTTATGATGTGGTTTGATGGTGGAGGAACAGAAGAAAATTCTACAGAGACGGGAGAACCCGCTGAGGACGAAAGCTTTGTAGTAGTCTATCAAAACGAAGAATTGAGAGATGCCTTGAGTCTCGCTCTCGGCAAAGAAAAGTATGCGACAGAAGAGGAATTGAAAAGTGCAGTTCAAAGTGAAGAGGAAGCTTCAGGCTTTGTCGTAAACGATTATGACAGCTTTACCTACATTTCTTTTGATAGCACGACGGATTCAGCCGAACCATTCGTTTTTGAATCCCAACTAAAACAACTCAATGAGGACCGATTGTTTGATGAAAAGGGAATAGACAGTCAAGAAGTACGTGAAGTTTTAAATCAACCCATCCAACAAGAAACCGTCTTTCTTGGAAAAGACGCTGAATCAGGAACAGCCATTGCCTTTGCTGTGATGATCACCATGTATATGCTCATTTTGCTATACGGTAGTAGCGTGGCAACTTCTGTTGCGAGAGAAAAAGATTCCCGCACAATGGAACTGCTTATTACATCGAGTAACCCGCGCACACTGATACTCGGAAAAGTCGGAGCAGTAGGGTTAACCGGTATATTCCAAGTGGCCGCAATCATTTTATTTGGTGTCATTGGATTTATGCTAAACAAAGAAAACTATCCTGATTTTGTTCTAGAGCTCGTTCAAGGATCGATGACAGGAGATGTCCTGGTTGTCTATATCCTGTTTTCTGTACTGGGTTATGTTTTGTATATGTTTATCTATGCAGCGTTAGGAAGCTTAGTGTCCAAAGTAGAAGACGTCAATTCGGCCGTAACACCGATTACATTCTTGTTTATCCTGGCTTATTTTGCAGCAACGTTTGCTATGAACGCACCTGATAACGCCATTGTAAAAGTTACATCGTTTATCCCGTTTGTTTCGATATTCACGATGCCGATTCGGTATATGTTGACCAGTGTACCCCTGGCTTCTCTATTGATTTCAAGCGTAATTATGATCGTTACAGTCGCACTATTCGCCGCGTTATCGATTCACATTTACAAATTTGGCTCATTAAATTACGGCAATCGTCTGAAATTCAAAGACGTTATCAAATCGTTTAAAAAATAAAAAAAGAATCTTGCGAAAGCAAGGTTCTTTTTTATGAAAAAATTCAAATCAGGTGGGCTCTATCATCAATTTCATGCCTTCATGGCTTGCGACAAACCCCAAGCGTTCATAAAAACGATGAGCATCCTCACGTTGTTTGTCTGTAGTCAACTGGACCAATCCGCAGTTTTCGGTTATGGCGATCGCAATCGCTTTTTTAAATATGGCTTCTCCGACTTTGTTCCCGCGCTGATCCTTGGCTACACGCACGCCTTCAATTTGCGCGCGTTTCAAGCCATTTCTAGCTAAGCCCGGAATGATCGTCAACTGAAGGCAGGCAAGTACAGAATCTCCTTCAACAGCTAAAAGGAGTTGGTTTCCAGTTTGAGCTTCAATGGCTTTAAATGCTTCGAAATAAGTATCTGGTAAAGGAGTTTCAAACTGTTCACGCGTAGCACCCAGTTCATCATCCGCCAAAAGCTGAACAATGTCGGGCAAATCGTCGATCATGGCTTTTCGAAAAATCACTTGAACCACACTCCTTTGTTTTGAACGCAAATGTTTTCAGGCTAGGCAGACAAACAAACTTAACTTTTACTTTACTGCTCTGTGATTGCGAGCGGGATGATTTATTCGGTAATTGATAATGAGCAGTGGAGTTCCCAGTACGGCCGCAATCACAATAGGCATAAACAGGTTGTTCAGCAAGCAGTAAAGAAGCACAGCCGTATAAATCACCATAATCAGCGAGTGATAAGCGTAATATTTTTTCAATTCCGGTCCTCCTGTTCTACGCACGTCGTTTTTGCAAATGAAAGCTTAAGGGAACCGTTACGACGTAGATTTTTTCATCTGAATCGCAAAAAAAGCACTCACGATAAAATAATAAATAGCTAAAATAGATAACACATCTGTTGCGACAACAAGTAAATCACCATTTCGAATCAGAAATCGCCACAGCAACGAACTAAACAGAAAAAGTACCGGAAATAAGATGAAATAACCTAAGAAATACACTTTTTCATTTTTCATGCCAATTCACTCCTATAATCTCAACGCTAACGCTAGATACCTTAGCGCTCGACAGTTAAGCTTCTTCAGTTTTCGCATCGTCGAATACTTTTTGTGCAACACTGTCATATACAAATTTTGCAGGATACAAAGCTAAAATAATTGCGATTAATTGGAATACCGTTTTGACCCAACCCGTTATGTGTAGAACATCCGTGATTAGAAAACTAGCGAGAACAATCAACCCGAACGCAACTGCAACAGCTATTGCCAATGTGACTGAGAGTTGCAGCCAATGAGAAAGCGATAACTTTCCAAGTTTTTTAATGCTGCCATCGCTAACAGAAAAAGAAAGACGGGATAATAGGAGCAGTAACAAGTACCAACTCGAATAACCAAACGCAATCCAAGAAACCCCGACGAGTCCAAGCAGTATCCAACCAATACTAGAAAATACTTTATTGTTCACGTGTTATTTCCTCCTTTGGTGAAGATCTACATCTTTTATGCCTATAACCTTACTACGAATCAGCTTAGGTTTTGTTTCACGGTTTGATCAAAATCAAACACAGAAATTTGCTCTTTGAATTTTTTCCTGAAATTTATGCGTTCGAATAGAAGAAGAGTGCTATAATGAGAACGTGCGTTCTTTTTGAGGAATTAAGTTTGCTAAAATAGTACGGAGTAAAAGGAGAGTCGAACCATGAAAACCACAGGAATCGTGAGAAACACAGACCCACTGGGACGCATCGTCATTCCGAAAGAACTGAGAAGGGGAATGGAGATAAACGTAGGCGATCCCGTGGAGATTTTAGTAGAAGAAGACGAGATTGTGCTAAGAAAATACCAAGCCGCAGGTGCTTGTTTAGTGACAGGTGAAGTTCAAGCGGGAAATAAAGAATTTGCGCCAGGACTTACCTTAAGTCTAGAGGGCGCGCGCATTCTCTTGCAAGAGCTGCAAAATAAAAAAAGCTAACTTCTTTAAAAAAGGTAAAAGTGAACAGAGAGCCGAGTAGCCAATTCTACTATTTCCAAAATTTGTACGTCATAATAACCCTCATCAATCGAACCAATTAATCGTTAATAAAAATGATGCTGCACATGTGACTAGTAGAGCAACTGCTAGTTTAAGGCAACTTTTGCTTGTTTTTTATATTTTTTATATTCCTATAAAAAACGTGGGGAGACCGTAAAGGATTCCAAAGGTAAAATTACTCTTAGAATCATCGAATCCAACGAAACGTCTGCCTCTTGCAATTAGCTCATTTATTTGATGTTAACCTTTTCAACAACATTGTTAGTCACATCGGCATTTTAGCAAAATAAATATTGATATTTAAAAAAGTCGTGATTTAAATAAATTGAATACAAAAAAACGACTCTACGAATTAGATTCTGTAGAGTCATTTTTTTTACTTCGTGGCTGTAGCATATCGAAAGCCTCAGTAAGATTTTCTACTGCGTATTTTTTAGAATGACCGCTCTCTGCTGCTTGAACAGCTTCAGAAGTATTTATTGATAGAATCAAGTCTTCAAACTGACTTTCGATTTCATTAATGCGGTTCTCTTGAGTTGCTAAAACACTCAGTAATTCTTCGTATTTTTCCCATTTCAGTATGGCAATAGATACTTGGTCGTTGATAACTATCCCAACTTCTTCATTACTCTCAACTAGCGAGAGTAATTTTTGCAGAGAAAGGGACTGAAACTTATCACCTGATATTAACTCTTTATTAAGTGGAGTTTTCATTTGGAACCTCCCATAAAATTATTGTCTCTAGATGGAACAACTAGAACAGATGTTAGTTGCGAGAATACCTGCTTATTGTTCTCGAGTAGTGGTATACTTCAATATCTTTATAGATAACTCCTCTTTTATTGTGTGAAATTATGCTAGTCTGGTGTCCTTTGATGGAGCAATTAAAATCAGTGGTCTATCATAGTTAATAGAAATCGTCCGATCTGAAAGGAAATGAAAAATGAGAATAGAAGTTATTGTGCAAAATGAACAAGAAGCAATCCAAGCAGAAAAATTGGGAGCAGCCAGACTAGAACTTGTTTCCGCAATTGATGAGGGAGGGCTAACACCGAGTTTTGAGATCATCAAGCAAGTTTTAAACAGCGTCACGATACCGGTTCAAGTAATGATACGCCCCCATAGTCGAGATTTTTTCTATAGCGATCTAGAAATGAATACAATCATCGAAGACGTCAAAAATGTGTTGAGTTTAGGTGGTCACGGAATCGTATTTGGCGCTTTGACAAAGGATTATACAATAGATGAAACAGCACTTGAAAAAGTCATGGCAGTCTCTGATCAACTCGATATTACCTTTCATCGTGCGTTTGACGAAATTGACGATCAGTTGAGCGCCTATAAATTATTAACAGACTACAAAAAACTGGTAAAGCGGATTTTAACATCTGGTGGTCACGAAGATTGTTTGAGAGGGAAGCATGACTTAAGAAAGTTAGTCGAGCTATCAAAAGAGATAGAGGGACCTGCTATTCTTTGTGGTGGGGGATTAACGTCGACGAATATAAAAGAGATTCATCAAACTGTAGAGGCTAATGAATATCATTTCGGGAGCGGCGTTCGGAAAGATGGTTCTTATTCAGAGGGGTTCGACAAAAGAGTAGTTGAACAAATTACAGCATTAGAGGGTTAGCACAGAAGCTTAACTTGAATGGAATTCATCAAAAATACTGCGCTTTTTCGAGAGCAATTTTATAAAAAGGTATAAAAAATCATACAAAATCTTACAAACTTAAACCCTAAATGAGATCACTTTTTAAAGTGTCCGCCATTTGGGGTTTAGGTTACGCTCTTATAAATGCTTGCTAATTAAAATCATCAGCCAATAGCTCTTTTGAGTCCGTCCCTTCAGACGGAACTTCCGTTTTTTTATCGCCTAAAACTAAGGCAGTGAAATAGGTGAGTATAGCCATTAATAGACCAGCAGCAAATAGAATACCACCCGCAACAATAAAGGCAGTGGTATACGTTTCCATCACCATCATGAACTGGCTAGTATCAGCAATACCATCTTGTTGACTCATAAGCCAAGAGTTTCCTAAAGACATTCCGAATGAAGCACTTGAAAACAGTAAGATCAAGCCTACAACTGCTAATAAGACCGAAACGATTAACAATCCACTAATATGGTTTTTGAACATCTTCTCTACTCCCTCCGTCGTCTTTCTTTAAAATTTACTAACATTTCTCCAAATATTTTAAAGTTACTCTAGAACTTCAAGCTCGAAATACTTTCCGACTTCAGAAGAGCAACCGCTCAAGCGGTAGATTGTACCTGTTTCGCTCGTTTCACTTTCTAGATTTTCGCAAGTTCCACTTTGTTTTCCTTTGTTTTCAGCGCCGTACTCATCGTGAGAATTATCATACGTATACGTAATAATTTCACTATCATACTCTAAGGTCTCAAAAATTGGGTCGCCCTCTGTAGTTCTTTGGACAATCCGTATTTTATCTTGTTTGCCGTTCTCAAGATTTCCGATAAATGCTTCAAATTTATCCGGATTGGCGGTTATTTCGTTTTGCTCGATCACGATATCGCTATCCTCAATTGGGTTACACGCAGTTAAGAAAATAGTCAGTAGAATTAAAAGAAATCCTTTTTTCACTCGCTTGACCTCCTTAAATAGGTGACAGGCTGCACATAAGTTAAAAAATCACTCGCCGACCATACCGTCATTATCATTATCTCGCATATGCGGATATAGCCAATGATCGCTCATGATTGGCATACTAAACCCTGCTGCTTTCGCTTCTTTAATCGTCACTTGTCCATTCCCATTTGTATCAACACTCGAAACATCTTCGTTAGTATTTGAACTACTTGAACTAGCTATATCTGCAGGCTCACTTTGAGTTAACCCGAGTGATGCATTGACTTCATCAGGATTCACATTTTCAAACGTATCAACGACTTCATTACCCATTATCGTATACGTATATTGATAGCTTGAAGGAATCTGCGTTTCGGTATCTGGATAGGTGATAATGGCTTCGAAATGGGTCGCGCCACCTGCTTTGCGGATCGTATCCTCCATATAAGCTTGATCACCATGTCGGTTGAGCGTACTTTCTTGGGGAGTGATGTTATATGCATTTGAAACCCCGCCAAGCGAATCGGCAAGCACGTGCCCTTCATCTAGTACATCACTTTCCACACCTGGAACTTTTGCTTCGTCCGAATAATACCGGCCAGTCGATAAAACAGGTTCATTGTCGTCATCTTGCAAAACGATTTCATCCGCCACAACCCGTTCTAACTGTCCGTGCTCGTTGGTGAAAGCCCAATAGTCGCGATCGCCATAACCAACGTTAACGACAACGTTAGACTCACGGTAACCGGACAAATCCCCGCCATCTACTTCGATTAAGTCGTAGCCTGCAAATAAGTCGCTATTTGGTTCTGTAGGAGCTTCCTCTACTTCTGGCTCTTCAACAATGGGTGTGACAGGTTCTTCTTTTTCGCTACTTTCTTCAATTTCAACTGCTGTTTCTTCTTGCGCCTCTACTTCTGTGATGGCAGTTTCTTCGACCTCGGTACAACCAACTAGAAAGCCCGATAGCAATAGGATCAATAAATGGTTCACTTTCATTTTAGAACTCTCCTCTAATCGTTCCATACTAATTTAAAAAATCTCATGATTTAACAG
This sequence comes from Planococcus sp. PAMC 21323, assembly GCF_000785555.1. Lineage (NCBI taxonomy): Bacteria > Bacillati > Bacillota > Bacilli > Caryophanales > Caryophanaceae > Planococcus > Planococcus sp. PAMC 21323. The sequence continues at coordinate 2,935,612 of NZ_CP009129.1, read as the reverse complement.
TGATGAGTATTTTTTCCTAATATTAGTATATTACAAAAGTGACTTTATTACAGGGATACTTTTAGTAAGGGAGAATCGAATAATACAAGTAATAAAACGTACTGGACCTAGAACTTTTAATCAGCTCTAGGTCCAGTACGTTTATACGAACAGAAATAACTAAAACTTTTCCTGGGAAATAATGTTCTGTGCAGACGATCATCTGAAAAACACCTTCATGCATGAAAAGCTCTTGCTAATATTAGTTTTAAAGAAAAGTGAATGTAGTTAAAGAAGGCTGTAAAGTGTGTATCTCTTTCTTGTGAATAATCGGCAGTTTACCTATTAGTAACTAAAATTAGCCCCATCCACTAAATTCTTGTACTTTATGTAAATCAATGTGACCATTTTCTGCGTCTTTAAATACTTCTTCTAAAATAGCAAGTGCTCGTTCTACTTCGAGAGCGTTTATTGTAAGTGGTGGTGTGATTTCTAACACATTTCCATAAATGCCAACATTGTAAATAAGCAGTCCGAGTTCATAGGCTCGGTAACAAATGGCTGCAGTTTTTAAAGGATCTGGATTTTGGGAATGTCGATTTTCGACAATTTCTACACCGATAGCCAACCCTTTTCCTCGTACATCTCCTATGCAGGGGTAAGTTTCTTGAAGCTTGTGCAAACCGTTAAGAAAAGATATTCCTTGATGCTTAGCATTCTCCAATAAACCTTCTTCTTCGATCAGTTGAATATTTTTAAGGGCTGCAGAAGTAGACACGGGGTTCCCGCTTGTTGTAAACATATGACCTGCAGAAACTGCATCTAGTAGTTCTTTCCTTCCGACAACAGCGCTAATAGGAAGACCAGCACCGAGGGATTTCCCTAGTACGACTACATCCGGTACAATCTCACAATGTTGAAACGAAAACCAGGCTCCAGTTCTACCCATTCCGACTTTTACTTCATCGATAATTAAGTAAATGCCGTATTGGTCACAAATCTCTCTCAACGCTTGTAAAAAAGCAGGGGGTGGTAAAATCATGCCACCATCACTTTGGATAGCTTCAATAATAATTCCTGCTGTGTCGTCAGCTGGACATATCGTTGCAAACACTTCTTTCATGTAATGGAGTGTTTGTTCGGTAAGGTTGGCGCTGATGCCGCTGAATGGGCGGTAAGGATTCGGGTAAGGAATCTTGACGACATTGCCTCTTCCTTCGAAACGTGCCTGCGCACTATGACCAGACAACGATGAAGCACCCATTGTTTGACCATGGTATGAGCCGATAAATGAAATCATTTTAGAACGTCCAGCAGCGATAGGAATGAATTTACTAATTAACTCATTAGCATCTGACCCAGAGTGACCGAACCACACTTTTTTTTCGAAGTCCCCTGGAGTTAAACTGATAAGTTTTTCAGCAAGTTGTACCATGGTCTCACTAGGTGCGCTGAGCTGTGTAGTAAAAGATAATTTTAAGTATTGGTCGAAGATGGTTTTAGCGATCTCTTCACGACCATATCCTATATTGGCAACTGCCCAACCAGCAGTTAAATCCAAATATTCTTTGCCAGAAAGGTCGGTTAGCCAACATCCGGAAGCTGATGCCACAGTCATAGGTGAAAAACGTAGTTTTAAACCTTGTGAGATTACTTGGTGATCTTTGTCGAGTAATTCTTTTTGTTCCACGGCTATCTATCCTCTCTAGTAAATTCAATATCGTATTTGCGTATTTTGTAATTCAAGCTTTGCCTAGAAATTCCGAGATTATCAGCTGTTTTAGTAATGTGGTAATTAGTTTTTTTCAATACATTTAAAATCAATTGCTTTTCAAAGTTTTCAACTTGGTTGGTTAAAGAGTGGGAGGAATCTTGTTCGTTAAATAGTGCGACGCTCTCATTATCTGAATGACTAAAATCAACCATATAAGACGGCAAGTGATCAAGTGTAATTATCCCGTCATCTTTCGCCAAGGTCATTGCGCCTTCTATAATGTACCCCAACTGTCGGACATTCCCAGAGTAGCTGTATGAGGTTAATGCTTTTAGTGCGTCTTCTGAAATTGCGGTGTTTAACCCGCGCGTAGAATTATTCTTGTTTTGTAAAAAATAATTTATAAGTAAAGGAATATCTTCTTTTCTGTCGCGTAAAGAAGGGACGGTCAATGTGATTGTGCTTAAGGCATAAAACAAGTCTTCTAATAAATTTCCTTGTTTTAATGCGATATTCGGTTTTTGTGACAATAATGCAATAAAACGAGTATTGACGCTTATTTCGCTATTGTCTTTAGAACTAAAGAATGTCTTGGATTGGATAACACGTAATAATTTTTCTTGAATCGCAATGTCTAGTTGGTCGATATGGTCGAGCACGATTATCCCATTTTTCATTTGCTCTAATAATCCTGGAGATTTAGAGATGCCAAATAAGTTTTCCTCCAATAAAAGAGAAGGGATATCGGCGCAATTCAATTCTATAAAATTAGCATCTAGTATATTTAGCCGTTCAATGGTAAAACGGGCAAGCAGACTTTTTCCAACACCCTTTTCTCCACAAATTAATAGGTTAGCGGTAGATTTTGTGAGAAGTTCAGTGGTATCTATCACTTTTTTCATGGATTTACTCACTTGAATAATTGGGGGTAAGTTTTCTCTGGAAATAGCTACTTCAGTAGAAGAAATTGCCTTTGTTCTTTTGTTCTGAAATAAAGTGTCTGCCATTGACGCTATAGTGGAGAAATCTTTGACGGTAGAAAGTGCTCCAGTTTTTTGACTTCCTAAAAAAAGGGGTTCGCTTTTCTTGTTGACGATATAGCGTTTGCCGGTTTTTGAAAAAAACGCCTCATTTTGGACGATCTGTTTATCCGATACTAGAGAATTCAAAAGAGGAGAGACTTGATGCGTTGCACCTTCAAAAATGGACGCATATCGCTTTCCAATTACCCCTGAGGGTTCTTTCGAATCCAATTCACCCATTTTTGTATTATAGAAGACAATTTTTTGATTGTTATCTATATAACAAACCCCTTCGTCTACTTTATCTAAGATAGATTGAAACAATCTATTTTGATTTTGAGCTTCTACAATTTCTTGGGATAGGCGTTGTATTTTCGTGATATTCCGAAAATTAAGGAAAGCTGTGCTGTCGTCAATAAAACGAAAATTAGCCAATAGTTGAAACATCCCAATAGATAAGGAGATATTTCTAGTTTCCTGTTTAAGGAGATAAAACTGAGACAAATCCTTCGATGGCACAAAATCTTGAATACGCTTGCCAATTAAATCGCTATCAGATAGCTTGGGAAAAAAATCACTAACAATGTGATTCAACGATAATATAACGCCGTTCTCATCAGTTAAAACAATTCCTTCTAATAAAAAATCGGCTACGTCCTTTAAATAAACATCTTTCAATATGTGTTTCAAAATGAATCACCACCGTAAAATTTTTTTCTATTCGTTGTGTAAGAAATAATAATAACTATATAATCAATTCTAATCTATAATAGATTAAATTTTCTTTCTTTTCAAACTTTTATTTATTTAGAAATAAGAGAAGATGAAAGAATTTTTGCGAAAAAAATTTTTCTAAAACTAAAGGAGTGGAGTATATTGTCTAAGGTTAGTTTAGCGGGAGTCAAAGTAGTTGATGTCCATGCTCATCCATTCGCAGCACCGGAAGAAAAAGAAACGCCACTTAGTTTCTTACGTAAATTGTCATTATCAGTTAATGAGGAAATGTTTGTAGCAAGCCAAAAAGCAGATAAAGCACAACCAGTTCCAAACTCAAATATGTGGATTCAGATTTTATTAAGGAATATGGCGAAATATTTGTCTTGTGAGGAAACACTTGAATCTATAGTAGAAGCTCGTAACAAAAAAGCTGCGGACTATGGAGCGTATACAAAAGAATTATTTGGAGATGTTCAGTTGGAAGGTGCAATTATGGATTTCGGCTATCCGCAGCCACCATTAAAACGGGAAGATTTCGAAAAACTGAGTGGCTCAAAAATTTGGGAGATCAGCCGAATCGAGACCATCATGGTGGAGTTCGGAAAAGAAGGATTAGAATTTAATGAATTTGTCCGTCGATACCGAGAGCGTTTATCAGAAAATTTATCGAAACCGGGAGTTGTAGGGTTAAAAACGATTATCGCCTATCGAAGTGGTCTCGAAATTATGGACATGAATGAAGAAGAAGCGCGTAAAGGCTACAAGGAATTTGTGGAAAACGATCGCTCACCAGCAAAATCATTACGTGATTATTGTTTCCATATTGCTATGGAAGAATGTACAGCCGCTGATAAGTTTATGCATATCCATACAGGGATTGGTGATGGGGAGGTTGTAATAACCAAGGCTAGCCCGAGTTACTTATTAGATACATTAAGACTAGAGAAATATAAAGACACAAAAGTCCATTTGGTACACGGCGGTTACCCATGGATGGAAGAAGCGGCATTCATAGTTAGCATATTACCGAATGTTTACATGGATATATCCTTGCAAAATCCGTTTACAGGTCATGGGGTCGAGCGTATTATTTCGCAAGTATTGGAACTAGCACCTTTCGGCAAAGTTATGTATGGATCGGATGCGTTTACTGTCCCGGAAATGAATTGGATGGGAGCAAAATTGTTTGTGGAATGTTTCGAGCGTGTGCTAAATGATTGGGTTGAAAAAGACTATATGGATTCAGAAAAAGCTCGTTATATCGGTGAAATGATTTTGTACAGAAACTTCGAGAATATCTATAAAACAAAACTATAAACGAAAAGGGGAAATGGGATGAGTCAAAATATTAGTCTTGATTTACAACCGAAAAGAACTTTGAAGTTTTGGCATATTTGGGCTTTGGGTGTAGGTGCGGTAGTTGGAGATGGTATTTTCTTATTAATGGGACAAGGCATTGCAACTGCGGGTCCAGGATCAATCGTTTCTTACATGGTATCTGGTTTATTGCAGCTATTTTTAATAATAGCATTAATTGAAATGGCGATCGCTATGCCAAATGCGGGTGCTATGTCGACGTGGGTGCAAAGAATGATGGGGAAATCATGGGGATTCCTAGCCGGGTTTACATTTGCGATCGGCTGGATTATTGCCGGAGGTAGTGTTGGCTTGGCGTTAGGGAAAATTAGCGTATGGTTCTTTCCATCATTGACAGCAGCATGGTGGCCAGCGTTCTTCGCTATTTTCTTCGTGACACTTTTTGCTGTGATCAATATTCTAGGCGCAGTCATTGCCGCACGTGTTCAATTGTACATGGTATTGGCATTGGTTGGTGTAATGGTGATATTCGGTATTGTTGGATTGAAAGATGTTAACTTAGCGAATTTCACACCGTTTTTACCGTATGGCGCAGAAGGATTTTTCAGTGCCATTCCGCTTGGAACGTATGCTTACCTTGGTGCATTGACGTTAGTGACAGCAGGAGCAGAAGCCATTAATCCGCAACGCGACTTACCAAGAGGATTAATCTGGTCTAGTATTACTTTCATTCTTCTTTACTCGTTTGCTCATTTCGTTTTACAAGGTATTATCCCATGGAATGAAGTAACTATGGACAGTTCGCCGTTTACGGTAGCTGCTGGTCAAGTTTTTGGAGTCGCAGGTGCCTTTATCATGAACCTCGCCGCTTGGATTGCAGCGGCAACCTGTATTATTATGGGTACCATTTATGCTACTTCTCGGATTTTCTATTCACAGGCAAGAGAAGGAATGTTGCCTAAGTTTTTGGGGGTTATTCATCCGAAAACCTATACGCCAGTAAATGCGATCATTGTCATTTGGTTAGCAACAATTTCCTTGATTTTGATTGGTCAAATTAATCCAGAGTTTATCTATGTTGAATTATCAAATCAACTTGTTATTGCATGGTTATTTTCTTGGAGTTTAGCATTGATTGCCGGAGTGCTGTTCCGATTGAAACATAAAGAAGAAGTGGCCAAACTATCTTGGAGGCAGCCACTATTTCCGTTATTCCCAGTTTTAGGGTTTATCGGAATCATCGTCGTATTATACGGATCTTTTGTTGGTTCTCTTATGACGCTTGTCCGCGGAGGTATTTGGCTAACTATATTATTCTTACTATTTGCTGTTTTCAATAAATCAGCATTCCAGGGATTAAAGAGACCTGTGAAAGAAAAAGAAGCAGGGGAAGTTTCAAATGACTAACCAATTCCAATCAACTAAAGAAATCGATGCACAGGTCGTTGCTATCAGGCGTCATCTCCACCAATATCCTGAGCTTTCCTTTAAAGAATTCGAAACAGCTCGTTATATTGGAGCGGTATTAGAGGAATGGGGAATACCTTATGAAAGAATTGGGGAAACAGGAATTTTTGTCGATATTGTAGGGGACAAAAACGGTCCGGCTATAGGCTTACGCGCAGACATTGATGCTTTACCCATACAGGAAGAAGCAGAGGTGCCTTTTAAATCCACTCATCAACAAGTAATGCATGCTTGTGGGCATGACGGTCATACCGCTATTTTGCTAGGAGCTGTTTATGAATTACATCACAACAAAACACTTCTCAAAGGAACTGTGCGTTGCATTTTTCAACCTGGTGAAGAAGCAGATGGAGCCGCACTTGCGCTAATTAAACTGGGGATCTTAAAAAACCCTCACCTCGAATCTATTACAGGTCTTCATTTATGGCCATATTTGCCAATTGGGACTGTAGGCGTCAAATCAGGGAGCATGACGGCTTCATGCGATGATTTCAAAATTACAATTAGCGGTAAATCTGGCCATAGCGCACGTCCGCATCAAGCGGTTGATGCCATCTTAGTAGCATCACAGATTATGCAGACACTACAACTAGTAGCTGCCAAAAATATTAATCCGACACAACCGAAAGTCATCCATATTGGTAAAATTTATGGGGGAGAGGCAAGCAATATTGTCGCAGACCACGTGGTTATGGAAGGAACATATCGAGCATTAAATAGCGAAGTAAGAAGTCAGTTGAGAACGGAACTTGAACGAGTATGTCGGGCCTCTGAAATTCAATGGGATGTCAAAATTGATATTGAATTCTTACTCGGTGCTCCACAAATCGAAAATGAGATTACTTTGGTTTCTGAGTTTATCAAAACAGCAAGCGAACTACTAGGTGAGGAGAAGGTAGTCGATTTGCCAGAACCTTCAATGGGAGCAGATGACTTTGGTTATTTTTCTGAAAAGATACCTAGTTTGTACTTCCGTCTGGGGATTAAAAAAGAAGATGAAACAACGTATGATTTACATCATCCACGATTCCATTTTGACGATGCCGTCTTGGCTACAGGAGTCAGCTTGTATGTGAATTACGCGATCAATCTATTGCAGAATGTGAGGCGTTAAGGATGGAAAGAAACATAGGCGTAATCGAAACAAAAATCAGCGAAGTCATGAGAAAAATTGAACAAGAAAATATTGATTATATACGTGTTGAATTTTTAGATTACTCAGGGGTTACAAGAGCTAGAACAATTAGAAAAGAGCAGATTGCGAATGCAATGGAAGTAGGGGTCAATTTCAGCGCGGCGATTATGGATTTCACAATGTTCGATACGTATGTTCCGAACCCTTCATACGGAGCAGACAGCGGTGATTTTTTCGCCTTACCCGATCCCGATACATTTGTTATATTGCCACATCGCCGCAAAACGGCACGCATGTTTTGCGACTTGGTTGATGAAAACGGCAATCCTTGGCAAGGCTGTCCACGCAGCGTATTAAAGAAGCTTTTAAAAGAAGCAGAAGAAGTGCTAGGTGGACAAATCAAAATGGTTTACGAGCAAGAAGCATATTTAATGAAAGAAGAAGATGGAAAGCTGGTTCCGGCTGACAATAGCGCGTGTTTTTCAACGGATGGTTTAGATATTCAAGAAGATTTCATCCAGAATTTTATCGAAACGATGGGATTAATGGGAGTAGAGACTGAGCAAGTTTCGAGCGAGTTCGGTCCTGGACAAGTAGAAATTAATTTAAAATACGATCATTGTTTAAAAGCAACCGATGATCAAGTAACGTTCAAACAGTTATTCAAACATTTGGCGAGAGAAGCTGGCATGGTGGGAACGTTAGCGCCAAAACCATTCAATGAGTTAGCAGGAAGTGGACTTCATGTGCATATGAGTCTGTTTGAAGGAGATAAGAATTTATTTAAAGACTTGAATGACAGTCGTGGACTCGACCTCTCAGAAGTAGCATATTACTTTATCGGAGGTATTCTTCATCACGGAAAAGCCTTATCTGCAATTGCTGCGCCGACGGTAAACTCGTATAAACGAATGATACCAGGTTCATTTGCACCAGCCCATATTTGCTATGGTGTCGGAAACCGCTCAAGCTTGGTGCGCGTATTAGAACCGAGACGAGAGAGACGTTTTGAATACCGTGGTGCAGACGGAACATGCAATCCGTATTTATTGTCAGCATCTTTGATAGCAGCTGGACTACACGGTGTGAGAGAGAAACTGGATCCTGGAATGCCTTTAGAAAAAGACGTCGGTAATCTTTCTCAAGAAGAACTGGATGCTTTAGGAGTCGAATGGGTTCCTCGTGATTTGAAAGAAGCTTTAAGCTATTTGGCAGAAGACACGATTCTAGCAGAAACTATCGGTCGTGATATTTGGCAGGAGTTTATAAAAGTGAAGCAAGAAGAGTGGAAGCTTCATTTTTACCGTGTGGATGAATGGGAAAGAAAACTGTATTCTAACGTGTATTAAAAAGCTCGATAGGAAGATAAGAATAGTAGAATGAACTGAAAAGGAAAATTGTGATTGTTTGTCCAATAACTTTCTTGATTTTCCTTTAATAATAAATAGTATAAAGCCCTTTTTGTAATATTTCGGTGTCAATTTACTTGACCATGATCCGGAATAATTACAAGAGGGCTTTTTTGAATTACTTTTTAATAAAGAAATATGAGTACCTTTGATTTGGAATAGATAAGAGGTGTTCTTATATGAAGAGTATAGAAAGATAATGGTGTTTAATGTCGATTGGTCGCTAGACAAGTCTCCTTCATCCACTTCGATTAATTTGTGTACTGCGAATAATTCATTATTTGATTTTGCCTGAGTTTTCTCTACTTCTGATTCTTCACAATAGATGTGACAAGTTCTTCTGTTTCAACTGCGGTTTCTTCATGTACTTCGACATCTGTCATAACTGCGTCTTTGATATCCGTACAGTCAACTAGAAAGATAGACGGCAATAGGATCATTAAATGGTTCACTTTCAATTTGGAACACTTCTCTAATCGTTTCGTTTAGATTTAAAGTTTAATAGGTTTACAATTATCAATATTTTTTTCTAATATTAGTGTGTTATAAAATCGATCTTCTTGTAGACCGAATTTTTTAAGAGGAGTTTGAAACTAATATAGCGCTAAGAGATTTCAGGATTTTATTGAAGCTATTCTAATAAGATGTGAGGGCGGTTAGTGATAGCAAAAATTAAATAATAGTGAATACATGACATAAAAATACGTTATTTTAATTACAAGAATTTATTAAAATGCTTAAATATCGACTCAGTAGTTTAAATTTATGTTTTAAGCATATGTGCCTAAAATGTAAATAGAAAAAAAGGAAAATTATAAATAATACTTTATAAACAATGGGAAATGTAGGATAATAAATGTAAATGACTTCTATGTTTTGAGTATAAAGATACATGGGCGTAAATCATAATAACTATGCCATTAATAGTTAAATCTATAATTAAGGGAGGGTATAAAATGAGTCTAGTAAACATCGAAATCAAAAATGAATATAGATCTTTTGAAAATGATATGGTCAAAGAATTTTATATTCCTGTTCTTGAGACTGCAATTAGATACGATCGAGCTGTTGGTTTTTTTTCATCAACAGCATTAATAGAAATTACTAAGGGTATAGCGGGGCTAATTAGGAATAAAGGGAAAGTTAGGATTATAGCTTCTCCGAGATTATCTGAGGAAGATATCGATGCAATTTATTTTGGATATAAAAGTAGAGATAAAATAATAGAAGAAAAATTATTAAATTCATTTGATTCTGATTTAGATTTCTTTAGCAAGAAGCGTTTGAATTTATTGGCAAATTTAATAGCGAATGGAATAATAGATATCAAAATCGCTTTAATTAAAGATAATAATAGCATTGGTATCTTTCACGAAAAAATGGGGATTGTGGAAGATGAAAAAGGAAATAAAATTGCTTTTACCGGTTCTTTAAATGAAACAGGGGCTGCTTTTTCTCATAACTACGAATCAATAGATGTTTTTCGTTCTTGGACATTTGAAGAAGATAGAGTTGCTGCTAAAGAGTTAGCTTTTGAAAATATTTGGACCAACCAAGCAAAAAACGTCCTGACTATAGATTTTCCAAAACTAGTAAAGGAGAAGTTGGAAAGTTATAAGACTGATGAAATTGAATTAGTTTTGGATGAGCAAGAGGAATATGTAATAAAAAGCGCGATAGCAGAAAGAGAAAGAATTGATGGGCCGGTTACGCCTGAGAACGTTCATTTGAGGGAATATCAAATAGAAGCTATAGAAAAATGGAAAACACATGGATATAATGGAGTTTTCGATATGGCTACTGGTACGGGGAAAACTATCACTGGTTTAGGTGCCGCAGCAGAACTGGCGAAAAACTTGAATTATAATCTTGCAGTAGTCATAGTATGTCCATATCAACACCTTGTAGATCAGTGGGTCGAAGATATTGAGTTATTTAATATGAAGCCAATTGTAGCCCATTCTGCATCTAAGCAAAAGTCTTGGAAAAAGAGGTTAGAGCAGCAAACTGAACTATATAATATCGAAGTTAACAATCACTTTTGTTTAGTTACGACAAATGCAACCTTCTCTTCTGACTTCGTTCAAAATCAACTGAAGTCTATAAAACGGAATCTATTATTGATTGTAGATGAAGCTCACAATTTTGGAGCGGAACATTTGCAGACAAAGTTACTACATAATGCTCAATTCAGATTAGCACTTTCGGCAACTATAAATAGGCACAATGATGAGGTTGGAACTCAAAGTTTATTTAATTATTTTGGAGAAAAATGCATTGAGTATACACTGGAGATGGCAATTAACAATAATATGCTCACGCCTTATTATTACTATCCGGTTCCCGTATTTTTAACCCCAGATGAATTGCTGGAGTATCAAGAACTAACTACTCAAATTGCAAAAGCTGTTAGAAAAGATAAGTTTGGAAAAGTTACTTTTTCAGAATCAGCAAAATTTTTACTTCTGAAAAGAGCGAAAATTGTAGCAGGGGCTCAAGAAAAAATAACCAAACTTGAAAATGAAATTAAAAAATATCAAAACGACTCCCATATATTAGTCTATTGTGGAGCGACTACCATTAATGATCCAGAATACTATGAAGGAAGTGCAGATGAAGAAGAAAAGAGGCAAATTGATGTTGTAACCAGCTTACTTGGAAATAAGTTAGGGTTTAAAGTATCGAAATTTACTTCTGAAGAGTCAGCAGAAGAAAGGGAAGAATTGAAAAAAACATTCTCCAAAGGAGATCATCTACAAAGTTTGATTGCAATTAGATGTTTAGATGAGGGTGTAAATATACCAAGTATAAAAACGGCTTTTATTTTAGCAAGTAGTACTAATCCAAAAGAGTATGTTCAGAGAAGGGGACGAGTACTCAGGAAGTTTGATGGGAAAAAACATGCAATAATTTATGATTTTATTACTTTACCAATGCCATTTGAACTCATGGGCGAATTAATGCCAGAAGAAGTTCAGTCTATGCAATCTTTACCATTAAGAGAAATTGCTAGAATGAAGGATTTCGCATCAATTGCAGAAAACTCTTCTGTTGCTGACACTTTAATTAATGAGATTAAAGAGTTTTATCATTTAAATAAAGAGGAGGAAGTAAATAATGAATTCCTATAATTTGGATGAATTTGAGATTGATAAGAAAAAGTTGGAAATTATGAAGTTGAAGATTATTAGAGAAGAAAAGCAAAATGTAAAAACAAAAGACAAAACTAAAGATGCGATGATTGAAAAGATCAAAGGAATTATTATAGAGGAAGTTAAAACGAAGTATTAAAGGGGGTAGACTAGTTGATTATTAAGAGTATTGAAATAAAAAACTTTAGACAATTTAAAGGTATACAAAAAATAATATTTTCGACTGCACAGGATGAAAATATAACGTTAATTCAAGGTGATAATACAAGTGGAAAAACTACTTTATTACAGGCATTTCTATGGTGTCTGTACGGACAAGCAAACTTTAAAAGCAAAGATGCGCTAATAAACACAGTAGCTGCATATGAGATGCAAAACTTAAGGAAAGATGATGAAGTTAAAGTCTCTATAGAGTTAAGTCATCATGGAGTAGATTATATAATTTCTAGAACTCTTAAATACATGTTAAAGAATGGTGAAATAAAACCGGCCACTATAAATACTGTTGAGATGTCTTATAAAGAAACTGATGGTCAGATGAAGCAAATTCCGTCGTACGAAATAAAACAGAAAATAGAAGAAATTCTTCCGGCAGATTTGTCTACATATTTTCTTTATGATACAGAAAGATTTGGAAATATCACAACAAAATCAGATGTCACAGATGCAGTCAAAGGCATTTTAGGACTCACCGTATTGGAGCATACAATCGATCACATTGGTAAAGAATCTTCGAAAACCACATTATTAGGGAAATTTTATGCTAGTTTAAATTTGACTGGAAATAATAAAGCGAGTGAAGCTCTTCAGAAAATGCAAGAAGCTGAAGAGAAGAAGGAAGAGATAATTAATCGTAAGAAAGAAAAAACTAAAGAGTTGGAACATTATTTAATGACCAAAGGACAGCTAGAAGAGAAGTTAAGAACCCTAGAGGCAAGTGCAAGACTACAAAAAGAACGAGACTTAAAACAAAAAGAATTAAGTTATGAAAATGGATTTTTAATTGAGCAGAACGATCAATTTTTCAAAAACTTTAAAGCAAATACATTTATCTATCTTGCAAATCCTTTGATGAAAAAAGCATTGATAGAGTTACAAAATGCTGATGTCGACGATAAAGGAATTAAAGATATGAATGCCAATTCTATCAAAGATATTATTGTTCGAGGGAAATGTGTTTGCGGAACAGAAGTAGTTGAGGGAAATGTAGCTCACAAACATCTATTAGAAGAAATCAATTTTTTACCGCCTGAATCTATTGGTAATATAATAAGGAATTTTAAAGAAAAAACAGAATTAATGTTGAGTTCCTCCCAAAACTACATGTCGAATTTAGAAGGCAGTTACAAGAATGCTATGAGAAGAAGGGGGAAAATAGCGGAGCTAGAAGATGAAATAGATTCTATAAAAACTGAGTTAGAAGGCAAGGATTCAGTAGGAAAGTATCAAGAAAATCTTACTGACACAGAAAGTAAAATTCGTCAACTTGAAAACCTATTATTGAACCTTGAAAAACAAATTTGGGAACAAGATAACATAATTAGTAGCAACAAAACTATTCACAATAATAACGTTAGTACCTCTGAAAAGAATAAAGAGATTTTAGAATATATGGCTTATGCAACTGCTATTAAAGAATGGGTAGAAAAAAGGTATAAAGTTAGAGAGAGTGATATTAGAATTAAACTGGAAGAAAAAGTTAATGAATATTTTTCGAAAATATATCACGGTAAACGCAAAGTTAAAGTCGATGAAAAGTATAAAGTAACGTTAATAACAACTAGCTCTGATCAGGATTTAATAACTGATGAATCTCAAGGGTTGGAAACAGTAAAGAATTTTGCTTTCATCTCGGGCTTAGTAGATATGGCGAAAGAAAAGCTACAAGATGATTCCAATTCTAGTGAAAAAGATTCAGAAGATTATCCATTAATTTTAGATGCACCTTTTTCAAATGCAGATGAAAGACATGTAGAGAATATATCTAAGGTACTTCCTGAAGTTGCCAGCCAATTGGTATTGATAGTAATGGCAAAAGATTGGAATTACGCAGAGAAAGCTATGGGGAAAAAGGTTGGTAAAAGATATTTCCTTGATAAAAAATCTGAAGTTTTAACTAAGATAGTTGAGGTGAATAATTAGATGTTTACAGATGATATTGTATTACATGGCAAACATGCACAGTACGTAAAAGAGCTAGGAGATTCTGAAAACAAGTTATTCAACAGATATTTAGATGTTTTTATGAATAGTGCAGTTATCGGGCTCATCTTTGATAAGAGAGAAGTAAGAGATAAAGAATCTCAATATAAAGATACTAGTATTAGTATTTTTGCAGCAGCAATCAATAAAGAAAAAGCTAATTTAGATTATATATACCGATTAATTATGCTGCTAGATGATTCTGGAAATATAGACTTAGAAGGAAGGATTAATAGAGCTTTTAGAGATGATGCTAATAGTGACGTATCTGATCGACATCAAAAGAACTTAGAATTATTTAAAGAATATGCATTGGGTGGAATTACAATTTTATATGATAAAATTATTAAAGAAGGAATTACAAAAGAAGATTTCATGAAAAATTCCTATGAATTTATGAAAAGTAGAAGCGAAGAAATAGAAGAAGGTGCAGCTGATGAATTGATAGATGCACTATAGAAAAAAGACATTGAGTCTTTTTTCTTTGAGTAAATTTTTACTGGAGAAGACCTCCAATGAAAGAAGGGGTATACATGGGTTACAGTCAACATCAAAGTTTTTATTTACGAGACAGATGGGTGAGCAAGGCCATTAAAGGTATAGAGGGAAATGCATCCTTTTTCTTTGAGAAAGATGCATTTGAAAAAATAGGTTTAGGCAAAAATATGGTTCAGTCCTTAAAATATTGGACTATAGCTACCAAAATATATGAAGAGCTTCGAGATAATAATCAAAAGTATCATCAAATAACTCGCTTAGGTAAATTTATTAAAGAGAAGGATCGCGCGATTAAATATTTTAATACCGCAGGCTTACTACATCATTCTTTAGCGACTAATAAAGATATTAGTACAACTTGGTATTGGTTTTTTAATATATACACAGAGACTGCTTTTACTAGAGAAGATGTATTAGAAGAGCTTACTAATTGGGTTCAGAAACGAGAAAAACGGGTCGTTTCGGAGAACTCTTTAAAACGTGATATAGACTGTTTAATTAAACTCTACACAAGTGGAGGTAGTACAGCAGATCCTGAGGAAGTAATTCTTAGTCCGTTATTTAAACTTAATTTATTAGAGGAACGTAATGGAATTATCTACAAAAAAGAAGCTCAAATGGATAAAAGTAATTTATTGTTAGTGGGGTATACTTTGCTTAAATATATGCAAGGAAGAAATTTAAGTGCTATTAGTATAGATGATTTGGTGCATAAAGAAGAGTTGCTAGGTAAGCTGTACAACATGAAGAGATCCACAATTGTAAATTTAATTAGTGGGTGGACAGAACACCCGGAATATCCTGCAACTTTTACAAGAACTAATAATTTGGATACTGTTCGTCTGCCGGAAGTTTCACCGGAAGAGTTTATTTACTACGAGTATGAACGAAAGGTAGAAAAAAACTATGATTACTGAAAGTAAAAAAACATTCACAACTAGTATAAATCTGAAGTTTGATATTGGTAATAAGGAATTTATTAAACGTTACTTACCTACACCCTCTCATGCAGAATTTTTGAAAAGTATCATTGGGGGGTTTCTAGGAGACGGAAAAAATAATGCCCATATCATGATAGGACCTTATGGGAGTGGCAAATCATTGGCAGCGACTATCGTAGCTGATATTTTCTCCCGAAGAATTAACTCACAAGATTTTAATGCGCTTATAGATAAGTTTAAAGATGTAGATCAGGAAGTTTTTGAAAAACTAAATGCAGCTAAGCAATCTAATGATTTCTTTATTCCAGTTGTACTCTCGGGAAATGAAGGTCCATTTAGCAAGTCGATTATAAATTCTATTGTAAAGTCCGTAAAGGAAGCAGGCTTTCAGCTAAACGTTCCTGGAGAAGTTGAAGAGGTTTTTAGTACTTTGAAGAATTGGGAATTAGTATTCCCAAAAACTTTTAACTCCTTTAAAAAGTCACTTAAAAATCGTCAATATACATTAGTACAGTGGAAGAAGGAGCTTCAAACTAACAACTTGGAAGAGATAGAGTGGTTCATTAAGGAATATTCTTCACTAAGTGCAGGTGCAAAGTTTCAAGTAGATTATAACGCTAACTTTATAGATAATATTACACATATTATTACACAGTTAAAAGAACAGAATATTAAAATTTTTATTGCTTACGATGAATTTGGTCGCTTTCTTCAGTCTTTAGAAGTCTCACAAATTTATAAAACGATGCAGGATGTGCAGGATTTAGCGGAAGTAGCGGGACGGAGTGGTAATGCTCTACAACTATTACTTATATCGCATAAAAATATGTCGCAATATATGTTAGGACATAATGAAGAATTTAAGGCGGAATTCCAAAGGATTGAAAAGCGGTTCAAAACATATTTTGTAGAGAGTGATAAAGCTACTTTTTACCGTATAGCTCAAGAATACACAAAAAATATGCAAAAAGAGTTAATGTTGCTTAACCTTGAATCAGCAGATTCCAAATGGATATTAAAAAAATACAATTTATTTAGCGAACTGAATCATCAAGAAATTGAAAAGATGATTGTAGAGGGGTCCTATCCTTTACATCCGTTAGCTTTATTTTTACTTCCAAGGCTATCTAGTGTTTTCGGGCAAAATGAGCGAACGTTATTCACATTTCTTGAGAGTGAAGAAACAGGTGGATTGACTAATTTTGTGACGAAGCACACAGAAGGAATGTATTATCCTCATATGCTTTTTGATTATTTTTTTAAAAATTCAATGAGTGAATTTCTAGGAAATGAAAACTTCTCGTCTTTAAAAACTTTCGCTAAAGTTACTAATAAAATAAAGACAACTAAGCAGAATGAAGGACAAATAAATTTACTAAAAATAATTACTCTATGGGACTTGTCGGGTGCCACTAATGTATTAAAACTAAACGAGGAATTACTAATCTTTGGGACGGGACAAACATTAGCTGAATTAAATTCAAATTTAAAAAAATTAGTTGACCAGAAAATGTTGCGCTTTAATAGAATTCTTGGGCAATGGGAGTTAAATGAAGGAAGCTCCGTTTTAGTTGATGAATTGCTTAATGAAGAAAGGGCTGAACTGAAATTAAATAATGAAGTTCGATTAGATACTTTAAAGGAAATTCTCGAAAAGAAATTTTATCTTGCTACAGATTATAATGATGAGTTAAATATAACCAGGTTTATGCAAGTGAATATCATAACTTCAGAGCAATTACTGAAAGCTAGTTTTTTAGAGGAAATAGAATTTGATGCAGATGGTTATATATACTACGTAATTCCTAATGATGAAATTTCTTATGCAAAATCTATCTCTGCAATATCTTCTATTAAAGATAAGCGCTTAATTTTCTCTATTACAAATAGAGATTTTAAGTCTATTCGGACGTATATAGACAAACTAATAGGTTTGCAGTCTATATACTCAAATAAAAATCTTCTATCTGAATATAGTCGGTTAGAAGAAGAAGTGAACGTGCTGATAGCAGAAACTCAATTTGGAATTAGAGAATTTCTTAAGGCCTTTGAGGACTTTCAAGAAAATATAATATGGATTTATGAAGGTACGCAAGTCACTGTAAGTCATCAGGTGCATTTAGAAAATAAGATAAGTGAAATAATGAGTGAAATGTATCCGGATACTCCTGAAATTAGAAATGATTCCATAAATAGAAGGAACTTAAATGGAATGCAGACAAAAGCTATCTATAAAGTATTAAATAACGTTATCAAAAATCCAAGTTTTGAAAGACTGGGGATAGAAGGTCAAGGGCCAGATTATTTAGTGTACGCCACAGTATTTAAAAATAATAGTCTTGATGTTAGTCGTTTAGATCGATTAACTTATGAACCCTATAAAAAACTTAGAGAAACACTAATCGGTTTTTTGAAAAATAATAAAAAAGGTTCTATCAGTGAGCTCGAAAATATTTTCACTTTACCTCCTTTCGGTATTCGTAAGCCGTTAATTCCAGTATTATTTGTAGGTTTATTAAGAGATATGTGGGAACAGCTTATGTTCTACAGAAATGATATGTATATTGCGGCTATAGACGCTGAAAAACTGTATGGAATATTCAACGAACCAGAAGAATATCAGTATGTTTTTAATGACTATTCACCAGAGTTTCTACAGTTCGTTAGAGGTGTAGAAAAATTATTTCTTCCCTATGAAAGTGAATATGTGAAAGAACAAACGGTCGTGATTAGAGCAAGTAGTGGCATATTGAACTGGTTAAGGCAATTACCACGCCATACCCAAACTACTAACAAAATGAATGCAAGTTTATTAGACTTTAAAAATATAGTTAGAAAAATTGAAGTTAGTCCGATTGTTAGTTTGGAAATGCTGAAAGAGAAATTTTCTGGAATAGATGTATTAATGGAAATGAAAACTGAGCTAGAGGAACACTCTGCTCAGTTTGAAACGAAGCTGCTTGAAAAAGTGTTTGAAACTTTCCGTGTAAACTCATTTGAAGGACTAGAAAAAGAACGCAAAAGTTTTTCTGTAGAATTAGGTAAGCGAAATCGATTGCTTAAGTCTATAGATACAGAGATTAATGATTTCACTCGAAAGTTTGCAAATAAATATACAGGCGTAGAACTAGAAAACTGGTCAGACACAACATTTGATTTATTTGAACAACAGATGCAAAATGATTATAGGGACTTGGGTATATCTTCCGATAATAGTGATATGATTGTATTAGGTTATGGGAATTTACAAAAATCTGTAAAAAAAGTAGAGTTGTCCAATAAAGCCAATACAGTTTACGAGAATGTAAATCGCATAATAAACAATGCCGGAAGAAGCGTTCCTAGAGAGGAAATTGAATATCTTATCTTCAAGTTGCTTGAAGAGTATATAGAGTAGTAGGAGGAGTTAAAGTGGAAAGAAAAAAAGTGCATGTAGCTATGTATAGTGGTGGTGCTTCTAGCGCTTATGTCGCTTATCAAATGGTGCAAGCTCATGGGAAAGAGAACTGTATATTGTTCTTTACAAACACCCTTTGGGAAGATGAAGACAATTATCGCTTCATGTATGAAGTTGCAGATTATATTGGGGTTGAAATCACTGAAAGAGTTGATGGTAGAACTCCTGAAGAAGTATTTTATGATTATCGTTTTCTTGGTAATTCTCGATTAGCGAAGTGCTCAGAAGAGTTAAAAGTTCAACAAACGATTGTTTTTCTTGAAGAATTAAGGGACGTTCACAATTTAGAACCAGTACTTTATTTTGGTATAGGACCACATGAAACACATCGGTCTGATAATTTAAGAGAGTTTTATTCACATCGTCCTCTAGAGCCTATTGAAACTAGATTTCCAATGATTGAAACCTTTAGAGAAGATATCGATGTTAAATCAATAATTGAAGAAGAATGGGGTATTAAGCTACCACGAATGTATGCTATGGGATTCTCTCATGCTAACTGTGGTGGACGTTGTGTACGTGGAGGATTCCAGCACTACGCACAACTTTATAACGTATGGCCAGAACGTTACGCATTACAAGAAGAAATGGAAGAGAACTTCAGAAAAGATTTCGAGAAAAACGTCTCTATCTTGAAAAAAGATGGCGGACCGTATACTTTGCGTGAATACCGTGAACGTATGGATCGTGAAGGCGTTGAGAATTTCTTGAAAATTCCTGATGAAACTGTTCCGTGTGTCTGTTCATTTTCTTAAATAAAACATTATTCCCGTCAATTTGTATTAGCCGCATTATTGTAGTTTTTAATTACATAGTGCGGCTATAAATTTATAAAATATCAAAAGTTTCCAAAAGGAAAAAATGTTATATTAAGGAGGTAGTTTCTATGGGAAGAAAAAAAGATTGCATCGTTGAAGAGGCAAATCAAGTTATGAAATTTAATCTTAATTTAATTGATTCAGAAGAATTTAAAGAGATATTTAAAGATTTGAATGAATATCTAATTGCGAAGAATCTAAAAAGATCCTATGAAGAAATTCTGCAAAAAATTTCTGGATTTCCTCAGAATGCGTTTTTCAGTTATAAAAAAAATTCAGTTGTTAAAATAAATCTAAATGTACTAGATAGTCGACACCAAAATTTAGTGTCGCAATTTATTGAATTAGATTTATTTAAGAGAGTTTCTTATGTAGACTTAGAAAATGAATATTTAAGAAGTAATAATCTCGAGTATTGGAGTTTGACACGAAAAGAGAATGTGCAGAATAATTTCATAATTATACTTAAATTAGACGAACAAGTATTAAATAATTTAGCGTTAAAAATAAAGAGTGTGAAGAATGATTGTATAATGGACGAAAAACTTAAAGAAGACATAGTAGAAGTAAATACGATACCAGTTCAAAATCAATTGAATAATAAAGAAGAATTTTTTGAACTATTAACTTGTCTAGATGATGAGTTGAAAAAAATGAAAGAGCTAAATAAAAATAATGAATTGGATGAAGTGCTTAATGACACTGAATTAATTTATACTTTTTCATTATTAGTTTCACAATGTAGATTGCATAAAGAGATAGATCTTAGCATAAATATTGGAAGACCAGCGTTTCTATGGAGATTTGATCAACTAAAAATCAAATTCAAAAGAATGCATCCTTTAAAAGATGAATATTTTTATATCGAAAAAATAGATTATTTAATCAAAGTTGGTTTAATTGAAAAAATAAGCTTTAATCAAATAGACAATAAATTATTAAGATTTATAGAAGAAAGGGAACTAAAAAGGAAACCAGATTTGTATGTATTGCCTGGTGTTGGTAGCTTGTCGTTAATTAGTTCCAAATCGGACTATGAAAAAATAGTAGATAGCACTGCACAAAAAAATGCTGAAAAAGAAAAAGTTAGTACCATTTATAATGATGCAGAAAATATTACAGAAAAAGAAAACATAGAAGTCCAGGTTGAAGAAAAACATGAAAGAAATAACCGTGTAGAAGAAAAGAAAGCGAAAAGGAATACTAAAGAGCGAGTTAATTATAATTTAAATAGAATTAAATCGGAGTTCTTTGAAGAAATTTATAAGCCGATAAATGAGTATCTTATTGATAATAAACTTAAAGGTTATTATGAAGAAATTTTAAGATATATTTTGGAAGAGAAAGAAAATTTCTATTTAGAAAGTAAAGATAAATCCGTTTTTTATATAGATGATGTAAATCTTAGTTCCTTATGTAAGATAGCATTTCCTTATCAAATGAGTAGTGAAGAGTATCAAGAACTTTTTCAAGAATTGATTGAAATAGGTATAATAGAAAAAATTTCTCTTCAAAATTTAGCTTATGAACTAAAATTAAGTATGCAAGAGTTATTAGAAGGTATAAAAAATAATTTTCCGGAGAATTGTATTGATGGAGAAGATTTATATATTTTGCTTAGACTAAATGAGAGTGTATTAAAAAAAGTATATAATAATATAAAAGAAAAACAAAGATTCAATAGTCACTTGACTGATAGTCAAAAAAGAAACAAAGAGTATGAAAAAAATGAAGAGATTGACATAAATGAAACAAAAAGTTCACCATCAGTTGATTATTCAATCACTGAAAGTGCTTTGGATATTTTAATAGAATCTGAAATAGAAGGAAATAAAGTTACTATCAATAAATACTATTTTGACAGACTTATAAAGTCAATCCTAGGAGAGGTACCAGACATGTAATCAGACAAATTCTAAAGAAATATCTATAGCGATAAACTCTACTAGGTAATCTATTAAATACAAAATCCTTCTAAATATTGGTACGTTGAACACGATAGTGCATGAGAAATGAAGCGAAATAGTACAGAGAATCGCAATTGAAAAATTATGTTGATTTATTCGTTTTTTACATATAGTCAGAGATAGTAGTCTGCTTAGACAGAGTAAGCTTCTCTATAATGATAGACTCCTTAGCACATGAGTACTGTCCGCAGAAGCTCCATACCAAATTAACTTTGAGTCTATATTATTCATTAAAACTCAGTACTTTTTCAGTGCAGATACACCTATGGCTATTACCCCACTAAAAGGTTATCATAAAACCAACAGCTACAGGCTATTTGCCATGGCTTGGCACTAGCTATTCAGCTACTAGATAAGATAAAAATTCGAGGGGGCTATAAGTTGGCTTATCAATTACGAAAAAACTTTAAGCTGTTTACGTTAAATTCAAATCCAGAACTGGCACAGGAAATAGCGGATTCGCTTGGTTGTGAGCTAGGAAAAAGCGCCATTACTCATTTTAGTGATGGAGAAATTCAAATTCACATTCAAGAAAGTGTTCGCGGGGCAGATGTGTATGTTGTGCAATCGACGTCACAGCCCGGAACTGAGCATGTGATGGAATTGTTGATCATGATTGATGCGTTAAAACGTGCATCTGTGAAAACCATCAATGTGGTGATGCCTTATTACGGCTATGCGCGACAAGACCGAAAAGCGAGTTCACGTGAACCGATTACGGCAAAACTGGTTGCGAATATGCTAGAAAAAGCAGGCGCGACTCATATCATCACGATGGATTTGCATGCTCCTCAAATTCAAGGTTTCTTTAATGTCCCAGTTGATCAGCTGCTCGGTGGTAAGATTTTAGAGCAACATTTTACCGAAAAGGCTTTAGAAGATGCGATCGTGGTTGCACCAGATAACGGTGGACTCGGACGTGCTCGTAAGCTAGCAAGTCATTTGGACGTACCCATCGGCTTTATCGACAAACGCCGCATGCACCCAGACGAGCCTGAAATGGTCAATATTGTCGGAGACATTAAAGGCAAAAATATTATCATTATCGTGGACATTATTGATACGGCAACAACCGTTGCGGCGGCTGCCGATGTGTTGGTAGAAAACGGTGCAAAAGCCGTTTATGCTTGCTGTACACATGCGGTGTTGTCAGGCGATGCGATTCAAAAAATCGAAGCGTCGGCAATTACGGAATTGGTTGTAACCAATACGGTTCATGTTCCAAAAGAAAAGCAAACTCCGAAAGTGACGATTTTATCGGTCGCACCACTTTTAGCTGAAGCGATTGAGCATGTTCATAACGAAAAGCCGGTTACCCCTTTATTTGAATAAAAACCGCTTCGATTAATAAAGTCTTTTTGTAAAAAATGTCTAACAGAAGCACCACGGAAGAAATTTTCTGTGGTGCTTTTGAAATGCGAAATTTACTTTTCTCAAAAAAACTCACGAAAAAACGAATAATTTAATGAGAATTGGGTATGTAAATTTTATAGTCTGTCAATTTTTTCTTCTTTTTTTTTCCGCACTTATTGTACGACTGCTTCACGAGTAAAAATTCATCTATGAAAAGGAGACTCCTATGAAAGAGGTCACAAGAGTATTTTACATCACCATTTCACTCGTTATTGCGGCGGTTTTGATCGCAGCGCTTATGCCAGAAGCATATGAACAAGTGACAGGCAATATTACATCTTTACTGAGTACCGTTTTCGGCTGGTATTATATGCTGATTATGACACTGATTCTGATTGTTGTCGGATTTCTTATTGTTAGTCCTTACGGCAATATCCGTCTCGGTAAACCGAACGATCGACCAGAGTTTAGAACACCCACTTGGGTTGCGATGCTTTTCTCAGCAGGACTTGGGATTGGACTCGTGTTCTACGGCTCGTATGAACCGCTTTCCCATTTTGCCATTTCACCGGCAACTGCTGAAGCTGGAACACAAGCAGCATTTCAAGAGTCCATGCAACGCACTTTTTTCCACTATGGATTTAATGCTTGGGCAATGTACGGTCTTGTCGCATTAGTACTTGCTTATTTCCAATTCCGTAAAGGCGAACGTGGACTTATTTCGAGTACATTGCGTCCAATCTTTGGAGACAAAATGAACAGTGGCTGGGGAACGATGATTGACGTGATCGCAATTTTCGCAACTGTATTTGGTGTTGCAACGTCACTAGGATTTGGTGCTGTTCAAATTAACGGCGGACTTAGCTTTTTGTTTGGTATTAGTAACAACAATTGGAGCCAACTGATTATTATCGCCATTATTACGGTATTGTTCCTGGCATCTGCATGGTCTGGACTTTCAAAAGGGATCAAATATTTATCCAATATCAATATGGTGTTAGCGGTTATTTTGCTAGTGCTTGTTGTCATTTTGGGACCGACTCTCCTCATTTTGAATGTCTTCACCCAATCGTTTGGTGAGTACATCCAAAATCTGATGTCAATTAGTACGAAAACCGCAGCCTTTAGTAACGAAGATCGCCAGTGGTTAGATGCATGGACCATTTTCTACTGGGCTTGGTGGATTTCTTGGGCACCATTTGTCAGTATGTTTATCGCGCGTGTTTCTAAAGGTAGAACCATTCGTGAATTCTTAATCTATGTCGTTCTTTTGCCGACATTATTATGTGCGATTTGGTTTTCTGCATTTGGTGTCACGGCTATCGATATTCAACAAAGTGGCGCTGTCGACTTAACAGCTGGTGCAGTCGAAACAATCTTGTTTATGGTATTTAATGAAATGCCATTTGGCTTTGGACTTTCGATTATTGCCATTTTGTTATTGCTGACATTCTTTATCTCGTCTGCCGATTCGGCAACGTTTGTACTTGGTATGCAGTCAACAAATGGATCATTAACTCCTGTAAACAGTGTGAAAATTGTTTGGGGCGTTCTTCAGTCGTCTATTGCTGCTATTCTTTTGTCAGTTGGTGGGTTAGCCGCAATTCAAAACACCATCATCATCGCGGCCTTGCCGTTCTCGTTTGTTGTGATCTTGATGGTCTGGTCGTTGCTGAAGTCATTAAAAGCAGAAGAAAAATTAGTGGTTGGCAAGAAAAAGTAAATCTATTTTTGTCAATATAGCAGAAAACACAAAAGCCTCAAGCAATTCCTTAAGTGGAATCGCTCGAGGCTTTTCTTTTGTAGGTGTTAATCCAAGATTTCGTTAAAAACTTCTCCGTCGTCGTCTACTTTAATAATTTTAAGACGGTTCGTATCTTTTATGAGAATCGATTTGTATTTTTCTGTACCGGATGAATCAGAAAGTAGGAGAATTCGTTTTCCTTGATTGTCCGTTACCGTTTTGATCGAATAATCATCATTGCCAATGGTGTCGATGAGGGTAGGGTACTCAGGTAAATCAGCCCATTCTTCGTGTCCGCCGATCTCCTCAGTCGCCTCAGTGTTGTCTAACGATGCTCTATCGCTGCAGGCGCTCAAAACAAATGCCGATAAGAGCAAAGTGATCCATTTCTTACTCATATTGGTTAACTTCTCCTTTTGAATATGGAACTATTCATTCTTCTCTTGTGCAAGGGCTGTAGCAATCCGTTCAATGCCATCAGATAAAGTCACTCTCGGACATGCTGCGTTTAAGCGTAAATAACCGATTCCGGCAGCTCCGTATTTGCTGCCAGGCTCCAAGGCAACTTTACCCGTTCCCAGCAGTTTTTTCATAACTTCGTCTTCTGTTAAGCCCAACTCACTGTAATCGATCCACAACAAATAAGTCGATTGTGGCTTCATGACACGTAATCCCGGGACTTTTTTCTGCAATTCGTTTGTGGCAAACTCGATATTGCCAGCAATCGTCTCAAGCATTTCTTCTAACCAAGACTCACTTTCGTTGTATGCCGCGGTTAAAGCCGTTGGGGCAAATGCATTGAGCATGCCAGAGCCGTGTGCAAGGGCATGTTTTTCTAGTTTATCGCGTTTTTCTTTATCGGTTGCGATAATCATGGCAACTTGAATGCCCGCTAAATTGAATGTTTTGGTCGGGGCCATACACGTAAAAACGCGATCGCTTTCAGTGCCCGCAATTTTCGCAAGCGGCGTGTGGCGATGTTCATCTAACATCAAATCTCCATGAATCTCATCTGAAATTATGAGGACGTCGTGCTTTGTACATAAACGGATAATTTCTCTTAACTCTTCAGGTGTCCAAACACGTCCACCTGGATTATGTGGGTTACACAATATAAACAACGCAGCTTCTTGCAATTTGTCTTCAAAGTCCTGAAAATCGATTTTATATTGTCCGTCTTGCACAATTAACGGAGAATAAAGAACTTCTCGATCTTGGTGTTCAGCCAGTTGGAAAAAAGGAGGGTAAACAGGAGGTGTCACCACGATTTTATCGTGCTTTTCGGTAAAGGTTTCAATAATTGAAGCAATAGCTGGAATAATACCTTGGTGGAAAAGTAACCAGTCGGGTTCGATTTTCCAGTCGTTTCGTCTGGATTGCCACTCGATTACAGCCGTTCTGCATTCTTTACACATAAACGAATACCCGAAAATCGAATGTTCTACTCGATCATGCAATGCTTTTAAAACAGGTGGGGGCGCGGGAAAGTCCATATCGGCAATCCACATTGGCAAAATATCTGAAGTATCCTCTAAGCCATAAATTTCGCCGATCGTATCCCATTTAACAGAGCGGCTTTTTTTTCGGTCATATACGCGTTCAAAAGAATTCATAGTGGTGTCTCCCTTATCAAGTAGATTAAAGCTAGTGAACTAGCAGGCAATTGTATCAAAGTAGCTAATGAGAGCATAGCCCGTTTATGTCGATTTATCAAGAGCGGGCTCTGTAAAGGGTCTGGTTGTTTTATCCAATTTATGGCACAATAGGAAGTAGTTGATTAAATAGTTCGACGATAAAGAAAGAGCTGCGTACTATGGAAAAGCAGAACACAACTCGAGAAAAAAGACAGAAATTACACCAAAAAGAGCAGAAAAACAATGCAGCTAGAAACTTGCGGGACGGATTTGACCAAGGAGCAGGCAATGGGAACTTAACAGACATAGCAGGTGACATGGGATGGAAAGACATGGCATTATTAATTTTAGTATTGATCATTGCATACGTGATTTATCAGCTGTTTTTTAATTGAAAGGGGATTTTAGATGTTTTGGTTAATGCTCAGCTTATTTTTAATCGTTCTTTTCAGTGTCATGTGGCTATTGAAATGGGTATTACGAAAACTACTTAATATTGAAAAGCCAAAGAGAGAGTGGTTTTCTTATAATCATGTGAACAAACTGCATGGCAAAGTAGATCGGATGATAAGAAACATCACGACAGTTGTGATGATTGGAACTTTCTATATGGTCATATTCCAAGAAAGGACGTTCATCTGGGTTGCACTAGCTTTGCTTGTGTCGACAATTGTCGATTATTCCGTAAGAGCATTTTTCGAATGGAAATACTCGGATCATCCCAAACAATCAATTTTGACAATAAGTGAGCTAGTGTTAATCGTCGCATTTCTGGCGGTAGTGATTCAGTTTGATTTGCTTGATATTAAGGTGTGATCTGGAATGCCAATGGTTATCTTTTATATTCACTCTACTTCTTATTTAACAAAATCGTTCTGCAAGAAGAAAGTTGGTTTTCCTAGCTTCATGCGGGAGTCATCTCCAAAGCAATCAGTGCGGTTTTATAGTTTTACGAACTATTTTAATAATCTCTGTCTACAAATGAAAAGGACTTCAATAGCTGAAGTCCTTTTTTTGATATTTAATTTTATAACCCACACTAAGGCGCTAAATACCGTTAACGTGCGTGAAAAGCCACTAGTTTAAACTCATCTAAATAGTCTTTCAATACACCCACGTCTTGTTTCTTGTTCGCTACAGCCACATGTCCATCAGGACGCACAAGGTACAGGGCATTTTGTTGGAAACCGGCATCTTTCATGTCAGATTGCCATGGAAACTCATAAAGCTGTAAAGACTGCGTATGGGCAAAATCCAACAACTCTTTGCTTGCTTTGCCGTATACATGAATTTGCCAATCAACAGATTGCAGTGGAGAAAAATTGTCACTATCGGCGAATTGGATCCAAGGCAAGCGCATGCCCGCAAAAACTTTGCCAGCTTTGCCTTTGCTAAGGGCGCTGTCCCGGTAATTGATATGAATTTGAGACAATATTTTAAAGCCCGTCTTTTTAACAAATGCCAACTTAAACATGGAAGGCAAAATATACGGCACGGCAACTTTGCGCAATAAGGTACCGCGAAGGTGCTGGTTGATAATGGTTTGAAATGCGCGGTCCGTCGTAGCGACTAGTCGCCTGGCAAAAGCAATACGCTCTGTTTCATACGTATCGAGCAAAGAAGGCGCGGCTTTCCCTTGTAGTACCGCTGCAAGTTTCCACGACAAATTGAAGGCATCCCCGATCCCGGTATTCATCCCTTGTCCACCTGCTGGGCTATGAAGATGTCCCGCGTCTCCCAATATAAAAATACGTCCTTTCGAAAAATGCTCACTCACGCGGTAATGCACGCGATACGTCGAAAACCAATTGACGTGTGAGGCGTTGACTTTGATCTTTGTTTCAACGTATTCACGAATGTGATGGTATTCAATATCTGGAATCTGACTTAGATCTTCAGGCACTACGCCAAGGATTCTCTTTGTCTGGTCGTTTCGAACAGACATATACAACATAAAGCCATCATCATCCATATACATGTCCATCTTTTCCATTTCGTCTTCTGGTATTTCGGTTTCGACATCTGCTACGAAAAACAATTGCTTATATGTGCCGCCAGGAAAATCAAAACCTAGCCCTTTTCGGACCGTGCTTCCTGCACCGTCACATCCACATAAATAATCAAAATCCGCAGTTTCTTCAGAAATCCCCTCTTTTTTTAATATCGCTTTTACACCTTCGCCAGTATCTGTAAATGAAGATAATTCCGTATCCCATTCCACATTAATACCTAATTTATTCAGTTCATCTACTAAAATGTCTTCATGTTCATCTTGTGGCAAACTGAGAATCATCGGAAATGGACTCAGCCCTTTGCCAAAATCGCGAAATTTCAAATTGGCTTTTACTTCTTTTCCATCACTCAAATCGAGTGATAAAATCGGTTGTCCTTGTTTAACAATTCGTTCGGATATGCCCAGCTGTTGGTAATGTTCGAGTATCCGCGCATGCACGGCGAGTGCCCGAGAGGCAGTACCAGTTCCGGATTTTTTTTCGATAATCCGAAAAGGAATATCAAAACGAGCCAAGCTATATGCCAAGTCAAGTCCAGTTGGACCAGCTCCTACAATCAATATTTGTGGTTTCACAATGAATACCTCCTAATTAGATTAAAGGATAGTAAAAGTTGAAGTCCTAAAATTTCTGGTAAAGATTCGTTCACTTAAAAAATCTCGTACTATTACTATATCCGTTATGGAGGTATTTCAAGCAAACCATGCTTGTAAAAGTGTTTTTCTCGTTGACAAAATTATATTTACCGTTAAAATATATTTTAACGGTAAATATAATTTGGGTGGTGCAGAAATGTTTGATAATAAAAACAGTCGAAATCTCTTTTTAGGAAGACTTGTTTCAACTTCGGGAGATAGCCTATACGAAATTGCAGTGATTTGGTACGTCTTTGAACTCACACAAAATGCTTTTTACACAGGACTAGCCGCGGCCATTGTCATGATTCCTAAATGTCTTAACTTCTTATTAGGTCCATTAATTGAGGGTATGAACAAAGCCAAAGTATTAGTTTATGCCCAGTTTTTTCAGTTCTTTTTAATGCTCTTGATTCCAATCGGGATATGGCTAGGGTACGAATCTGTTTTTCTTGTTCTCGGTATACTGTTTTGCATTTCTTTTCTGGAAAATTTCCAAGGAACTGCTGAAATTGCGGTCGTCCCTAAAATCATTTCGAAAGAAAATCGTGGAAAGTTCAATTCGTGGATCAACAGCTCACAGCAAATGGTCGACATCGCGATGAAATCCGTCTTTGCCGGATTTATATTGACGATTGGTGTACAAAACATTTACTTGTTCAACGCATTTAGTTTTCTAGTAGCGGCAGTCTTTTTTAGTTTGTTAAAGATAAAGTCAACATCGAGACAAGACCAACAGCAAACGAAAGACTGGACTGAATACAAGATGAGCTTAAAATCCGGCTTTGCTTATTTTTTTAAATCGAAAATCATTTTTATTTGTTTACCCTTTTTAATCGCTAACTTTTCGTTTGGTATGACAGAAGCCATTCTCCCGGTTTACGCTCATGAAAGAGGAGGAGCTGAACAATACGGTGTCTTTATCCTTGCCATCACGCTCGGTAACCTCACAGGATCGTTGCTGGTAGTGAAAGTCATGAAGTATCCGCTAGGACTCTTAATGATTGTCTTGCCATTACTGTCATTTCTTTTTTGGTCGTCATCGATCGTCATGGATCACATTGGAATTTCGACGATTCTTTTAGGCTTGGCATTTATTCCGTTTGGGATGATGAGTATTTTACTGATTACCTTTTTACAAACATCAATTGAAGAACATTTGCTAGCAAGAGTGTCGTCTATTATTGATAGTGTTTTAGTATCTGCGATGCCACTTGGTGCTTTGCTTGGCGGGATTTTATCACCTGTTGTAGGCGTTGGAAACATGATGCTAGTGAGTTCAACAGGTTTATTGGCTATCGTGTTTTACTTTTTGCTCAATAAAAACATTCGCTCTTTGCCAAAAATTGAAGACATTCAATTACAAGAATAGAAAAAGCCATTAAGCTTTTGTAGGCTTAATGGCTTTTGTGTTGGTTTCATAGGTCAGAATTGAAAATGTATAATCTGTTGTCTCTTCTGTAGAAGAGCGGCTGCTAACCAATTTTTCGATCTCCTCATTCACCTTTAACCATTCAGCATGAGTAAGTGAAACCGTAGCTTCTCTGTACATAGCACGCGTTTCGACTGCATTTTCTAAATCGGCTTTCAATAAATTCGCACCTTTATTGAACGTCAAAAACATATGAGACAAGAGTGCTGCTGAATTCTTGCGCGCAAGCTCTCCTTCAATAGATAAAAACTCCTCGTTAGTACCAAAAAGCGGACGAGAGGTATAATACTTTTCGATTAAGTTGCCAACTTGTTTTTCTTCACTCACTTGAACAAGTCCTGTATCCAAAAGCTTTTGGATCGGGTAATACAGCCTCGAAGGCTTGTCATCCAATTCACTAGCAATTTCTTTCACCGTTTTGTCTACAGCTTGAATCGAGTACAAAATCGCTTCTATTTTAGGGTCAGCAATCAATTTCATCAAATCAAAATTACTCGTCATGAGTACACTCCTTTGCCATGCATCTAAATTAATTTTAACGGATTAAATTATTTTAACAAGAGACGATAAAGGAGAATTTATTAAAGTCGCTTCATTTGTATGGTTTATAAAAATTTTCCCTTCATATATTACAAGACCTTCAGTTTCTTCCTCAGAAAATTTCAAGACACAAGGTAACTCAACACACGAGGATTCGGAGTGCAAGGCGGCGACTCCTGCGGAAAAACGGAATGATGAGACCCCGCAGGAGCTTGCGACGAGGAGGCTCAGCGTTCCGTCCGCGGAAAGCGACCGCCTGGAACGTAGAATCCCATATAAATAAGACGAAAGAAGCGAAGAGACTTTTCTTTGCTTTTTTTTACTGTCTTATAATTTAGAAAACCGCTATATTAAGAAAATATTCAATTTACCTATTCTGACAACCAACAGTCAAATATTAAAATAATGTTGACAGAAAACTCTCATAAAAGTATACTTACTTTAATTTAGTGAAAGTATACTGTCAAAAATAAATAAAAATTGAAAGTTAGCTTTCAGTTTTTGTAAGCACTTTCATTAAAAAAGGAAAAAGGGGAGAAAAATCATGACAAAACGTTGGTTATCAATAGGGGTATTGTTTTTAGCATTATTCATCTTAGGCGCATGTTCATCAAGTGAAGAAGAAAGCGGCGGGGAAGAATCTGCTGAGAAATTTGAATTGAAATTCGGAATGGTTGCTGGAAACCAGCAAAACGAATACAAAGCAGCTGAAAAATTAGCAGAATACGTAGACAAAGAAAGTGACGGACGTTTAACAGTAAAATTATATCCAAACTCTCAATTGGGCGATGACCGCGCAATGCTAGAACAAGCAAGCGAAGGATCATTGGATATCACATTAGCTGAAACTGGACGCTTTGGAATTTGGGTACCACGTGCTTCTCTAATGGGCTTGCCATACATTGTCGATAACTACGAACACATCACAAAAGTATTAAACGATACAGAGTACGGCAAAGGCTTGAAAGAAGAGTTAGCAGCAGAGCATAACTGGGTACTTGCAGGAAATGCTTACAACGGCACACGTCAAACAACATCAAACCGTGCAATTGAATCATTAGCAGACATGAAAGGCTTGAAACTACGCGTACCAGAAGCTCAAAACTTGCTAGACTACGCGAACTTTACAGGCGCATCTGCAACACCAATGGCATTCACGGAAGTTTACTTAGCGTTACAAACAAACGCTGTAGATGGTCAAGAAAACCCATTATCAACAATCGATGCACAGAAATTTTATGAAGTACAAGATTACTTAGCAATTACGAACCACGTATTAAACGATGTTAACTATGTAGTAAGCAAACAAACAATGGACAAACTACCAGAAGACTTGAAAGAAATTTTCCAAGCAGGTATCGAAGAAGCAACAACGTACCATACAACTCTATTTGAAGAGCAAGAAGCAAGCTTAGTAGAGAAGTTTAAAGAAGAAGGCATGACGGTAACAGAGCCAGACCTTGAAGAATTCAAAACAGCAGTATCTGAAGCTTACCCATCATACCTTGAAGAAATTGGTGAAGGCGCAGAAGACTACTTGAAAGAAATTCAAGGCGCAAACGATTAATTAGGAATCAGGTGAAATCATGAAAAAGTTTTTGGCAAATTTTGAAGAGATTGTGGGCGGGGTTCTTTTTATCATCATGTTGATTGTCTTGACGATGCAAATTTTCTCCCGCCTCGTTCTTGATCAGCCGTTAACATGGTCAGAAGCATTAGCGAAGTTTATCTTTATCTATGTTGGCTACTTAGCGGTATCCATTGGGATAAAAGAAAATGGACATGTGTATATTGATTATTTTGTTGAAAAGATGCCAAAAGCGATTCAAAAAGGGTTGAATTATGTATTCCAATTCGTCATCCTAATCGTATTGTTACTGATGGCGTATATTGGATACGAAATGGCTTTGCGAAAAGTGCCGGTTGATATTGTGGCATTAGGAATTTCGTATGTGTATATGTATAGTGCTCTTCCACTTCTTTCGGTATTGATGATTTATCGTCTTCTTGAGCGCAACTACCGAGAATGGCGCAATGCGAAGGAGGAGATTTAAATGGAAGTGGGCATTATCTTTATCATCTGGCTGCTGCTTCTGTTTTTAGGAATGCCAGTTGGCTTTACATTAATCGTTGCGGCACTCGCATACTTCGCGATGACTGATTGGAGCTTAGTGTTCTTCTCGGGAGCAAAGTTAATCGATAGTATCGATAGTTTTGCGTTACTGGCGGTTCCATTTTTCATCTTAACGGGAACGTTGATGAACTCTTCAGGAATCACAGAACGAATTTTTGCTTTTGCGAAATCATTGGTTGGTCACTATAGTGGTGGTCTTGGCCATGTAAATATTATGGCTTCTCTTATGTTTTCAGGAATGTCTGGATCGGCTTTGGCAGATGCTGGCGGACTTGGGCAGTTAGAGATCAAATCGATGAGAGACGAAAAATACGATGACGATTACGCAGGCGGTTTAACAGCAGCTTCGGCTATTATCGGGCCAATTATTCCACCGAGTATTCCACTCATTATTTATGGCGTGATTTCGGATCAATCGATTGCTCGTTTGTTTTTAGCAGGTGTGTTACCTGGATTGTTAATGACGTTTTCACTAATGGTTGTCGCTTATATTTGGGCGAAAAAGCGTGGCTATCCGAAAGCACCAAAAGCTTCGTTGAAAACAAGGTTTTATCATTTTAAACGCGCATTTTGGGCGTTGTTAACACCGATTATTATCATTGGCGGGATTTTCTCTGGATTCTTTACGCCAACTGAAGCGGCAATTGTCGCAACGCTTTATGCAATGTTCTTAGGATTCTTTGTTTACAGAGAGCTTAGCTTTAAGCTATTGTTCACAAATGTCGTTGAATCAATGAAATTAACCGGTGTTGCGGTATTGATGATCATGGGTGTTGAATTTTTCGGCCAAATGATTGCGCACGAACAAGTCGCGATTAAAGTCGCAGATTTCTTCTTGAACGTGACTGATAACCCGATTGTTTTATTGTTATTGATGAACTTGTTACTTATATTCTTAGGTATGTTTGTTGAGTCATTAGCGTTATTGATTTTATTGGTACCGATTTTAGTGCCAGTCGTACTTGTAGCAGGTGTCGATCCTGTACACTTTGGTATAATTGTTATTCTAAACTTGATGATTGGAATTTTGACGCCACCGATGGGCATGGCCTTGTTCGTTGTATCACGGGTCGGCAACATTCCGGTAGCCACTTTAACGAGAGGCGTAATACCATTTATCATTCCATTAGTCGTTTGTTTACTATTAATTACGTTCTTCCCGCAGATTACGTTGTTCTTACCTGACCTATTATTACCTTAAAAGAAAGTTGGAACCCCACATGTTACTAGCTGTATTCGATATTGGTGGAACAAATATTAAATATGGTGTTGGGGATTCTGAAGGTAATTTAGTTGTTGAGAAAGTGACGCCAACGGAAGCAGCTAAAGGTGGAAAAACACTAGTTGAAAAGATTAAAGAGCTAACAAAAGACCTTCAAAAAGAATGGGCGATAGAAGGCGTCGCAATTAGTACAGCAGGATCGATTGACTCAAGAGCAGGTAAAGTAATTTATGCGACAGAAACCATTCCAGGCTATACGGGGATGAACGTGAAAAAAATACTTGAAACTGAACTTCAGCTCCCGGTCGAACTTGAAAATGATGTACATTGCGGTGCGCTTGGTGAACTCTCAAAAGGCGTAGCGTTAGATGCTCATCACCTATTATTTCTGACGATTGGCACAGGAATTGGTGGTTCACTGGCGCTAGATGGGCAAATCCATAAAGGCTCTACTCATTTAGCCGGAGCCATTGGTCATATGAATCTCTACCCTAACGGAAGACTTTGTTCATGCGGACAAAAGGGATGCTTTGAACAATATGCATCTGCTAGCCGTTTACAACAAAAAATCCAAGAACTAGATCCACAGCAACAATTGCCTGCATTTATGGAGAAAGTTAAACAAGGTGACCACGAGTCGCTCAACTTATTTCATGAATGGCTAGCTGATTTGGCGCTTGGCTTACAATCCTTGATTTATGTTTGGAATCCTGACTCTATTGTTATTGGAGGCGGGATTTCAGCTCAAGGAAAGTGGCTAGAGCAAGAAATTGAGAAAGCTGTTTTCAAAAACTTGCTAGATCCCTTCAAAGAAAAGCTCATCATTCGTTTAGCGAAGAATGGTAATCGATCAAATTTGTTGGGTGCCATTAAAAACTATGAAATCCAACAAGCGAGGCGAGATGCTAAATGAAAACACAAACAAAACTAGTCGGTCTTAAACCGACGCTATTGATGGCACAGATGAAAGCTGATTTTACAAAATCAGATACAAAAGTATATGAATATATTATGGGGAATAAAGATCAAGTTCTTTATCATTCTTTAACGGAAATGGCTGAAGCTTGTGGCGTTGCAGAAGCAACATTATTACGTTTTTTCAGGAAGTTGGACTATAAAGGCTTCCAAGACTTTAAGTTTATGCTTGCTCAAGAAATTTCAACAACCACTCTAGAAACCACTGAAGATACGTATGTAGATAAAGTGAAAAACAATGTCATTCAAGTGATTACTGAAACGTCCGATGTAATCAGCGAAGAACTGTTAGAACAAGCCATTATCAAAATAGCAGAATCTGAAGATGTCGTGATTTTCGGGGTTGGCTCATCTGGAATTGCAGCACTCGATATGCAAAACCGATTGATGCGAATTGGCAAAAATGCCAGCGTCATAACCGATTCACATTTTCAAATGATGCGAGCAGCTTCGATGACGGAAAAGACAGTTGTTATTGCCGTTAGTTTAACTGGCAGTACGAAAGATATTGTAGACGCAGTAAGTGCATCAAAAGAAAACGGTGCAACTGTGATTGCTTTAACTAGCTATACAAAATCCCCTTTGACGAAATTTGCTGATTTAGTCTTATTATCCTCTTCAAAAGAAAGTCCACTAGACAGTGGATCATTAGTTTCGAAAATATCTCAGCTGTATTTAATTGATTTGATCTGTACAGGGTTAGC
This sequence comes from Planococcus sp. PAMC 21323, assembly GCF_000785555.1. NCBI lineage: Bacteria > Bacillati > Bacillota > Bacilli > Caryophanales > Caryophanaceae > Planococcus > Planococcus sp. PAMC 21323. The sequence goes on along the minus strand of NZ_CP009129.1, from coordinate 2,899,432 downwards.
GATGAAAAATGTAAAAGAAGCAAAAGCCGTACAATTAAAAATCTCAGAAAACACATCCAGTAAACTGTATTGATTGAGTACGAATTTTACATTATTGAATATTAGGGAGTAGTCATTATGGATAAACAGTCATTACTAGCAAAACTAAAAGGTGGGCTCATTGTCTCGTGTCAGGCTCTAGAAGACGAACCGCTACATAGTTCGTACATCATGTCTAGACTAGCAGTAGCAGCTCAAGAAGGTGGAGCTATCGGCATTCGAGCGAATAGCTATGAAGACATCAGTGCTATAAAAGAACGGGTCGACTTGCCAGTCATTGGTATTGTAAAACGCGATTACGACGACAGCAACGTATTTATCACAGCGACGTTAAAAGAAGTAGAAGAAGTAGTGAAATCGGGAGCAGAAATCGTTGCTCTTGATGCAACAAATCAGCTAAGACCAAACGGCCAAAGCTTGGATGAATTTTACGCAGAAATCCGACATGCATTTCCGGATGTGTTATTAATGGCGGATATTTCAACCTTTGAAGAAGGTGTCAAAGCAAGTGTGCTTGGTTTTGACTTAGTTGCCACAACACTTTCTGGCTACACACAATACACGAAAAACGCAGTGCTTCCAAATACGGAGTTGATCAAATCTCTTACTGAAGCGGTAGACACCCCAATAATGGCAGAAGGCGGTTACTGGCGTCCAGAAGAGCTTGAACAAGCGATGGCTTACGGCGCTCACGGTTGCATCGTTGGGTCAGCTATTACACGACCACGAGAAATCACAAAACGTTTTGTCTCAAGTCTCAACAAATAGAACACATTATGATAAAGGGAGCGGTTATAAGATGAAAGGTTTATTTACAGCGTTAATGGTTTCTTACGATAAAGACGGAGAAATCAACGAAAAAGGATTACGTGAAATTATTCGATACAATTTAGATGTAACAAAAGTAGATGGTTTATACGTAAACGGCAGTACAGGGGAAAACTTCATGATTTCTACTGAAGAAAAGAAAGAGATTTTCCGCATTGTAAAAGACGAAGTAAAAGATCAAGTCGAGTTGATCGCACAAGTCGGATCAGTCAACTTGAAAGAATCTCTTGAGCTTGCTAAATACGCAACTGATTTAGGCTATGATGCACTTTCTGCCGTTACACCGTTTTACTATAAGTTTGATTTTGAAGAAATCAAAAACTACTACAACACCATTATCAATTCAGTAGACAATAAAATGATCATTTACTCAATTCCATTCTTAACTGGCGTAAATATTAGCATTGATCAATTTGCAGAGCTATTTGAAAATGAAAAAATCATCGGTGTGAAATTCACAGCGGGTGACTTCTATCTATTAGAGCGCATGAGAAAAACATTCCCGGATAAATTACTTTATGCTGGATTTGATGAAATGCTTTTATCCGCAGCTGTTCTTGGAGTAGATGGTGCGATTGGGAGTACGTTTAACGTTAACGGACAACGCGCGCGTGAAATTTATGAGCTGGCAAACAAAGGCGAAATTGCCAAAGCGCGTGAAATCCAACACGAAACAAACGATTTCATCACAGAGCTGTTAAACAACGGCCTTTACCAAACATTAAAAGAAATTTTGAAAGAAAAAGGCGTAGACGCAGGTTATTGCCGTCAGCCAATGAAAGAATTGACAGAAGAAAAAGTAGAAGTTGCGAAGAAAATGGCTGCGAAATACTTTTAAGATTTTTAATCACGAAACAAAACTTTCACCTCTTGTAGTAGAGCGTTGAAAAATTTAAAAGGAGTACCTCCATAAGTTTGGGATGAAAATGAGATTTATAAAATCCTGAATAAACGGGAGGTACTCTTTTTTTCTTTGTGGTAGTTTGTCAAATTAAGTGCAACAGTTCTTCTTCAAAGGCTTCGGTGGCGGTTTGCCAGTCCAGACACTTTCATGGACGATGATTGATCAAGAAATTTAACTTTAAAACTCCAGGACGTGAAGATGAAAAAACAGATGAAGTTGTAGTAGATGAAGTGGCTGTTGATTCGCAAAAGAGCCGTCCGCATACAATCATCGACGCATTTGGAGGAAAAGGGAATATTGTAGACCTTGATAACTGTGCGACACGACTGCGTGTAACGGTTAAAGACCCGGAACTGGTAAAGAAAAACGCGTTTCCTGCGACTGGCAGTAAAGGAGTCATTATGAACGGAACGGGAGTTCAAGTTGTCTATGGACCTCAAGTATCCGTTATAAAAAATGAAATCGAAGAGATACTCGAACAATAAAACTGAAGAGCGCATAAAAAATTCTGCCGATGACGAAAATCGGCAGAATTTTTTTATTAACTTTTTGATGTTTTATCTCATTTCCCATTTATAGGAACTTTCTCTTTTCTCGTTCGTAAAGTTAGGGGGAAACATAATTTATGGAGGCGAGTTTATGTCTAAATCAGCCATGCAATTGGTTAATTTGAAAAAGACGATCGGGAAAAAGCCGATTATTAAAGGATTGGATTTTGAGATCAAAGCAGGAGAAGTATTTGGGTTTTTAGGACCGAACGGAGCGGGTAAGACAACAACGATCCGCATGATGGTCGGATTGATCGATATTACAGAAGGCGATGTACTGATTGAAGGAAAAAGCATCAAGACTGACTTTAAGAATGCGATTCAGCACGTGGGCGCAATCGTCGAAAATCCGGAGATGTATCCATTTTTAAGTGGTTGGAAAAATTTGCAGCATTATGCGCGTATGGTCAAAGGTGTGACGGAAGCCCGCATGAACGAAGTGGTTTCACTTGTCGGTTTAGGCAACGCAATTCATGAAAAAGCAGGGCGGTATTCACTAGGTATGCGCCAACGTCTCGGAATTGCGCAAGCGTTGTTGCACAGTCCATCGATATTAATACTAGATGAGCCAACGAACGGTTTGGATCCATCGGGTATTCGGGAGATTCGTAAATACATACGCAATTTAGCGGAAAAAGAAAATGTGGCAGTTATTGTTTCGAGTCATTTGCTTTCGGAAATCGAATTAATGTGCGACCGGATCGGCATTATTAAAAATGGTGAATTGGTTGCGATTGAAAACGTGCAGAGCGTTGAAACTGAAGAAACATTACATGAAGTTTATATCGAAGCAGAACCGCTAGCACCTGCTAAAACGTATTTGGAAACACAATTAGCAAACAAAATCGGAATAACCGCTAAAGAACTGTCGATGTCGGTTAAACGTGAAGAAATCCCGGCTATTTTGAAGAAACTTGTAGAACAAGGGATCAACATTTATGGCGTTCGTGTGCTACAAGCGACGCTAGAGGATAAATTCTTTGACTTGATTGGAGAGAATACCATTGAGTAATTTCTTAAACTTAATCTGGAACGAACAAATAAAATTATATGCTCAAAAATCAACGTGGGTTATGTTTATCGCCATTTTTGCAATCGCAGTTGGTGGCGGGCTGTTAACAAAATACATGGGCACGGAATCAGACTTTAAAGAATACGGAAACAATTGGCAAGCAGAGCTTCAAGAAGAAAATGCGCAGCTAACCGCTGAGATGGAAAATGATGAATTTATCCAAAGCATAAATCAACCGATGATTGAAGAAAATAACTACTATTTAGAAAATGATATTAAACCTGCACCTTATGACGGCTGGGAGTATGTACTAGAAAACAGTTTCCTTTCGTCATTAATCAGCTTGTTCACCATTGTCGTGGCAGCTGGAATCATATCAAACGAGTTTAAATGGGGTACAATAAAGTTATTATTGATTCGTCCCATTTCAAGAACAAAGATTTTATTCTCAAAATATGTATCCGTATTGGTTTTTGCACTTACATTGCTCTTATTCTTATTGGTAACTTCTTGGATGACAGGAGCCGTATTGTTCGGATTAAATGGCTTAAATCCATCATTAGTTCAGCAACAAATAGAAGGCTTTGTTCAAGTAGGTGTGCTTGGTGAAATTGTTGAAGCATACGGGTACAGCTTGGTCACTTTAGTCATGATGGCGACGTTCGCATTTATGATTTCGGCAATTTTTAGAAGTAGTGGTATGGCAATTGGACTGGCGATCTTCTTAATGATGGCAGGTAATACGATTGTTGTATTTTTCGCACAATATGATTGGGCTAAATATATTTTATTTGCCAATACTAATTTAAAACAGTATATGGCTGGTGGTATGCCGATCAATGAGGACATGACCTTAACGTTTTCAGTTGTGGTGCTCCTTGTTTACTTTATTGTGTTTTTAGGAGCAGCATGGACAGCATTCACTAAGCGCGACATCGCAGGACAATAAACGAAATTTGAGGAGGAAGAATATGAAACGAACAGCAGAAGTAGTCTTAACAATCATTGGTGCGCTAGGTTTTGTATTTATCGCAGCCATTGGAGGTATAATGATTTGGCTTCAAAACAACAGAGGAATTATGGAAGAGTCGTTTAATGAAATGGCCGCAGAAACCCCTGAAATAGGTATGGGCGATTTGGATGAAATGCTGAATATGCTGGGCACTGGAGGATGGTTTCTTGCGGTTGCTTCAGTAGTCGCAGTAATTTTAGGAATTGTGGCAATGGTTTTACTTAAAGGAAACAAAAAGCCTGTAGTAGCGGGGATTATCCTAATTGCTACTGCGGTAATCGTCTCGTTTGTAACAGGTGGAGCCGGTATTTTAGCAGGTATTTTCTACCTGATTGCTGGTATTATGGCGCTTGTACGAAAGCCTAAGATTGTGATTGAGGGATAAATTAGTTTGATAAGATGACTTGAAGTATACGAGTGTATATTTCAGGTCATTTTTTCTTTTTGAAAGGCATTTGTGAAAACCTAACGATCCTATAAAATCTAATATAAAGGAGAGATTCGATGACAAAGATATTATTACTCTTAGCTAATGGATTTGAAGCTTCTGAAGCGAGTGTCTTTACGGATGTGATGGGGTGGAACAAGTGGGAAGGTGACGGCTCTACAGACGTGGTGACTGTCGGAAAGCATCCCCAATTACAATGTACGTGGAACTTTCAAGTGATTCCAGAGCAGCAGCTAAGTGATATATCATTAGAAGAGTTTGATGCGTTAGCGATTCCTGGCGGTTTTGAAGAAGCAGGATTTTATGAAGACGCATTTAGTGAAGATTTTCAAGAAGTCGTGCGTTATTTTGATGCGCACAAAAAACCGATTGCTTCGATTTGTGTCGCGGCATTAATGGTGGCACACAGTGGGATTTTAGAAAACAAACAAGCTACCACTTACGATCACCCAACAAGCAAACGACGCGATCAATTAAAACAATACGGTGTACAAGTGATGGATCAGCGAATTGTTTGTGAGGACTATATTATTACTTCTTCCAACCCAGGAACGGCGTTTGATGTGGCTTTTGAACTGCTTGAAATGGTCACGTCAAAGGAAAATAAAGAAAAAGTAAAAGAATTGATGGGGTTTGCGTGATGAAGTGTTAATGAAGAAAGTACGTTGTAACGATAATAAGGGGGAAGTAGCCGTGAATCGATTTGATATGAGTTTCAAAAATAAGAAAGTGAAAGTGTATTTTGTTGTTATGCTGCCATTAATTTTCATAGCTACATTATTAACGTTTGTTTTACCGATTGAATTTCAACCAATCGCGTCTTTAATTGTTATTTTGGGTCTTGTCGGGTATTTAATCTGGTTTTTAGTCGATAGAAAAAAAGACAAACCTCAGAATGGTCATGGGGGAAGCAAGAAGTAGCTCAATTAGGGAGGATGTTGGGAGCTATCAACACGAGCAATCGTATTGATCGGAACGATGTTACGAAAGTTATAGCTCAACTAAAAAAAGATGGATGACTATTAGAAGTCATCCATCTTTTCATCAGTATAATCTAGTATGTGCAGACTAGGACAGTTGGTCAGGCTTTTTTCGTCCCGTGTTTTTCATTCCAACGTTTGTAGGGATCAAGTCTGTCAGCGTGATCTAGTTGCTCCATAGGCAAGCGGCGATCTTCAACTGATTTTGGGTATTCATCGTAAAAATTTTCTAGCTCAAAATATTTACGGTCATCACGGTAATAAGTTTTGTATTCTTCCCTTGTCGTGATATACGTTACTTTTTTAGGGCTGCAGTAATACATAGCGCCTAAGCACATAGGACATGGGCTAGCCAAAATATAAATTTCACAATCTGTTAAGTGTTCAGTGCCTAACTTTTTGCAGGCATCTTGAATTGCAAGCGTCTCTGCATGTGCGGTAGGGTCGTTTGTTTGAGCCACTTGATTTGCGCGTTCAGCAATAATTTCATCCCCGCGCGTAATGATGCATGAAAAGGGTCGTCCGCCTTCGTCAACGTTCTTATTTGCCAATTGAATCACTCGTTCAATAATATCCATTGTATACACCCTCTCGTCAAAACTATTTATTGTAATAACTAAGCTATTCCCGACTGCTTAATTTTCAAACTAATGAAGAGATAGGTGTTCTTTAAAAGTGACAGAGACAGTGAAAAAGAAGGACGCAGCTATTTTAGCAACGTCCTTCTTTGTTATCTTTTATAGATTAACTCACTAATCCATCTTTCATCGTAACGACGTGATCCGCATACGACAGCATTTCTTCGTCATGCGTCACCATTAACGTTGTAATGCGTAAAGTTTTCGTCAAATCATGGATCAGAGTCATTACTTCTTTTGATCGTTTTGAGTCGAGACTTGCAGTAGGTTCATCGGCAAACAACATTTTCGGTTTGTGGATTATTGCCCGGGCAATAGCAACCCGTTGTCTCTCACCGCCGGATAAGGAAGCCGGATAAGCATCTTTTCGGTGATTCATACCGACTTGTCCAAGCAATTCGCCAACTTCTTGTTTTTGCTGTTTTTTCGACAATTTAGTTCCAGCTACATCAAGCATAAGCAATAATTGTTCTTCTACCGTTAGAAACGGCACTAAGTGAGCTGCTTGGAAAACAAATCCGAACTCACTAGCTCGTATTTTCCGAATTTGTTCAGAAGACATATCGGTCATGTTTTGTCCGTTAAAAACAATTTGACCATCTGATGTTGGTTGTAATCCTGCTGCAATGGTTAATAATGTACTTTTACCAGAACCGGAAGCGCCGACAAGCGCTGTGATTTCACCTTCTTGAAGAGACAAGTCGATTCCTTTTAATATTTCTTCTGCGACTTCACCATTTATAAACGTTTTTCGTACTTCTTGAGCTGCAAAAATCGTCATATTAAACCTCTCCTTGTTGAATTGCTTGTAATGGTTCGACTTTTTTAATTTGGATACCAGATAAAGTAGCACCGATAAAGCCAATAACTAAAAACACAATCGACAATTGAATTGTTACGGTAGCGGTTAAGCTAAACGGCATTCCTGCTGGTGCGAATTGATTGAATAATTGGCTCAACGTAATGGAGAATACAAGCGCGATGGTCGTAATAAAGAACATTTGCGTCCACATCATTTTAAACAAGGTACTTGTTTTCACACCGATCGCTTTTAAAATACCATACAAGCCAATTTTTTGAACGTTCATCATATAGAAGAAAATCGCAAACAATAGGGCACTGATAACTACTAAAAACCAAACAATCATGTTAAGTGAGAGTTGTTCAGCGCTATAACTTGGAATAGCTGAAAGAAACTCTTTGTTTGTATAAGATTCGAGACCTGCAATGGTTGGGTACTCGTCACTTTCAGGGACGAACATCAATTGCATTTCATCCGTACGGTATATTTCTTTGTAGTTTTCCATGTTGATAAATGCAACGGGTGCGTGGCTGTATTTTTGCTGCTCCGCAAACCCTTTAACCACAAACTCTCCGCTAAATTGATCATTCGTCAAAGTATCGCCAACTTTTATGCCGGCTTCTTCTAAAGAACGATCGAGTACAACTTCACCAGCTTTTACATCTTCAAACAGTGGGGAATCCGTCGTCGTGACAAATGCCACACTGCGTTGTTTGTCATCTTCATCATTTAAAAAGCCCATTTGAATCGATAAGGCAACTGCATCTTTTGTTTCTGCCAAGGTTTGATCTTGAACTTCTAAATCGATTCGAGACAAGTTATGCGTACCTTCTGCATCTTCGGCCATGTAAAACTGACCGTCTGGTAAATCTTTAACAAGCGCAGCATTGTCTTGTGACAAGCCATTCGCTAGTCCTGATATGATAAACGTCAATAAACTAACGAGAAAAACAATCGAACCTAAAATGGCAAATCGTACTTTATTTTTTTTAATTTCTTTCCATGCGATGTTCATGGTAACGCCTCCGGTTTCTTTGATAACTTTACTATAAGCTGTCAACATGAACGGAACGTGAACGAAGGGTAACATTCCAAAATAACTAGTGATGTATATGGCTGGAATGAAAATAAAAATAAAAAAGCTGTACGCAAACGTCATAAAAAACGTTTGCGTACAGCTATATAAAATCTAGATACGTGGAAGTGTAACTTGAACAGTCGAACCTTCACCAATCGTGCTGGAAATTTTGACGGTTCCGTCATGTAATTCGATAATTTCTTTTACAATCGCGAGTCCAAGACCAGATCCTTTTGTCGAACGTGTACGTGCTTGATCTGCCCGGTAAAAACGGTCAAAAGCGTGTTCCACTTCAGTTGATGACATGCCGATGCCTTCATCCTGCAAGTCCAAGACTACGTGATTTTCAGTTGTCGTCAATCGAACTTCAATGGAGTTACCAGGTTCACTGTATTTGATCGCATTGGTCAGTAAATTTTCCCACACTGTCTGAAGAAGGACGCCGTTTCCTTGGACTCTTCCTTCAGCGAGTTGTGCCGAGATGCCAAGTTCTTTTTCTTCAAAAGCATAACGTAAATGCGACAAAGTTTGCTGAAGCTGTTGGTCGACAGACACCGTTTCAACCAACTCAGCAGCTTCCGCATCAAAGGACGCTAAGGTGAGCAATTGTTTCGTCAATAAAGACAAGCGGGTCGTTTCATCTTGAATAACTGCCATGTGCTGTTCTTTTTCTTCTTTACCGATGCCTTCTTTTTGAAGCAAAGCTAAATAACTTTGAATTGTATGAAGTGGTGACTGAATATCGTGAGACACATTGTGAACAAATTCTTTTCGTTTTAAAGTAGATTGCTCGATTCGTGAACGCATCGTAGAAAATTGATCTGCGAGACGGCCAATTTCATCTTTCCGGTGAATGGCCAGTGGGACATCGAATGTTTCTGTTGCCATTTTTTCAGTCGCTTCAGTTAATTTGGTAATTGGTTGAATCAGTAACCTCGCAACGACTAGCATGCCAATAAAACTCAATAATATGATGGCAACGGCTAGACCGCCAAATAACAAATGAAGCTCTTGGAACAACAATCCGATATTTGGTCGCATAAACAAGGCATGCGGTTTGCCATCGAGTCTAACAGGAACGCCGACCGTATTTTTTAGTTCATTCGCAAAAAAGCCGGTCACAAAGGTTTCTCTAGGAAAGTCGCGTATGCCGTTAAATTCCGCCCCGTCTAATACTTGTTGAACTTCCGAAGGATTGATCGTCTCGTCTCGGTAGTCGCCGCCATAGCGTTCGACTGTTTCACCATCGGTTACATAAAGTTGATAGCCAGCATCGCCTAACGTCATCAATGCATCACGTGTCTCGTCTGCAGGAATATCATCCAAGAAATTAGCGAATGATTGGGCGATGGCCATGTTTTTATCGTTGTTTTCTCCTTTTAACTGGCTATGGTAATAAGCATTCATCCCGAAAAAGGCGATGGTGCTGCTGATCAACATAGTAGCAAAGGTAAACCAAATGAATTTGACGTAAAGACTCATGTGACAACCTCCAGTTTATACCCCACACCTCTCACCGTAACGATTTTCACATCAGGCGCGAAACGTTCAAGTCGTTGACGAAGTCGTTTTACATGAACGTTAATGGTTTGTTCGTCCCCTTGAAAGTCAATTCCCCAAACGTTCTCAATGATCAAGTCGCGACTTAACACTTGTCGCGGTTTTGATGCCATTAAAGCCAGTAACTCAAATTCTTTTAATGGAATAAACAAGATGCCATTGGGTGATTTTACTTCATAGCTTTTCAAGTCAATGCTTACAGAGCCAATAACAAGCAAATCATCTTCAGGATGATCGTATCTACGCAATATGGCTTTAACGCGATATAACAATTCCTTCGCTTCAAAAGGTTTAACCAAATAATCATCTGAACCTGCTAAAAATCCGCGCTCTTTATCTTCAATATGATGCCTAGCTGTCAACAAAATAACCGGAAGATCGTACTCGGTCCGAACAATTCGCGTCAGTTCAAAACCATCAATGCCCGGCATCATCACATCTACCACAGCTAAATCCATGATTTCATCTTCTAATATATCCAAGGCCTCTTCGCCTGAAGTGGCCTCTACGACTTCATAACCAGCTTGCCGAAGCTCAGCTGCAATGAAACTCAACATATGTATATCGTCATCAACCGCTAATATCCGAATCATTCCAATCAGCCTCCTTGATTTGTATTATACAATGAACGGGTATATTTGTAGATTTCTGAGGACGTCATAAAAACAAGCTCATCCTCTTAAAAGGGTGAGCTTGTTCGTTTAAGCGGTCGTTTTGCATCGAGTTATCTCTGACCTTCTTCATAAACACGATAAGTGTCACGACCGGCTTTTTTTGCTTCATATAAAGCTAAATCTGCGTGTTTGATCAGTTGTTTTTCATTAACAGCGTCATCCGGGTATAAAGAAATACCAATGCCTGCCCCCATTGTGATTTTGTGGCCGTTAAAGAAAACGGGCGCTTCATAGGACTTGAGAATTTGTTCGGCAGTAGCAATTGCAATGTCCAAAGAGTCGATGTCAGGTAGAATAACCCCCATTTCATCTCCACCTAATCGGGCTGCGGTATCACCAGGACGAATCGAGGCTTGTAGCCGGGTAGCCATTTCTTTAATGACAGCGTCTCCTACATCATGACCAAATTGATCGTTAATTTTTTTGAACTTACGGCCATCTAGCATTAAAACAGCGATTTTTTTATTTGTCCGAGTTGCTTGAAGAACCGCTTTTTCTAATTTGTCGTCAAAACTGCGGCGATTTGGTATGCCGGATAAATGATCATGAAACGCCATTTTAGCAATATCACTTTGCAGTCTTTTTCGTTCTGTCACGTCTCGAGCGAGTGTAAATAATTGAGTCATTTCTCCATTTGAATAAACGGGGGTAGGAGAAACTTCCATCCAAATATAATGACCATCACAGTGCAAGTAACGAACGTCGAGTGCAGTAGGTTTTTCTCCATTAATCAAAGCAGTTACGTTGTCTATTAACTTGAAGGTATCTTCTGGATGGATATTTTGAGTAAAGAGCTTTCCAATGTATACGTGATCCGGAAACCCTAGAATTTTTTCGCTGGCAGGGGAGACATATTCAATGTGTCCAGAAAGATTGATTAACGTAATAATATCTAATGTGCTTTCTGTAATTAGTCGATATTTTTCCTGGCTTTTCTGAAGTTCTTTTTCCACTTTTTTAAGCTCTGTTACATTTTTAGATATAATGGTTGCGCCTACTACTTCTTTTTTTTCATTCCGGACAGGGGAGTAAGAGGAGATGATATTCAGTAATTTCCCTGACTTGGTTATACGAACGGTATCGTGTGATTCAATCGTTTCTCCTTGAAGAATTCGCTTTAACATGGCCATTTGAGCAGGCTTCATCTCTTGAGGGATAATGGATCCTTTTTTATTGATCATTTCTTCTTCAGTAAAACCAAATATTTCTTCAAATGCAGGATTTGCACTTAATATATCTCCCTTAGCATCGATGTAAAAAATCGGGACAGCTGAATTTTTCCAATAGATTTCTAACTTTTCTTTAGCTTCATTTAAACTCTTTTTCGCGTAGGTGACTTCCGTTATATCGGTCACTACGGCATGCATGCCCACCAATTTTCCATCGAGCAGTATCGGTATATTTGTAGCTTGAAGATATAAGAGCTTGCCATTTTTATGACGGTAGGCAAATTCATAACGTTCAAGTCGATTGTTGTGTAAAGTTTCGTAAAAATGATGTCGAATTTTTTCGATTTCGGTCGAAACAATCATCGATAAGAACGATGTTTCTAGCAATTCCTCCGCAGAGTAGCCGGTAATTGTTTCTGTTCCGATATTGCCGCTCTTTAAATGTCCATTTGCGTCGAATTCAAAAATACCATACGGATGGTTTTCCGCTAAAGATTGATAGCGCTGTTCACTTTCTTCTAAAAGGAGGGCAGTTTTTTTCAGTTCTGTTAACTCTTTAATGGTAACTAAAATATAAATGCACTGCCCACCGTCTGACAGGATGGGATTAAGCATAATATCTCCAAGAATAGAGCCATCTTCTGTTCGAATCGTTTCAGTAACTTCTATTTTAGTTGTTGAAGATTGGACTTTTCGATAATAGTAAAGCGGGATATGTGCAGATGATAAGACTTCTTCTAATTTTTTTCCGATATCGGTCTTTTGAAGAGAAAGGATGTTGCAAGCGGCTGGATTTGCGTAAACATAACGAAACGTCTCGTGATCTTCAGCTATTAAAAAAATAGGATCTTGTATCAAGTCGAGTATTTCAGTAGAAGCTAAAACAGGATGTTGAGATTTGTCTATAAAATTTTTCAAAACTGTAGACCTCCTTTCAGTTTATAAGTGTAAAGCAGCGTGTTCACTTTATTTGTCTATTTATTATAACTTTAAGTTAGTATTTAACATCTGAGAGCGTCAAGAATTATGTGTAAATAAGTAAATCCTTTTCTTGTATGTATATCCATTAAGATTGCTTGAACATCTCAGCCAGCTCTGCACGGGCTTGATCGAATCCGATATGGCAACGGGTGGAGAATTTCTGGTTATAGATTTCAAATTGGGAAACCAAGAAGCGATCTAAGGAATCTTCGTTCGGAAATTGCTCCTTGCGTTTGCTGTATTTCTTTACGTTCTTGTTGAACGATTCGATCAGGTTCGTCGAATAGATGCTTCGCCAAATGGATTTTGGGAAACTGTAGAAGGTGAAAATATAGGGATTCGCTTCCAACGATTTCGTCACTTTGGGATAGGCCGTTTTCCATTTATCGACAAAGACTTTCAACGCTTTTTCACCCAGTTCCCGGTTCTCTGCCCGATAGACCGATTTGAAATCATCAAGAATTTCCTTGCGATTGGTGACGCGAACTTTGTGTCGGATACCACGCGACAGGTGGACGCAGCACGCCTGATATTGAGCATCGGGAAAGACCGAAAAGATGCGATCAGTGATGCCTTTCAAGCCGTCGGAGATAAACAAAAGCACCTCTTCGACACCGCGCTCTTTCAAGTCCAACAGGACTTCTTCCCAAACGAATGCGGATTCCGTAGGGGCCACTGTATAGGCCAACACTTCTTTTGAGCCGTCCTCTCGGATGCCAACAGTAATATAGACAGCTTCCTTCGAGACCGTGTCGCGCTTGAGAGAAATGTAAGTTGCATCGAGATAGACGCAAGCATAGCGCTGATCTAATGGACGAGATTTAAACGCTTCGACCTGTTCGCTCATCACTTTCGTCATATTAGAAATGGTTTGTGGCGTGTAATGATGACCGTACATCTTCTCGATCAAATCCGATATTTCGGACATCGTCACGCCTTTTTGGAACATATGAATAACGAAGGCTTCCAGCGTATCGTTTGAGCGCTTGTACGGAGCGACCGTCTGTTGGTTGAATTCGCCGTTCCGGTCCCGTGGCATCGAAAGCTCCAAATCCCCATACTCCGTATGGAGTGTCCGCGTGTAGACACCGTTGCGTGAGTTGCCGGAATTGAAACCGATGCGGTCGTATTTTTCGTAATCCAGGAAAGCTGTAAGTTCTGTTTGGAGGAGCGTATTGACCGCCGTCTCCAGGTGCTTACGGAAAACTTCGGAGATGTCTTCTTTTTTTACTAGAGCTTGCATAATATCTGTTGTAAACTGAGTCATAGGGAAGGCCTCTTTTCTGTGAATTGGTTGTGGTGACTTAATTCTACAAGAAAAGGTCTTCCTTTTTCTATTTATTCATTTACACAAGATATTTTACGCTCTCTAACATCTTTTATAATCTTAGTGGATAAATAAAAAACAAGATAGTGCTTTCTACTATATCAATTTTATTTACTAGAGGGGTTTTAATTTGGTGACAGTCTACCGTATTTAAGTGGTTGAATAATCTGTCTATTTAATTGAAATGCCTGTCTTTTTCCCTTATGATGAAGAGGCATCAAAGAGTGAAGGTTCACAGAGCTAAAGTAGGATCACAATTTGAGGAGGAAACGATTCATGACGAAGATTGGGATTATTACAGGCAGTACAAGACCAGGACGCAATAGCTTGCAAGTAGCACAATGGGTAAAAAACATTGCAGACAAACGCGGAGATGCTGAATACGAAGTGGTTGATTTGGCTGAATTTAATTTGCCGATGTATGCAGAGCCTGTTTCAGCTGCGTACAGTCAAGATTATCAAACCCCTGAAGCGATTCCGTGGGCTAAAAAAATTAAAGAGCTGGACGGCTATGTGTTTATTTGTCCGGAATACAACCACGGGGTAACATCTGCTTTGAAAAACGCCATCGATTATTTATATCCAGAATGGAATAATAAAGCAGCTGGAATCGTCAGCTACGGTTCATCAGGCGGGGTGCGTGCAGCTGAAGCATTGCGTATTATATTAGCTGAGCTGCAAGTGGCTACCGTTAGAACGCATCCGGCGATGTCGCTCTTCACAGATTTTGTGAAAATGAGTGAGTTTAAACCGGCCGATCTGCACGAGAAATCGGTGACAACTTTACTGGATCAAGTAAATGCTTGGACGAATGCATTTGAACCGTTAAGAAATAAGTAACCATAAATTAGATAAATTGAATTTAAGAATGAACATTTCATCCATCACTATATATCGCATTAAAACTGCCCTAACCTGTCATGAAGATGACGGTGGGGCGGTTTTTTGTTGTCTGAACGAAACAAACGTGTAGGGCTTGTCCATCATTCCAACTTTGACAACAAAGAACAAACGGTTTATATTTGAATTATAATATATTCAAATAATCAGATATACTATAATTCGAAGAAGAAGGTCCTTACATGAAAAAGAAGTCGATTTTCACAGGAAGATATGCGGGTTATTCAGTCGACAGCTTTAAGAAAGATTTGTTATCGGGGCTAGTCGTGGGTATTATTGCGATTCCACTCGGCATGGCGTTTGCCATTGCTTCTGGTGTAGATCCCGAGTATGGCATTTATACTACCATTATTGCCGGGATATTGATTTCGTTGTTTGGTGGTTCGAAATTTCAAATTGGGGGTCCAACTGGTGCATTTATACCCATCTTGTTTGCCATTGTGCTGACGTATGGTTACGAAAGCTTACTGATCGCCGGATTTTTAGCTGGAATACTGCTTTTATTAATGGGGATTTTCAGACTAGGGTCGTTGATCAAGTATATCCCACGACCCGTCACAATCGGCTTTACGTCGGGAATTGCTGTCCTTATTTTCGTAGGTCAAATTGCGAATTTTTTAGGGTTACGTGATGTTGAAAAACACGAATCCTTCCTAATGAACGTAAAAGAGCTATTCCTCCGAATCGATACAATCAATTTATATAGTGTAGTGACAGCTGTCATTTGTTTAGTTGCCGTTATTTTGACGCCAAAAATGTTGCCGAAAGTGCCAGGCCCGCTTATTGGCTTATTGGTTTCTACTGTCGCAGCAACAGCCTTTTTCCCAAGTGAAGTAGCAACTATTGGATCGGCGTTTGGGGAAATTTCAAACAAGCTGCCAGCATTTCATTTTCCCGAAATTACGTGGGAGCGCGTGCAGCTTCTAATAGGCCCTGCGTTTGTCATTGCGATGCTCGGAGGAATTGAATCCTTGTTATCTGCCGTTGTAGCAGATGGCATGACCGGTACTAAGCACAATAGCAATCGAGAGTTGATCGGACAAGGAATTGCCAATATGGTCACGCCACTTTTTGGCGGAATTCCCGCAACAGGCGCCATTGCAAGAACTGCTACAAATATTAAAAACGGAGCGGTTTCACCGTTTTCGGGAATTATACACGGGCTTGTGGTACTTCTCGTTCTATTATTGTTCGCGCCCTACGCTTCAGCTATTCCACTAGCCAGTATGGCACCTGTGCTGATGATTGTTGCGTGGAATATGAGTGAGCGACGTGTGTTTGTTTCTTTGATGAAAACCAAAACGGCAGACTCACTCGTTTTACTCGTGACGTTCTTGTTAACGGTTTTTGTCAGTTTGACCGTTGCGGTACAAGTAGGGTTATTGGCTGCTGTGATTTTATTTGTAAAACAAATGAGTGAACAATTGGTCATCGCAAAAGCATTGCCAGACCCAAAACATAAAAACGAACGAGTCGAAACTCACCGCGTAACGAATAGTCGGGACTGTCCACAAATTAGTATATTTAATATCGAAGGTCCGTTATTTTTTGGGTCAGCACAAACCTTCGAACAGTCGATTATGCGCACCATAAACTACAAACCTAATGTCTTGTTGTTACGAATGGGCAAAGTGCCATTTATGGATGCGACGGGTGAAGCGTATTTATCAAGTATTGTAAAAGATTTTTCAAAACATGGAACGGTAATCTTTTCGGGAATGAATCCGCATCCGTTAAGTATCGTGAAAAAAACAGGTTTATATGATTATACTGGAGAAGGGCATTTCTTCGAGCATACTGGAGAAGCCATTGATTTTTCATTAGAACAACTGGACCGAAACAAATGCTTAGGGTGTCAACATTTTGCATTTAAAGAATGCACCGCACTTTCAGCGGGTCTGGATTACAAAAAAACGGAAAGTCCGTAAAACCGTGATAGAGAGGAAGAAACTTATTTTGGACATGGCCATGCAACAGTTTAAAGCCGAGTTTTTCAAAGCTTTAGCGCATCCACTTCGCATCCGAATTCTAGAAATTTTGGCGGACGGCAATAAAAGCGTAAACGAAATCCAGCAACTTGCCGAAAGCGAAGGCTCGGCCGTCTCGCAACAATTAACCGTTTTGCGGTCAAAAAACATTGTTACCGGCAGCAAAGAAGGAAACCGGGTCATTTATTCTTTGCGCGATCCCATAATTATCGACTTATTGGATGTAGCGAAGAAAATTTTTAATAACCAATTGTCGGAAACCATTACGATATTGGATCGGTTGAATGAAGGCGAGAAAGTAGAGTAATTAATCGGTATTGAAGAGAACAGAAAAAACTTTCTATTCTTACTTCATATGACAGTAAAAACCAGCAATCTCATCAATTGAGATTGCTGGTTTTGTTGGTTAAGCGAATTAGTTAACTCATAACGTCCTTTTAAATTTATCTACCTTTTTTGTGTAGTTCTATGAAGAGTTTTGCGCCCGTTAAACCATTGTTCGAGGAGGAAAACGAATAGAATCAATACGATTATGGTATACGAGAGCAAACTTCCGATTAAATTAGTGAGCAGCATCCATGTTAAAACACCAATAACTAGGGTTGGAACAATAAATCCTAAGTATTTACTGTTACGAGAAGATAAAAAATATTGTGCTGCTAACGCTAATGTGATTAACAGTGGAGATAAAAGTTCATTCACCATGCTTCCTCCTTTCAGATTTTATATTACTCAGCTAGAAACATTTCTTCTAAAGATAGCTCGCTAACCCCTACTCTTAAAATATCCACTTGGCAATGAGTGAAAGCACGAATGATTTCGGCGATTTTTTGTTCACTGCTAACCGTAATAGTTGTAGTAGAAGAAGTTTGTTGAAGTTCTGAACCCACAGTTTCTAACCATGTATCTAACTTCGTAGCTTCACTGGGCGGAATAAGTTCGTGTTTTAGTTCTACAGTTATTGTTGAACGATAAAATGCACGCAGTTCTTCTATAGTTCCACTTTTGACAATACTTCCATCTTTCATAATAGCTATCGTCGTACATATCTTTTCAACTTCATTTAGATTATGAGAAGTCATAAAAATAGTCTTTCCTTGCTGTTGCAAAGAAACGATTAATTTATGAATGTGTAAAGCGGATTCGGCATCTAATCCAGAGGTTGGTTCGTCGAGAAAAATCAAACTAGGATTGTGAATGATGGCTTGTGCAATGCCAAGTTTTTTCTTCATTCCAAACGAAAACTTACTTACTTTTTTCTTTCCTGTTTCTTCAAGACCAACCAGTTTTAATACATGTTCGCAGTCAGCATTAGAAACCGGCACACCAGAAAGAGAGGATAAGTATTTTAACTGGTTGATGGCAGACATCGAGTTAAATAGGGTTGAATAGTCTGGCATGACACCGACAAGCTTTTTAACGTTTTCATTTGGGCCGTCAATGCCAAGAAGAGAAAAGCTTCCGCTTGTAGGATGTGTAATGCCTGTTAGCATATTGATAAATGTTGACTTGCCCGCTCCGTTTCGACCGAGAAAACCAAAAACTTCACCCTCCTCTACAATAAGATTGATGCCTTTAACTACAGGAGTAGACCCATAAGTTTTAGTCAAAAACTGAGTTTGAATTGCGTGCATTAAAATTCCCTCCTATTAAAAACTAGCAATGCAATGGCTAGTATCATTGCGGAAAAGACAAAGACAACTAAAAATAAGTAGTCTGTTTCCATAAGGTAATAATAAGGACTTGCAAACTTTAGCCAACTAAACCACGAGTTAGTTGTTAACATCAACCAAAAGTTGAAAATTGGGTACAGTAATCCGATCATTACACCCAAAAACATTGTGATAGAAGGCTTATGTATGACTACAGACAATAAGACAGTTAACGAAATTTGGTAGGTCAATAAGGCAATCGCCTGAGAGAAAATCAGAAAATGGAATTGTGAAGAAAAAATACTGATTAGTAAAAATGAAACGAAAATACAACTAAACCAAAATAGCCAGACTCCTGAAAATTTACCGAATAATATTTGACCTCGAGAAGTACGCGTTACTAGAAATCGCATCGTTCGTTCATGACTTTCTTTGTTGATCGTGTCGTGTGAAATACTAGTTACGAACAGCTGACCAAAAAATATCAATAAAAAAACCAGTCCCGCTGTGTACACATCTTTCATTTCTTGTTCAGTCAAAGCAACAGCAGTGCCTAAAATATCTGAGTATTTTGCAGAAAAATAAGATGTAACAAGCAGTAAAGCGATAATAATAAGTGATTTAATGCTTTTGAACAGATCAACAAATTCTTTTTTCCCAATTGCTATCATAGTAGATCCCCCAATTTTTATTGCCTCCTACGAGAGGTTTGTTTTAAGTGTAAGGGACAATTCTTAAGGCAAAGGAATCATCACCTTAATTTTTCCTTAATTCTCCTATTTTTAATTAATCAAATGATATGATTGTCTATAGAATCCATAGTGGAAGGTGGCATCAGGATGAAGGAGCCGCGATTATTAATTGTTGAAGATGAACAAGCTATTTCACATATGCTAGTAACTATTTTAAAGAAAGAGAATTTCTCTTATATTGATACAGCAGACACAGCAGAAGAGGGTTTGGCTCTATGTAAGGCAAAATCTTATGATTTGATCTTACTAGATGTCATGCTTCCGGGGCGTAGTGGTTTGGAGATTTGTCCGCTTATTCGAGAGATTTCAGATGCATCCATTTTTTTCTTAACGGCACGAAACACGGATTTGGATAAACTTTCAGGATTTGCTGTAGGTGCAGATGACTATATTACGAAGCCCTTCAATCCGCTGGAAGTTGCTGCACGTATTAAAGCACATCTTAGAAGACGTCTTGGCAATACGCTAAAAATTGACGAAAGTATTTTTGAATACGGTCAACTTACGGTAAATACGACATCAGCAACTGTAAAAGTTGATGGACAGCCTGTTGAACTAGCTGCTCAAGTATATCAATTATTGTTGTTTTTTTGCCGACACCCCAATCAATTATTCAGTAAAAGCCAACTGTATGAAAAAGTTTGGAGAGAAGAGTTTTTAGGTGAAGACAATACGGTAATGGTACATATTAGAAAGCTAAGGGAGAAAATCGAAAAAAACCCGAGTACTCCAAATTTTATCATCACTGTCCGAGGGCTTGGCTATAAATTTGTTTCAGATGAGGGAAATCATGAATCTACATAAACGATTTATTGTGCAATTTTTTATTCAATTATTTTTATTGTCTCTATTTTTCTTAGTCCTGATTTTAACGATTTGGGGGATTATTGGTTTCACTCTCTCGAAAGATGAAATTCAATCAGATTTATCAAAGGCGAATGCTAGTTATTTTACGAATAGAATAACTAGTGATTCTGAGAAACAATCTATAGCGAAAGATTTAAAAGAGTTAGTAGAGAATCAGGGTGGTTGGTTGATTCTTTTAGATACAGAAGGAGAAATAGTTGATTCTTACAATGCACCAAAAGCGCTAAAAACAAAATTTGCTACGGGGGATTTTACAGATAGGTTGTGGGGCGTATCTGAAAAAAACGAGTTTTTTAGTTATTGGGAAATTGAACTCATGGATATGGACCCGTTAATTTTATTGTATGGTCAAAGAAATTTGGCAGAAGAATTACTTGTAGCGGCTAGTCCATCAGTCGACTGGCAACAGAAGAGATTAAGTTTATCAGCTGAAATGAAAAAACGCATAACTAAAACAGATGCTTGGATGCAGCTTATTAGCGCAGAAGGTCAAGTGTTGGATGAGTACGGTGAAGTCAACAAAAGTAGTCAATATACTATACAAGAATTAGGAGAATTGCAGGATCAAAATCAGTTTCTTTCATCAGTAAGTAATGAAGATTCCAATCAAACAGTTATTGCAGGGGTAAAGAAAATTCCAACCAATGCATGGGAAACGACTTTTTCTAATCGAAATCTTATTGTAGGTTTATTAATTCTACTCATTTTATTAATGTTAGGAACATTTTGGTATGCACGTAAGTTTGGCTTGCCCTTACTAGTCTTGATGCAGTGGATTCAAAATCTTGGAGAAGGCCGATACGAACAACCATCACAACAGAGAAATGGTTCCTCTATTGTCAATAAAAAAGGAAAAGTAAAGAGGAAGTACAGGCTCTATAAAGACCTGATTGCAACACTTGAAGACTTGACTATAACGCTGAAAATTCACAAACAGCAACAAGAAACGTTAGAGAAAACGCGAGAAGACTGGATTAGCGGATTATCACATGATTTAAAAACACCCTTATCGTCAATTTCGGGTTATGCTCAAATGCTTGAAGCTCCCGAATATGTTTGGTCTACGCAAGAAACCAGGAAGTTCGCTACTATCATGAAAGAAAAGTCTTCTTATATGATGGAATTGCTGGAAGAGCTTACGTTAACGTTTAGGTTAAAAAATCATGCACTTCCATTGGTTAAAGAAGACACAGATATAAATGAATTTATCCGTCGAATTGTTATTCAGTTTATCAATGATCCTTCAGCTTCCAATATGAAATTTAACTTTGAACCAGCATCTTCAAGTATCCGTGCGCAGATTGATCCGAAGTGGTTTCAGCGAATAATCGACAATTTAATTGCCAATGCGATAAAATACAATCCATCCGGTACAGAAATTAAAATCTCCATCACGGCAATTGAGCAGCATTTGTTTATCGTACTCATTGAAGATGATGGGGTAGGAATGGAAACAGAAACACTAGATAAGCTATTCAACCGATACTATCGTGGTACTAACACTGAAGATGTGACAAGTGGAACGGGACTTGGATTAGCTATTACTAAACAACTGGTTCAACTTCACAACGGTTCAATACACATAGATAGTGTACTCGAGAAAGGCACTATTGTGCGTCTTATTGTACCCAGTAAGTAGCAGTAGCACTTGTATTACCAAGCTATATGAAGAGAATAGGAGCAGTTTCCTGTTCTCTTTTTGCTAGGTTATATTTAGTTATGATGAGCACTCAATTCAATTAAGCTTCTCATAAAAAAGAGAAACTAACCTGTTGACACATAAAAACCTACATGGTATTATTACTTTGAATTAAAGATAAATAGTTTAAAGATAAATTTATAAGAAACAAATTCGGAACATAGTTTAATGCACGACAGTTTATTTTTTTTAATCATATATCTCGAATTCGAGATAAAATACAATCAAAGAGGAGAATGACCCATGAATGAATTAAAAGGAATTCACCACGTAACTGCTATTACAAGCTCTGCCGAGAAAAACTATGAATTTTTCACATACGTACTAGGGATGCGTTTAGTAAAGAAAACCGTTAACCAAGACGATATCCAAACGTATCACTTATTTTTCGCAGATGATAAAGGGTCTGCTGGAACCGATATGACGTTCTTTGACTTCCCGAACATTCCGAAAGGAACGCACGGCACGAATGAAATTTACAAAACTGCATTCCGCGTACCAACAGATGCTGCACTCGACTACTGGATTAAACGTTTTGATAAATACGAAGTTGCTCATAAAGGCATTCAAGAAGTATTCGGTAAAAAAACCATCTCATTCGTTGATTTTGACGATCAGCAATACATGCTGATTTCAGATGAAACAAACAAAGGCGTAGCATCGGGTACACCGTGGCAAAACGGTCCGGTACCACTTGAGTTTGCGATTACAGGGTTAGGACCTG